>NZ_FPCB01000033.1:0-83044 GCF_900116815.1 Methylobacterium sp. 174MFSha1.1 | reverse complement strand
GCCCTGGTCCAGGTTCACGTACAGACCTTCGACCTTCAGCGTCACCGCCGATGAGCGGAAGAAGTTGAAGAACGAGTCGGTGGGCAGGGCGTACTCGACGCCGCCGCCGACGACCCAGCCGGTCTGGAAGTCGTCACGCGAGCTGTTGGTCAGGCCGAAATCGCGACCGCCGCCCGAGCCGTAGGCGAAACCGCCGGTGGCGTACACGAGGGTGCGGTCCCAGGCGTAGCCGAGACGGCCGCGCACGGTGCCGAAGAAGTCCAGGCCCGAGATGCCGTTCGGGTTGAACACCAGGGTGCCCGGGGCGACGCTGCCGCCGGGCGCGGTGGCGAAGGCGTAGCGGTTGCGGTCACGGCCGAAGTCGACGTACTGGGCGTCGGCCTCGATGCCGACGACCACGCCCGAGCCCGGGGTGAACTGGTAGTTGTAGCCGATCTGGCCGCCGCCGACGAAGCCGTCGTTGCTGTTGCGGTTGCCGAAGGCGAGCACGCCGTTGGTCGGGGCGCCGGCGGCGTTGATGAACACGCTGCTGGCGGCGGTGGCGCCGGCCGGCACGCCGACGACGGTGGGGGCGCGGGTGTCAGCGGTGTTGAAGCCGTAGCCAGCGTTGAAACCGGCGTAGAAGCCCGTCCAGGTGAAGACCGGCACCGGCGTGAAGACCGGCGGCGGGGCGACGCGGCGCGGCAGGTCGGCGGCGAGGGCCGAACCGGCGACGACGATGCCAGCGAGGGCGGTAGCGCTCTTGAGAAGCGACTTCATGGAACTGGTCCTTCCTACTATGCCGCGGTGACCGCGCCCGTTTGCGGGTCGGCGGTCAACCGAAGCAGTGTCCCCGACATACCCCGGTAGCTCCGGGAAAGCTGTGTCCTCGCGACAACGCTGGTGGGTTTCACCGCGGCCTTAACGGCTGTTCATCGCGAGCATTCCCTTGGCTTCCTTAACCCCTCAACGCGCGCCAATGGCCAAGGTTCACTCGCGCACACGATTTTTTTGCTACGCTTGCCGGATCAATCCTAACGAAACCCGAACGGCGCCCTATCGGGCGGCAAAATCGTCCCGGTAGGGCCGGCTCACGGGGGCGTGTGACCCCGTCACGGGGTCACCGCGATGGCCGAGACGAGCCTGCCGTAATCGCCCTCCGCCCGGTGGGTGGTGCGGCGGTAGCTGAAGAAGCGGTCGGGATCGGCGTAGGTGCACAGGCCCAGATTCGCCACTTCGCCGATACCGGATTCCCGGAGCCTGGCGACGATGTAGGCCGGCAGGTCGAACAGGCTGTGGGTGTCCCGCTCGGGGCTCGGCACGAAGTAGCGGGCGTTGTCCGCGGCCGCCGCCTCGAAGCGCTCGCGGAATTCCGGGCCGACCTCGTAGGCCGCCGGCCCGATCGTCGGCCCAAGCACCGCCACGATGCCGCGGCGCTCGGCGCCGAGCCCCTCCATGGCCCCGAGCGTCGCCTCGATCACGCCGGTGAGCGCGCCCTTCCAGCCGGCATGCGCCGCCCCCACCACCTGGTTAACCGGGTCGGCGAACAGGATCGGCCCGCAATCGGCGGTGAGGATGCCGAGCGCCAGCCCCGGCACCCGGGTCGCCATCGCGTCGGCGCGGGGGCGCTCGGTGAAGGGCGCCTCGACCACCAGGGCTTGCGCCGAATGGATCTGGTAGAGGCTGACCAGGTTCTCCGGCGGCAGCGCGAGCTGCGCCGTCATGCGGCGGCGGTTCTCCCGCACCCGGGCCGGATCGTCGCCGGAGCCGAGGCCGCCGTTGAGGGAGGCGTAGAGCCCCTCCGACACGCCGCCCTGCCGGGTGAAGAAAGCGTGGCGGATCTCGGAATGGGAGCTCAGCTCGGGCGCTTCGATGAACATCGCGGGAGGATCCTGGGGCAAGGCGTCCCGCAGGATCGCCGGACAATCGTGTCGAAAATCTAGAAGCCCGGAAGCGGCGGCTGGCCGGGGCCGGCGAGGCCCATCACCTTGAACAGGCTGCCCATGCCGCGGGTGGCGCGGTCGATCAGGCGGTCGGCCCCGGCCCTCACCGCAGCGGCCTGGACCGGGTTCGCCCGGGCGGCGAGGCGCTCGGCCCGCTGGGCGAGGCCGAGCGCCAGGAGGAAGTCGGCCTGGGTCACCGGCCCGTGCACCGCGGCGCCCTCGCCCGCGGCGGCGCGGGCCAGGGCCGCAAAATCCACCTGCGCGGTCAGGTCGGTCTCGCCCGGGGCCTCCAGCGGGTCGGCGAAACGGTGGCGCGCCACGGCCTGGAGCGTGTCGGCTGTGCCGCCGTAGAGGTCGCCGTAATCGATCGCGAGCAGCGCGCCGCCCTCGCGGGCGAGGCGGCGGCCGAGCCGGCGGGTGAGGTCGAGGGCGACGGCCGGCAGGGTCAGGATCGCGCCGGGCGTCGCGTCACGGGTGATCTCCGGCGTCGGGTCCGGGCTCAACCCGAAGGCGAGGGCGTCGCCGTCGAGGCCGACTCCCTCCTTGAGGCCCACCCGGCGCTCGCACCAGCCGCGCTCGGTGCGCTGGTACTGGCGCACCGGCAGGGCGTCGAAGAACTCGTTGGCGAGGAGGATCGCCGGGCCGCCCGGCAGGGTGTCGACGGCGTCGTGCCAGGACGGGCTCGCGTCGGCGAGCGCCCGCTCCTGCGCGGCGCGTAAGGGAGGGCTGGTCTCGACGAGGTGGAGGTCGGCGGCCGCCAGGCAATCGGGCGCCGCGGCCCTCAGCGCGCGCAGCGCGTCCGCCATCAGCGTGCCGCGTCCCGGGCCGAGCTCGACCAGGCGGAACGGCGCCGGGCGCCCGAGCCCGTGCCAGACCTCCGCCGTCCATAAACCCAGGAGTTCGCCGAAGATCTGGCTGATCTCCGGCGCGGTGGTGAAGTCGCCGGCCGCGCCCAGCGGATCGCGGGTACGGTAATAGCCGTGGACCGGGTGGCCGAGGCAGAGCGCCATGTAGCGCTCGATGGTGATCGGCCCCTCGACGGCGATCAGGCGGCGCAACTCGCCGAGCAGCGGCGTCTCGCTCACGCGGACTTCACTTCCGGCGCTTCGGCCTCAGGTCCCGATTCGGTGTCGAGCCGGGCCCGCGGCCGGGTGTCGCCGCGCCAGGCCCGCACGACGAACACCGCGCCGACGAGCAGCATCGGCACGCAGAGCAGCATCCCCATGGTGATGCCGCCGCCGAGTGCCCCGACATGCGTGCCGAACAGGAAGCCGAGCTGCGGGTCCGGCTCGCGGAAGAACTCGCAGGCGGTGCGGGCGATGGCGTAGCCGACGACGAACAGGCCGCCCAGCAGCCCGGGGCGGCGGAAGCCGAAGCGCCGCACCGCGATCGCCATCAGGATGAACAGCACCAGCCCCTCGGCGACGGCCTCGTAGAGCTGGCTCGGATGGCGCGGCAGCGGCCCGCCGTTGGGGAACACGATGGCGTACGGAAAATCCGGCGCCGGCCGGCCCCACAATTCGCCGTTCACGAAATTGGCGATGCGGCCGAAGAACAGCCCGATCGGCACCACCACGGCGGCGAGGTCGAGCATGGCGTAGGCGTTGAGGCCGCGGCGGCGGGCGAACAGCACCAGGGCCAGCACCGCGCCGAGGAAACCGCCGTGGAACGACATGCCGCCGCGCCAGACCGCCAGGATCTCGGCCGGATGCGAGAGGTAGGCGGCGAGATTGTAGAACAGCACGTAGCCGATGCGCCCGCCGAGCACGACGCCGAGCGCCACCCAGACGATCAGGTCGTCGATGTCGAGGGCCGTGGGCCGGCGCACCGCGCCCCAGAGCGAGGGGGCCGAGACCAGGCGCTTGGCGTAGAACCAGCCGCCCACGAGGCCCACGATGTAGGCGAGGGCGTACCACTTGATCTGCAGCGGCCCGATCGCGACCGCGACGGGGTCGATGGCGGGGAAGGGCAGGGCGAGGAGCGGAGGCATCGGGCGGGAGAGGTGAACCTGTGGCGGGGCGGCGTCAAGGCGCGATCACGCGACCCGGGCCGGTGCCGGCTTCGATCGCGGATCTCGACGCTTTTTCTGTGACGAAACGGTCTCCACTTCGTCACAGGACGGGCGTTCGCGACCGGATGACTCTCCGCGTCATCCCGGGGCTCGCCGAAAGGCGAGAACCCAGGATCCATAACCGCTGAGGCTCGAGAAAAAGGCGGATCGCGTTACGCTTCATCCTGAACCGTCGGCGGTTATGGATCCCGGGTTCCGCTTTCGCGGCCCCGGGATGACATCGAGGGTTTCAGCTTCGGCGCGAGAAAGGACGGCCCCTCACGCCGCCGGCGCCACCGCCCGCGGCACCTCGCGCGGCTGCCCGTCGAGGAAGAGCCGGTAGGCGGCGTTGTCGGACTCGTCGTGGTGCTCGTAGCCGAGCTCGGCGAGCGCCGCGGCGAAGCGGTCCCGCTCGGGTGCCGGCACCTGGATCCCGGCGAGCACCCGGCCGTGATCGGCGCCGTGGTTGCGGTAGTGGAACAACGAGATGTTCCAGGCGACGCCGAGGCTGTCGAGGAACTTCAGCAGCGCGCCCGGGCGCTCCGGGAACTCGAAGCGCAGCAGCCGCTCGTCGGAAAGGCCCGGCACCCGGCCGCCGACCATGTAGCGGACGTGGAGCTTCGCCACCTCGTTGTCGGTGAGGTCGACGAGCGGGTAGCCGAGGCCGCGCAGCTCCGCGATCAGGGCTTCCTTCTCCGCCCGGCCGCCGGCGAGCTGGACGCCCACGAAGATGTGCGCCTCGGCGCCCGGCGCGTAGCGGTAGTTGAACTCGGTGATGGCGCGCCGCCCCAGCGCCCGGATGAAGGCGCGGTAGCTGCCGGTGCGCTCCGGGATGGTGACGGCGAACAGGGCCTCGCGGCGCTCGCCGATCTCGGCCCGCTCGGCGATGTGGCGCAGGCGGTCGAAGTTGAGGTTGGCGCCGCTGTTGATCGCCACCAGCGCCCCCGCCCCGACGACGCTGCCGCGGGCGGCGTATTCCTTGAGGCCGGCGAGCGCCAGGGCGCCGGAGGGCTCGGACATCGCGCGGGTGTCGTCGAACACGTCCTTGACCGCGGCGCAGATCGCGTCGGTGTCGACGGTGATGACCTCGTCGAGGTGCTCGCGGCAGAGCCGGAAGGTCTCGGCCCCGGCCTGGCGCACCGCGACGCCGTCCGCGAACAGGCCGACCGTGTCGAGCACCACCCGCTCGTCCGCCTCGATCGCCGCCTTCATGCTGGCGGCGTCCGCCGGCTCGACGCCGATGACCTTGGTCTCGGGCCGCATGAACTTGATGAAGGTGGCGACGCCCGCCGCGAGGCCGCCGCCGCCGATCGGCACGAACACCGCCTCGATCGGCGCGCCGTGCTGGCGCAGGATCTCGAGGCCGATCGTGCCCTGGCCGGCGATCACGTCGGGATCGTCGTAGGGGTGGATGAAGGTCAGGCCCTGCTCGGCCTCGAGCCCCTTGGCGTGGGTGTAGGCCTCGTCGAAGGCGTCGCCGTGCAGCACGACCTGGCCGCCGCGGGACTTCACGCCCTCGACCTTGATCGCCGGGGTGGTGCGCGGCATCACGATGACGGCCGGGATCCCGAGCCGGGCGGCGGCGAGCGCCACGCCCTGCGCGTGGTTGCCGGCCGAGGCGCAGATCACCCCGCGGGCCAGCGCCTCCCGGCTCAAGCCCGCCATCTTGTTGTAGGCGCCCCGGATCTTGAACGAGAAGACCGGCTGCAGGTCCTCGCGCTTGAGCAGCACCTTGGCGCCGATGCGCTGCGACAGGCGCGGCATCGGATCGAGGGGGCTCTCGACGGCGACGTCGTAGACGCGGGCGCCGAGGATCTTCTTGATGTAGTCGTGCACGGCTGCGGTCATGGGTCAGGGGCGAGGAAAACTCGCCGGAGGCGACGGGATAGCGGGTTTCGCGGTCGGATGCGAGCTTGACTGGTGCGGATCCGCCTCAGCGCGCCGCGCCGGCGCTCCGAGAAATCCACTTCGCCACCAGCGGGCCGGTGATGATGACCACGAGGAGGCGCAGGGTCTGCACCGCGAGGACGAAGGACACGTCCGAATGCGTGCCGACCGCGATGATCGCCACCGAATCGAGCCCGCCCGGGCTCGTCGCCAGGTAGGCGGTGAGGAGGTCGATCGGCAGGAGGAAGGTCAGGCCCCAGGCCCAGAGACCGCACAAGGCGATCAGCCCGAAGGTGGCGACCAGCACCCCCGGCAGCGCGAACAACGTCGCCCGCACGGTGGCGGGGGTGAAGCGCAGGCCCACCGTCCAGCCGATGCCCGCATAGGCCAGCGCCAGCAGCCAGGACGGCAGCGCCATGCCGGCGAGCCCGGTGGCGTGGAGCGTCGCCCCGATGGCGAGGGGCCCGATCAGGGCGCCCGCGGGAATGCGCAGGCGCAGGCCGAGCCAGGCGCCGATGCCCGCCACCGCCAGCGTGCCGAGGACCGCGAGCGGCGCCGGATCCATGTCGGCGCCCGGGACCGCGCCGCTGCCCCCGGCGAGGAAGCGCGCGACCACGGAGGCGGTCAGCGCGACGCAGGCGACGCGGACGTACTGCATGAAGGCGACGAGGCGCGGGTCGGCGCCGAACTCCTCCGCCATCGCCACCATGGCCGAGGCCCCGCCGGGCGACGAGCCCCAGGCCGCGGTGGTGCCGGGCAGGAGGCGGATGCGGGTCAGCACCCAGCCGGTGATCGCGGCGGCCACCACCGTGACGCCGACCACGGCCAGGATCAGCAGCCCGTCCTGCATCAGCGTGGCGGCGATCGAGGCGTTGACCGAGTGGGCGACGAGGCAGCCGATCAGCGCCTGCGCGCCCTGGAAGCCGAGCTTCGGCACCCGGATCGGCGCGCCGCGGACCCCGAACACGATGGCCGCGAGCATCGAGCCCAGCAGCAGGGCGGCGGGCAGGCCGGCGATGTGGAACAGGCCCGCCAGCGCCGCCGAGGCGAGGACGAGGCCCGCCCACAAGGCCGCCGCGCGGACGAGCGAACGACGGCGATTCGTCGCGGCGGGGTTCATGGCGTCCATGGTCGGGGAAAGCCGGGGCCTGGAAGGGAATCTGGGGTTGGCCGCGTCGCTATACGGGAATCGTGCCAGTGTCGCGACCGGTGCCGGCCTCCGCCGGCTGACCGAGGGGCAGCGTTGCGTGCGGCGCATGCGCACGGAAGAACCCGGCGAGCTCGGCCAGCCCCTCGGTCCGCGGATCGCTGGCGCGCCAGGCGAGCGCGATGGTGCGGCGCGGGCCGTCAGGCCCGAACCGGCGGCAGATCGTGAGCCCGGCGGGATCGGGCCCGGGCGGGGCGGCGAGCGCCGGCAGCAGGGTGTAGCCGGCGCCCGCCGCCACCATCGAGCGCAGGGTCTCGAGGCTGGTGGCGTGGCGCCCGGTCGCCGGCCCGGCGCCGCAGGCCGCCACCGCCTGGTCGCGCAGGCAATTGCCCTCGTCGAGGAGCAGCAGGTCCGGCCCGGCGAGGTCGCCCGGGCGCGGTGCCTCGCCGCCCGCGAAGGCGTGCTCGGCCGGGCAGGCGAGGAGGAACGGCTCGTCGAAGAGGGGTGCGACCGTCAGCCCCGAATCCGGGATCGGCAGGGAGATGAGCGCCGCGTCGGCCCGGCCCTCGCGCAGGGCGTCGAGGATCTCCGCCGTGCGCCCCTCGCTCAAGGCGAGGGCGAGGTCCGGAAAGGCCTGGCGCAGCCCGCGCAGCACCTGTGGGAACAGGTAGGGGCCGAGCGTCTGGATCGCCGCGAGGACGAGGCGGCCGCGCAGGCCCTGCCCGGCCCCCTCGCGGGCGAGCATCAGCAGGGTTTTGGCCTCCGCCAGAACGGCGCGGGCCTGGCGCACCACCGCCTGGCCGCTCGGGGTGAGGAGTACCCGCCGGTTCGAGCGCTCGAACAGGACGAGACCGAGCGCCTCCTCCAGCTTGCGCACCTGCACGCTCAGGGTCGGCTGGCTCACGGCGCAACGCTCGGCGGCGCGGCCGAAATGGCCCTCCTCCGCCAGGGCCACGACATATTCGAGGTCGCGCAGGGACAGGCCGGAGGCGTTCATAGGCTGTGCCTATCACGAACTTCGCAACGATGCATTTGTTTTCGAGTCAGGCAGCGGTCATAGGTTCGAGCGAGAGCAGTTCCAGGGTGTCGGTCCGGCGACCGAACCCCTATGTGAGCGGTTCCTCGCGCGGTGTCCCCGTCCCGGCACGCTGCGCTTGCACGCCAGAGGAGTTCCCATGAGCGACCAACGCCCGATCCTGACGACCCGCCAGGGCCACCCGGTCCGCGACAATCAGAGCATGCGCACGGTCGGCGAGCGTGGCCCGGCGACCCTCGAGAACTACCAGTTCATCGAGAAGATCACCCATTTCGACCGCGAGCGGATCCCCGAGCGCGTGGTCCACGCCCGCGGCGCCGGGGCGCATGGCTACTTCGAGGCCTACGGTACGATCGGCGGTGAGCCGGCCTCCAAGTACACCCGCGCCCGCGTCCTGAACGAGACCGGCGTGAAGACGCCGATGTTCGTGCGCTTCTCGACCGTCGCCGGCGCCAAGGAGAGCCCGGAGACCGCCCGCGACCCGCGCGGCTTCGCGGTGAAGTTCAAGACCGTCGACGGCAACTGGGACCTCGTCGGCAACAACCTGAAGGTCTTCTTCATCCGGGACGCGATCAAGTTCCCGGACATGATCCACGCCTTCAAGCCCGATCCGGTGACCAACCGCCAGGAGGCCTGGCGCTTCTTCGACTTCGTGGCGGCGCACCCCGAGTCGATCCACATGGTGACGCACCTGAAGTCGCCCTGGGGCATCCCGGCCAATTACCGCGAGATGGAAGGCTCGGGCGTCAACACCTACAAGCTGGTCAACGACCAGGGCGTGGCGCATCTCTGCAAGTTCCACTGGATCCCGAAGCAGGGCGTCCGCAACCTGACCTCGGCCCAGGCCGCTGAGATCCAGGGTAAGGACGTCGGCCACGCGACCAAGGACCTGTACGACAACATCGCGGCCGGCAACTTCCCCGAGTGGGAATTCGCCGTGCAGATCATGCCGGACGGCCCGAACGACCACCTGTCGTTCGATCCGCTCGACGACACGAAGCTCTGGCCCGTGGACCAGTTCCCGCTGCTGCCCTGCGGCCGCATGGTGCTCGACCGGGTGCCGGACAACTTCTTCGCCGATGTCGAGCAGTCGGCCTTCGGCACCGGTGTGCTCGTCGACGGGATCGACTTCTCGGACGACAAGATGCTCCAGGGGCGCACCCTGTCCTACTCGGACACCCAGCGCTACCGCGTCGGCCCGAACTACCTGCAGCTGCCGATCAACGCGCCGGCGCCGGGCGTGAAGACCGCCACCAACCAGCGCGACGGCCAGATGACGTTCTACGTCGACGGCGTCGGCGAGAACAAGCACATCAACTACGAGCCGAGCACCATCGGGCAGGGCCTGCGCGAGGCCCCCAAGCCCGCGAAGGAGTACCACCAGCCGGTCGAGGGCAAGCTCGGCCGCTACCAGGCCAGCCGCACCGAGGACGACTACACCCAGGCCGGCGTGCGCTACCGCTCCTTCGAGGATTGGGAGCGCGAGGACTTGATCGCCAACCTCGTCGCCGACATGAAGGAGTGCCCCGAGGCGATCCAGCTCCGGATGGTCTGGCATTTCTGGCACGCCGACGAGGATTACGGCCGCCGCGTCGCGGAAGGCGCCGGCATCGACCTCGAGAAGGCCAAGGCCCTGCCGCCGCTCCCGGGCCGCGCCGCCCCGGGCCAGCGCCTGAAGCCCGAGACCTACACCGACGGCTCGCAGGCCCACAAGGTCGCGGCCGAGTAAGGTCGAGACGTCAAGGGTTTAGAGTGTGACGAGCCCCGCCCGGAGCGATCCGGGCGGGGCTTTTTTGACGTTGGGGAAGGATAATGTCGGTGCTATGGTAAGCGTTGACGTGATCGCGCGCCCGGGACGAACCCCATGACCACGATTGCATTCGACCGTCCGAAGCTCGCTCGCGCTCTCCAGGATGACGCCAAGCTCTCGTCGGATCAGGCGGAGTCGATCGCGGAGATCGTTTTTCGAGCGCAGCGCACGGATCTCGCGACCCGCGCGGACGTGGCCGCCTCGGAGACAATCCTAATCTCCGAGATCAGGGCACAGTTTGCAGGCATGCGGCTTGATCTCATTCAAACGCTGCTCGGCGCCATCGCGCTTCAGACCGTTATCCTTTTGGGTGCGATCTGGCTCGTCGCGAGCATCCTCAAGCCCTGAGGCGGCGTTGTCTCGGAGCCTGTTCGACTGGCTCGACAGTCTTGGCACCCACCGCGTCATTCCGGGGCTGCTGCGCGGCCCCGGAATGACGCGGTGGGTGTGAACTTCGCAGAGGCTAATCGGACACGCTTTCCAAGGAGCTTTGCGCCATGGACCCGACCCCCGATCCCGGCACCGGCGTCACGATCGGCGGGATGCAGGTGCGCTACCTCGCCCGCAGCGACGCCACGGATGACGCCATCGGCATCTACGGGATGACCCTCGCGCCGCATTCGCCCGGCGCCGGGCTGCACCGCCATGCCCGGCTCACCGAGGCGTTCGAGGTCCACCAGGGCGAACTCACCCTGAGGCTGAACGACCGCGACGTGACCGTGGGGCCCGGCGGTTTCGTGCTGGTGCGCCCCGGCGAGCCGCACGCTTTCGCCAATCGCGGCGACGAACCGGTGCGTTTCACCCTGACCTTCACCCCGGCGCTGCGCCGCGAGGGCTTCTTCGAGGGGCTGGCGGCGCTCGCCGCGGAGGACCGCCTGCGGGACGAGCACGCCATGCGCGCCCTGATGGCGGCCTACGACCAGGAGCCCCTCGCGGGCTTCGCCGGCTGGAGCGAGGTCGGCTGACGCGCCATGCTCTCCCCGGACGAATCAGGAGGGCGGGGATGCGGCGGCGGATCGACGGCGGCTCGAGCTTCGAGCGCGACTACGGCTATTCCCGCGCGGTGGTGCAGAACGGCTTCGTGTTCGTGGCCGGCACCACCGGCTACGACTACGCCGCGATGACGATGCCGGACGAGGCCGGCGCCCAGGCCGAGGCGTGCTGGCGCACCATCGCGGGCGTGCTGGATCAGGCGGGCTCGTCGCTGGAGCACGTCGTGCGGGCCACCTACTACGTCACTGACCGGGCGGAGGCCGAGGCGGTGCTGACGGTCTGCGGCCGGGTGCTGCGGGAGATCCGCCCGGCCGCGACCCTGGTGGTGGTCGCGGGCCTGCTGCGGCCCGAGATGAAGGTCGAGATCGAGGTGACGGCCCTGCTGCCGAAGGGTTGACCCCCGCCAGCGTGCCGACGGGGAGGCCTACAGGATCGGCGTCCCCGCCCGGTTCGCCACCCGGATCTGCCACAGGCACAGGAGCGGCGTGACCACCAGCTCCATGCCGAGCGCCGCCAGCATGACGAGCGAGGGCAGGCCGGTGAGCCACAGGCCGAGCAGCCGGGCGAGGCCGCCCAGCACCACCACCATCGTCAGGAAGCGGAACAGCGAGGTCTTGGTCTCGATCGCGGGAATCGTCGACCAGAACAGCAGGCCGATCCCGAGCAGCAGGCCCGACAGGTAGCGGAAATGGCTGTCGCTCGAGATGTCGAAGGCGCCGCCGCCGAGGCCGGCCTGGCCGAACAGCACCCCGTAGAGGCCGCCCAGCACCGGGACCAGCCCCGCCACAGCCACCACGCGCTGGAGGGCGCGCCGCTCGGTCTCGAAGGTCATTCCCGTTCCCTTGCTGACGGCTCCGCTGACGTCCCCCCGACAATCCGTCAGGGCGCGCCGGGTTCACCAATGGTGCAGCACCACCGCCTCGGCGAGGCAGGCCGGCTTCGCGCCGCCCTCGATCTCGACCGTCACCCCGTAGGTTGTGCGCAGGCCCCGGGGCGGCACGTCGAGGGCCGCCGCCACCCGCACCCGGCCGCGCAGGCGGGCATTGACGATGACGGGTGCGGGGAAGCGCACGCGGTCGAGGCCGTAATTCAGGCTCAGCCGCAGGCCTTCCAGCCGGCGCACCCCGGCGATGAAGCGCGGCACCAGCGACAGGGTGAGGTAGCCATGCGCCACCGTGGCGCCGTAGGGCGATTCGCGCGCCGCCCGCTCCGGGTCGACGTGGATCCACTGGTGGTCGTCCGTCGCCTCGGCGAAGCGGTCGATCATCGCCTGATCGACCGTGACCCACTCGCCGACCCCGATCTCCTGCCCGATCGCCGCCTTCAGGGCCTCCGGCCCGTCGAAGATCTCCATGCGTGCTCCTCCCATGTGGCGCGCACCCTACGCCCCGTTCGCCGGCCCGGCCACGCTCGATCGGGGTCGATACTCCGGAGGAGTGTTCTAGTTGCTGGGGTAAGTTCCTGGGACGAGGAGGGCGGGCAGTGGGCCAGAAGAGCGTGCGGGTCGCGATCGCGGGAATCGGCAACTGCGCCTCCTCCTTCGTGCAGGGCCTGACCTATTACCGGGAGGCCGGCCCCGGCGCGGCGGTGCCGGGGCTGATGAGCCCCGATCTCGGCGGCTACCGGGTGGCGGATGTGCAGGTCGTGGCGGCGTTCGACGTCGCGCGGGACAAGGTCGGCCGTGACCTCGCCGAGGCGATCCTGGCCCCGCCCAACAACACCGCCCGCTTCGCCGCGGTCGCGCCGACCGGCGTCACGGTGGAGCGCGGGCCCACCGTCGACGGGCTCGGGCGCTACCTCGAGGCGATCGTGCCGGAATCGCCGGCCCGGCCGGTGGACGTGGCGGCGTCCCTGCGGCGCGCGGGCGCCGAGGTGCTGGTCTCCTACCTGCCGGTCGGCTCGCAGGCCGCCACCGAATACTACGCGGAGGCCGCGCTGGCGGCGGGCTGCGCCTTCGTCAACTGCATCCCGGTCTTCATCGCCTCGCATCCCGAGTGGCGCCGGCGCTTCGCCCGTGCCGGGCTGCCGCTGATCGGCGACGACATCAAGAGCCAGGTCGGCGCGACCATCGTGCACCGGGCGCTCGCCCATCTCTTCCGCGAGCGCGGGGTGACGCTGGATCGGACCTACCAGCTCAATTTCGGCGGCAACGCCGATTTCCGCAACATGCTGGAGCGGGAGCGGCTCGAATCGAAGAAGATCTCGAAGACGCAATCGGTGCAGAGCCAGCTTGAGACGGCGCTCCCGCCGGACGACATCCATGTCGGACCCAGCGATTACGTGCCGTGGCTCACCGACCGCAAATGGGCGCATATCCGCCTGGAGGGCACGGCGTTCGGCGGCGTGCCGCTGAGCCTCGAATTGAAGCTGGAGGTGTGGGACTCGCCGAATTCCGCCGGCATCGTCATCGACGCGGTGCGCTGCGCCGCCCTGGCGCGGGAGCGCGGCATCGGTGGGGCGCTGGTCGGCCCGTCGAGCTGGCTGATGAAGTCGCCGCCCGAGCAGTTTTCGGACGAGGAGGCCCACCGGCGGACGCTGGCCTTCGTGGCGGGGGAGGGGGCGTAGGACGCCGGCGATGTCGTTCTTCGAACCGATACTTGCCCGGTAACGCTCCACGTCATCCCGGGGCTCGCCGCAGGCGAGAACCCGGGATCCATAACCGCTGGGGCTTACAGAAGAGGCGAACAGCGTTCCGATTTATCCTGCACCGTCGGCGGTTATGGATCCCGGGTTCCGCTGCGCGGCCCCGGGGATGACGTGGAGGGTTTCAGAATTGCCGCATGAATACAGGTAATCTGCTATCCCAGCCGCCAGTCGATCGCCTCCAGCCCCTTCTCCTCCAGCCAGGCATTCGCCTGCCCGAACGGCCGGCTGCCGCGGAAATCCGCCTTGCGGTTGAGGGGGGAGGGGTGGCCGGCCTCCAGCACGAGGTGCTTCTTCCGGTTGATCAGGGCGGCGCGCTGGCGGGCCGGCGCGCCCCAGAGCAGGAAGGCGACCGCCGGCCGCTCCGCCGAGACCGCCGACACCGCCTGGTCGGTGAGCGCCGACCAGCCGAGCTTCATATGCGCGCCCGACTTCCCCGCCTCGACCGTCAGCGCTGCGTTGAGGAGCAGGACGCCCTGGCGCGCCCAGGGGCTGAGATCGCCAGTCATCGGCACCGCGGAGCCGGTCTCCTCCGCCATCTCGGCCAGGATCACCTTCAGCGAGGCCGGCAGCCGGCGCCCGCCGACATAGGAGAAGGCGAGGCCGTGGGCGTCGCCCGGCGTCGGATAGGGATCCTGGCCGAGGATCACCGCGCGGACCCGGTCGAGCGGCGTCAGGGTCAGCGCGTTGAAGATGTTCTCGGGTGCCGGCAGCACCCGGGCGCCGGCCTCGCGCCGGGCATCGACCGCCTCGGCGACCCGCTCCGCGCTGCCGTCCTGAAAGAACGGCAGAGCGAGCCACGGGGACCCGGAGGCGCGAAAGCGGGCGAGCGCGCCCGCGACGGTGTCGTCTGTCGGCATCGAACCTCAGGATCGGCGAACGAGGGTCAGCGGATGGTCAGGCGCCCCGTCTCGATCGTCAGCGGCGCGTTGGCGCGGATGTAGGACATGACCACGTTGGCGACGAGCGTGCCGTCGGTGGCGCCGACGAGGATGCGTCCCTCGGCCAGCATCCCGTAATCGTTGCCGCCGGCGAGCATGAAGTTGTTGGCTGCGACCGTGTAGGTCCGGGTCGGGTCGAGGGGCGCCCCGCCGACCGTCACCGCGACGACCCGCTTGCCCGCGGCGGCGGCCGAATCGACCGTGACGGCGATCCCCGACACCTGCGGGAAGCGCCCGGCGGAGCGGCCAAGCTCCGAGAACCCGTTCTCCAGGGCGGCGAGCACCTGGGCCCCGGTGATCTTTACCAGCACCGAGGTGTTGCCGAACGGCAGCTCGGTCAGCACGTCGCGGCGGGTCAGCTCGGACTCGGCCGGGTAGGTCCGGTTGCCGCGGATGCCGCCGCCGTTCATCAGGCCGATCTCGGCTTGCGCCGCGTGGCGCAGGGCGTCGGCAATCAGGTCGCCGAAGACGGCCTCGCGCCGGCGGACGACGTCGATGCGGGTGTCGAGGGGGTTGGTCACCCGGCCGAGCGGCACGTCGAGCTCGCGGGCAAGGTCGGCCTCCTGGCGCTGGACGACCGCCAGGACCTCCGGGTCCGGCTCGATCTCGGCGGTGTCGTGGATGCGGAAGGCCGCGGTCCAGGTCAGGGCCTTGCCGGTTCCCTCCGCCTTCACGTCGATGGCGGTGACGTACTCGGCGTCGTGGCCGGACTCGGCGAAGACCGTGCGGCCGTCGTAGCGCAGCGCCAGGTCGTGGTCGTGGCCCGAGAGTACGATGTCGGCGTGCCGGCTCGCCACCAGGGCGTCGTCGGTCGCCCGGTCGGTGTGGCAGACGGCGAGCACCATCTCGGCGCCCGCCGCGCGTAAAGACGCCGCCTCGCGGGCGAGCGTCGCGACCGCCGGCCCGAACCGCCAGTCGCCCGATTGCGACTTCGCCGGCGTCTCGGGCAGCGCGATGCCGACCACGCCGACCTTGATCCCCCCGAGGGTCAGGATCGTCGACTCACTGGTGCCCGGCACTGGGCTGCCGTCGGGCCGGCGCAGGTTGGCGGCGAAGATCGGAAAGTTCGCGGCTTTCATCCGCTCGAGATAGACGTCCTGGCCGAAATCGAACTCGTGGTTGCCCGGCACGAACACGTCCGGCTTGATCAGGTTGGTGAGCTCGATGATGTGGCGCCCCTTGTCGATGCCCGACATCAGCGAGGGCGAGAGGGTGTCGCCGGCGTGGCAGACCAGGACCGGCCGTCCGCTCGCGCGCTCGGCCCTGACGACCGCCGCGAGCTTCGGGAAGCCGCCGCGGCCGTCGACCGCGCCCATCCGGTAGATGTCGTTGACGAGGACCAGGGTGAAGTCGACGTCCGGCCCCCGCGCGGCGGCCTGTCCCCCCGCGAGACCGGCGAGGCCGGCTCCGAGGCCGAGGGCGAGGGTCTGGCGGCGGCTGGGCGCGGTCATGCGGGGCTCCGGCGGGCGGGGGAGCGCCCGGGGTTGAGGGATGGTTGTCTCACGGGCATCTTGACCGTTGGATGTCGCCGGCGCACCGCGGTGCAGCGTCACGACACGTTGGTTCGGGCCGCCGTTGCGCTATGTAGACCGCCACCCGACGCGAAACAGACGGGCCCGGGCGCGCCATCCTCCGGGCCGACCAGCAGACCGGACGACCATGAACGAGGTGACCCCGAACGCCGCGCTCGCCCGCGGCGCCACCCCTGTCGGCCAGACGGGCGCGAGCGCCGCCGGGCAGGCGGCCGCCAAGTCCGCCGGCGGGGCCGGAATCAAGTCCGCCAGCGGGGCCGGAACCTTGCCGGCCGACCACCCGCCGGTGCGCTGGGGCCGGATCGGCGTGCTCCTGATGAATCTCGGCACGCCCGAGGGCACGAGCTACTGGCCGATGCGCCGCTACCTCAAGGAATTCCTGTCCGACCGGCGGGTGATCGAGGTGCCGCGCGCGATCTGGTGGCCGCTCCTCAACCTGGTGATCCTGACCAAGCGCCCGGGGCCGAAGGGGCGCGACTACGCCTCGGTCTGGAACACCGAGCGCGACGAGGGCCCGCTCAAGACCATCACCCGCGGCCAGGCCGAGAAGCTGCAGGCGGCGATGGGCGATAAGGTCGTGGTCGACTGGGCGATGCGCTACGGCAAGCCCGAGGTCGACCAGCGCATCCAGGCCCTGCTCGACCAGGGCTGCGACCGCATCCTGCTGGTGCCGCTCTATCCCCAATACGCTGCCGCGACCTCAGCCACCGCCTGCGATCAGGCGTTCCGGGCGCTGATGAAGATGCGCTGGCAGCCCACTGTCCGAGTTTCGCCGCCCTATCACGACGACCCGGTCTACATCGAGGCGGTGGCGAGCGCGATCCGCCGCGATCTCGCCGCCCTCGACTTCGAGCCCGAGGTCATCCTCACCTCGTTCCACGGCGTGCCGAAATCGTACCTGATGAAGGGCGATCCCTATCACTGCCAGTGCGTGAAGACCGGCCGGCTGATCCGCGAGGCCCTCGGCTACTCGCCGGAGCGGATGCGGACGACCTTCCAGTCGCGCTTCGGCAACGAGGAATGGCTGAAGCCCTATACCGACGAGACCGTGAAGGAGCTGGCGGCGCAGGGCGTGAAGCGCCTCGCCATCGTGGCGCCGGGCTTCACCGCCGACTGTCTCGAGACGCTCGAGGAGCTCGACGGCGAGAACCGACACTATTTCGAGGATGGTGGCGGCACGCACTTCGCCTACCTGCCCTGTCTCAACGACGGCCCGGAAGGCATGCGGGTGATCGAGCACGTCGTCGCCCGGGAACTGAAGGGCTGGCTCGACTGAGCGGTGGACGGGGCCGATGGGATGATCCCGCCGGCCCGCGCCCGGTCTAAGCTCGGGCTGCCATGACCGCGACGTCCTTCCTCCTCGGCACGCTTCCGACCCCGATCGGCACGATGCTGCTGGTCTTCGACGAGGACGCGACCTTGCGTGCCCTCGACTGGTCGGACCACGAGGAGCGGATGCGGCGCCTGCTGCGCCTGCATTACGGCACCGCTTTCGCCTTGCGCGACGCCGCCCCGCCGCCGGCCCTGCGCGATCCGATCGAGGCCTATTTCGCCGGCGACCTCGCGGCGATCGATCGCCTCGGCGTCCGCCACAACGGCACCGCCTTTCAGCGCGAGGTCTGGGCGGCTTTGCGAACCATTCCGGCGGGCACCACCCTGAGCTACGGCGCCCTCGCGCAGCGTCTCGGCCGGGACAAGGCGGTGCGGGCGGTCGGGCTCGCCAACGGCGCCAACCCGGTCGGCCTCGTCGTGCCCTGTCATCGCGTGATCGGGGCGAATGCGAGCCTCACCGGCTATGGCGGCGGACTCCACCGCAAGCAGTGGTTGCTGGCGCATGAGGGGGTGAGACTCGGAGGGCGGCAGGGGATGCTGGATCTAGGGTGAGAGTCTGTTCGGGGCTATCGACGGCCTGGAAGCCCTCCATCGTCATCCCGGGGCCGCACAGCGGAACCCGGGATCCATAAACGCTGACGATCCAGGATCGGGCGAAACGCGGCTCGCTTTATTCTCCAACGTCAGCGGTTATGGATCCCGGGTTCTCGACTTCGTCGAGCTCCGGGATGACGTTGAGCGATGTCGACGTCCGTGCCAGATCGAGGTCGTAGATTCCCACTCATCTGTGAGACCACCATGCATCGGCTGACCGGGAAGATCTGCATCGTCACCGGCGCCGCACGCGGCATCGGGCGCGCCATCGCGGCCCGCTTCCGGGAGGAGGGCGGCGAGGTCGTCGTCACGGATATCGACGAGACGTCTGGCGCCGCGACCGCGTCTGAGATCGGCGCGCGGTTCATCCGCCTGGATGTCGGCCGGAAGGAGGACTGGCAGCTTTTGGCCGACGCCGTCCCGGTCGCCGACGTTGTGGTGAACAATGCCGGGATCACCGGCTTCGAGAAGGGTCCGGTCCCGCACGACCCCGAACATGCGAGCCTGGAGGATTGGCGGGCTGTCCATCGGATCAACCTCGACGGCACCTTCCTCGGCTGCCGCTACGCGATCCGGGCGATGAAGGCGCGCGGTACCGGCTCGATCATCAACGTCTCGTCGCGCTCGGGACTGGTTGGCATCCCGGCCGCCGCGGCCTACGCCTCGTCGAAGGCCGCGATCCGCAACCACACCAAGACGGTCGCGCTCTACTGCGCGCAGCAGGGCTGGGCGATCCGTTGCAACTCCCTCCATCCCGCGGCGATCCTGACGCCGCTCTGGGAGCCGATGCTGGGGGAGGGGGCGGAGCGCGAGGCGCGGATGGCGGCGCTCGTCGTCGATACCCCGCTCAAGCGCTTCGGCACGCCGGAGGAGGTCGCGGCGGTGGCGGCGATGCTGGCCTCGGACGAGGCGGCCTACATGACGGGGGCCGAGCTCAACCTCGATGGCGGGTTGCTGGCCGGGTCGGCGGCGAGCCCGGGATAGCGATCGGGAGTGCCATCGCCACCTTCAGCGAAACCGCCCTCACCATGCGGGGAGCGCCGGATCCCGGAGTGGCGCTCATGATCAGCCGGGGATCGGAGGCACGCCAGCCTCGTACGGATTGACGAACGCGACGCCCATCGGCGCGAAGTCCTTCGCGTTGCGCGTCACGACGCGTAAGCCGCGCAGTTCGGCCGTCGCCGCGATAGCGGCATCGGCGAAGCCCGGCGAGGCGCCACGCATCTGCGCACGGGCCGAGAGGATCCCGGTCAGGCGGGCCGCGTGACGGTCGAGCGGTAGGATGCGGGGGCCGTAAAGGTGTTCGACGACGTCGAGCCAGGCTCGCAGCCGTGCCGCCTTGCGAGGCTCACCTCGGATCATCGATCGCTCGATCCCGGCCATGATCTCGGCGATCGTCACGACCGAGAGCCACAGGTGATCCGCCGAAGCCTCCAGCCAGTCGGCGAGGTCGGCAAAGGCGAGATCCGACTCCTTCGTCGGCGCTCCCTGCGACAGGATGTTGGTATCGAGCAGATACATCAGACGTCGAAGTCGCGCAGCGGGGTCCGGTCGCGCTCGGGCAGGTCACCGTCCCGCAGCCCCGACGATGCGAGAAGCCTGCCGAAGTTCGGGACCGTCGAGAGCCGCTGCCAATCGGCGAAGGAGAGCACGACCGCCTCCGGTCTGCCATGACGGGTGATGACGCTCGGCTCGCCGCGGACGGCGTCGTCGATGACGGCGGACAGGGTTGCCTTGGCATCCCGAAGCTGGATTTCGCGCATCGCATCCTCTTGTGACCACAATGGTCACAATTTGCGATAAAGGCCTTGCGTCTGCAAGCGCGTCGTGAGTCGGCACAAGCGAAAAGGGGCCGCCTCGCGGCGACCCCCTCCCGTCTCTCAGACTGGTTGGCTGGACTTAGAAGTCCATGCCGCCCATGCCGCCGCCCGGCATCGCCGGAGCAGGGCTGTCCTTCTTCGGGGCGTCGGCGACCATCGCCTCGGTCGTCACCAGCAGGCCGGCCACCGAAGCGGCGTCCTGCAGGGCGGTGCGCACGACCTTGGCCGGGTCGACGATGCCGGCCTGGATCATGTCGACGTACTCTTCGGTCTGGGCGTTGAAGCCGTAGGTCTCCGAGTCGCCCTTGTCGCTGATCTTGCCGACCACGATCGAGCCCTCGACGCCGGCATTGCCGGCGATCTGGCGGATCGGGGCCTCAAGGGCCTTCAGGACGATCTTGATGCCGGCCTGGACGTCGGCGTTGTCGCTCGTGAGAGCGGCCACGGCCTTCTTGGCACGCAGGAGCGCGGTGCCGCCGCCGGGAACGATGCCTTCCTCGACCGCCGCGCGGGTGGCGTGGAGGGCGTCGTCGACGCGGTCCTTCTTCTCCTTGACCTCGACCTCGGTCGCGCCGCCGACGCGGATCACCGCGACGCCGCCCGCGAGCTTGGCCAGGCGCTCCTGGAGCTTCTCGCGGTCGTAGTCCGAGGTGGTCTCCTCGATCTGCGCCTTGATCTGCTGGACGCGGGCCTCGATGTCAGACTTCTCGCCGGCGCCGTCGATGATCGTGGTGTTCTCCTTCTCGATGCGGACGCGCTTGGCGCGGCCGAGCATCGGGAGGGTCACGTTCTCGAGCTTGATGCCGAGGTCCTCGGCGATCATCTGACCCTGGGTCAGGATCGCGATGTCCTCGAGCATGGCCTTGCGACGGTCACCGAAGCCCGGCGCCTTCACGGCCGCGACCTTCAGGCCGCCGCGCAGCTTGTTGACCACGAGGGTGGCGAGCGCCTCGCCCTCGATGTCCTCAGCCACGATCAGCAGCGGCTTGCCGGTCTGGACGACGGCCTCGAGCACCGGCAGCATCGCCTGGAGCGACGACAGCTTCTTCTCGTGGATGAGGATGTAGGGATCCTCGAGCTCGGCGATCATCTTCTCCGCATTCGTGATGAAGTACGGGGAGAGGTAGCCGCGGTCGAACTGCATGCCCTCGACGACGTCGAGCTCGGTCTCGGCGGTCTTCGCCTCCTCGACCGTGATCACGCCCTCGTTGCCGACCTTCTGCATGGCATGGGCGATCATCTCGCCGATGTCCTTGTCGCCGTTGGCCGAGATCGTGCCGACCTGGGCGATCTCCTCCGAGGCCGACACCTTCTTGGCGCGGCTCTGGATGTCCTTCACGGCGGCCTGGGTGGCGAGGTCGATGCCGCGCTTCAGGTCCATCGGGTTCATGCCGGCGGCGACGTACTTGGCGCCCTCGCGGACGATCGCCTGGGCCAGCACGGTCGCGGTGGTGGTGCCGTCACCCGCGATGTCGTTGGTCTTCGAGGCCACTTCGCGCACCATCTGGGCGCCCATGTTCTCGAACTTGTCGGCGAGCTCGATCTCCTTGGCGACGGTCACGCCGTCCTTGGTGATCCGCGGCGCGCCGAAGCTCTTCTCGATCACGACGTTGCGGCCCTTCGGGCCGAGCGTGACCTTCACGGCATCCGCCAGGATGTCCACGCCGCGCAGCATCTTCTCGCGGGCGTCGGAGGCGAAACGAACGTCTTTCGCTGCCATGGTGATTCCTCACTTTGACTCGGTGTTGCAGGGGAAAGCCGTCCGGCGTCAGCTCCCGGGGAAGGGCGCCGCCATCGGGCTCGCAGGATGGTCTTGCAGGACGATCAGGGGGTGGCGGTTTAAGCCAGCACGCCCATGATGTCGGACTCCTTCATGATGAGGAGGTCCTTGCCGTCGATCTTGACCTCGGTGCCCGACCACTTGCCGAACAGGACGCGGTCGCCGGCCTTGACGTCGAGCGGGTTCAGCTTGCCGGACTCGTCGCGGGCGCCGGGGCCGACGGCGACGATCTCGCCCTCTTGCGGCTTCTCCTTGGCGGAATCCGGGATGATGATGCCGCCCTTGGTCTTCTCCTCGCTCTCGATGCGACGGACGACGACACGGTCGTGCAGCGGACGGAATTGCATGTGCTGCCCTCTTGCTTCGCAGAACGCATTGCGGTTGGTGCTGGCGCCGAAGCCGCCTGCCCACCGGGGCATTAGCACTCTCGTGAGGTGAGTGCTAAGGCTGGTGGGGAGATAATCGGACCGCGGATCCGAGTCAAGGCGCTGGCGTGTGGCGCGCGCGGCACAATCGGACGGGCAAGGGACCAGCGAACCCGTCGAGCAGGAGCCCATCCTTCCATGATCACGCTGCACGGCTCCGAGGGGGTCGTCGCCGAGGGCCAGGCCTGCGCGGCGCAGCCTCTGCCCGCCCACGGCACCTGGCTCGACCTGAACGATCCGAGCGAGGCCGAGACGGCCCTCGCCGAGGCCGCGACCGGGCTCAAGGTGCCGCCCCGCGCGGCCTTGAGCGAGGTGCAGAACTCGCGTCGTCTGAACCGGCGCAGGGACGCGTTCTATCTGAGCACCCCGATGGTCTCGTTCCGCGACGACGACCTGACCTTGCGCCCCCTCGGCTTCGTGCTGACGCCGGAGCGGCTGCTCACCGTCCGGTTCCAGCCGCTCGCCGCCTTCGACACGGTCAAGGCGCGCCAGGCGGAGCGGGACGGGCCGGCCTCCAGCGTCGAGACCTTCTTGGCGCTCCACGAGGAGTTGATCGACCGCTTGGCCGATACCCTGGAGACGATGAGCGACGAGCTCGATTCGCTCTCGACCCGGATCTTCACCTTCGACACCAGCGCCAACGGCAACGGCCGGCGCGACGGGGCCGCGCCGAAACGGCGCGACCTCGCCCTGCGGCGGCTGCTGCGCGCCATCGGCCGGCGCGGCAAGGCGCTGGCGAAGCTCCGCGCCTCGCTGCTCGGCCTCGGCCGCATCCTGCCTTACGTCGCCGGCGAGGCGGAAGGCTGGCTGAAGCCCGAGGAGAAGGCCCGGTTCGAGAGCCTGCGCCTCGACGTCGCCTCCCTCGACGAGTTCGAGACGCGGCTGTCCGAGACGGTGCAGTTCCTGCTCGACGCCACCCTCGGCCTCATCAACATGGAGCAGAACAACACCTTCCGGGTGCTCACGGTCGTCTCAGTGATCGGCATTCCGCCGACCCTGATGGCTTCGGTCTACGGCATGAATTTCAAGCACATGCCGGAGCTGGATTGGACCTTCGGCTATCCGTTCGGACTCGCGGTGATCGGGCTGAGCGCGCTGATTCCGGCTGTGTATTTCAAGCTGAAGGGGTGGTTCTGACCGCCCTTCACCGCCGCGCCGCCAGCGCCGATCCGGCGAGGATCAGCCCCGCCCCGGCCAGCGTCGCCACCCCCGGCACCTCCCCGAAGGCGACGTAGCCGAGGCCGATGGCCCAGAGGAGGGCGGTGTATTCCATTGCGGCGAGGCGCGAGGCCTCGGCCCTGGCATAGGCGCGGCTCAGCACGAGGTGGCCGGCGACGCCGAGCACGCCGACGAGGACGAGGAGCGCCCAGTCGGGCGCGGCGACCGGGCTCCAGGTCCAGGCCGCCGGCGCGGCCAGCATCGCGGCCGGGCCGGCATTCTGGATCGCCACGATGGTCACCACCGGGTCGTGCCGGGCCCGGGCGCGCAGGAGCACCATCGAGAGCGCGTAGGTCAGCGCCGAGGCGAGGATCGCCGCGATGCCCCAGGCGGAGCCCGCTGCCCGGGGCGCCTCCGTCCCGACCTGTCCCACGACCACGATCCCGACCCCGGCAAAGCCCACGACGAGCCCGGCCCAGACCGGCGGCCGCACCCGCTCGCGCAGGAGCAGGGCGGCGAACAGCGCGATGAAGATCGGGCTCAGGAACGAGAGCGCCAGCGCCTCGGCGAGCGGCAGCACCGACAGGCCGTGGAAGAAGCAGAGCGCGGTCGCCACCACCAGCACCGCGCGGAGGCCGTTGGCGCGCCAGGTCTCGGCCGAGGGCCAGCCGGGGCGCAAGGCCGCGAGCACGCCCGCCATGACGAGGGTGCCGACGAGGTAGCGCGAGAAGGCGATGCCGGTGACGCCGTAACGGTCCGACAGGCCCTTGATGGTGGCGTCCATCAGCGAGAGGAGCCCGATGCCGAGGGCAGCGAGCAGGATCGCGGAGGCGGGGGAGGAGGGGGAGCGCATGGTCTTAAGCCGAATGGCCCGGGGAGGGGAGCCGCGCAAGGCCGGCGGCGCCGAGGCGCTTAGGCGTTTCCTAAGGGGTCGGACCCATCGTCGGACCCTGATCCGTCCCGCCCGAAGGGAGCCCGACCGATGCTGCACGAGGGTTCCGCCCGGCTCCGAGGAGCGAGAGAGTGAGAATCGTCCTCGTCGCCGACCACGCCTACATCAATGGCGGTCAGGCCAAGGTCTCCCTCGAGAGCGCGATCGGGCTCGCCCGCCGCGGCCACGAGGTGGTGCTGTTCGCCGCCGTCGGCCCGGCCGATCCGCGCCTGGCCGAGGCCGGGGTCCGCACGGTGCTGCTGGGCCAGACCGACGTGACGCAGGCGCGCTCGCTGGCGCGCTTCGGCGTGCAATGGCTGTGGAACGGGCCCGCCGCGGCCGAGCTTCGCGCCATCATCGCCGAGTCCGACCCGCGCGACACCGTGGTCCACGTCCATGCCTGGGCGAAGGCCCTCTCGCCCTCGATCGGGCCGGTGCTGCGGGACACGCCGGCGCCGGTGATCTACACCGCGCACGAATACTACCTCGCCTGCCCGAATGGCGGCTTCTACGACTACCCGGTCGCCGCCGCCTGCCACCGGATTCCGAACGGGCCGGCCTGCCTGACGCATAATTGCGACTCGCGCACCTATCCGCGCAAGCTGATGCGCGTCGCCCGTCACGCCCTGATGCGCCGCACCGGCCTCGTCGAGGGCATCGACGCGATGATCACCATCAGCCGGCTGCAGCGGGAGGTGCTGGCGCCGTACCTGCCCGAGGCGATGCGCTACTACGACGTGCCGAACCCGGTCGACGTCGCGCCGCTGGGCTACCGCGAAGGCCCGCCCGGCGACTTCGTATTCGTCGGCCGGATCTCGCCCGAGAAGGGTCCGGGGATCTTCGCCGAGGCGGCGCGGCTCGCCGGCGCGCGGGCGGTCTTCGCCGGCGACGGACCGGCCCGGGCGGAACTGGAAGCGCGCTATCCCGAGGCTCACTTCCTCGGCTGGCAGAGCCCCGATCAGGTGAAGGCGGTCCTGCGCGGGGCCCGCGCCCTGGTCTTCCCGTCGGTCTGGTACGAGGGCCAGCCTCTCACGGTACTGGAATCGCTGGCGCTCGGCACCCCGGTCCTCGTCAGCGATGTCTGCGCCGGCCGCGAGGCGGTGCGCCACGGCGAGAGCGGGCTGTGGTTCCGCTCGAACGATCCGCGCTCGCTCGCCGAGGCCATGGGGCATCTCGCCAACGACGCGACGGCGCTGCGGATGGGGCGGAGCGCCTACGACCTGTTCTGGGCCGATCCCCTGACCCTGGAGCGCCACCTCGACGGGCTCGAGAGGGTGTACCGGGAGGTGGCCGGACAGGAGGGGCAGATGGCGCAGCGTGCGCGGGCGGTGGGGTAGGGCTCCCGGCCGTTGCAGGACGAAACGCGGGATCCCCTCTCCCACACGGGAGTGGGGAGGCCTGCTTCATATTCAGACCGTTTTCTCAGCAAATTCTCCTGACTCACACCACTCACGCGCCCCCCGAACGAGCACTTCACCCAATGGCGGTCATCGCGGCCTTCGTGGTCAACGCGGTCATGAACCTGGCCCTCGGTCTGCTCATCGCGCAGATCCTGGGGCCGGCGGATTTCGGCCGTTTCGCCCTCGGCACCGCCGGGGCGGTGGCGCTCAACACGCTGCTGTTCGAGTGGCTGCGGCTCTCGGCGACCCGGTTCTACTCCGAGCGCGTGCGGCAGGCCGAGCCGTGGATCCGCGGGATGCTCGACCGCGCCTATCTCGCGACCGTCGTCGGGCTCCTCGGCGTGGCGCTCCTCGCGCTGGCCGGGCGGCCGGTCTTCGGCGATCCGGCGCTCCTCGCCTCGGCCGCGGCGGCGGCCGCGATCGGCCTCGGCCTGTTCGACTACGCGGCGGCGCTCGCCCGGGCCCGCTTCGTCGGCGGGCTCTACCTGCGCCTGGTTCTCGCCAAGAACGCCCTGACCCTGCCGCTGATGGTCGGCACCGCCTGGGCGACCGCGGACGCCGCCGCGGTGATGCTCGCCGGGGGCTTAAGCCAGTTCCTCGCCGCGCTCCTCGTCCGGCGCGCCTTCGCGGACCCGCCGATCGCCCACGAGACGGCGCAACGCCGGGACTCGCTCCGGCTGTTCATGGGCTACGGCCTGCCGATCGTCGCCGCCAACCTCGTCTACCAGCTGATGCCCTTCGCCAACCGCTGGGCGGTCGCGGGGGCGGCGGGCTTCGCCGAGGCGGGCTACTTCTCGCTCGCCGCGGATATCGGCGGGCGGATCTTCAGCACGCTCGGCGCCGCCCTCGACCTCCTGCTGTTCCAGATCGCCGTGCTGGCGGCCGAGACCCACGGCCACGAGGCCGGCGAGGAGCAGGTCGCCCGCAACGGCGCCGTGGTCCTGGCGCTGATTCTGCCGAGCGCCGCCGGATTCTGGGCGTTGGCCCCGGCGCTCGAGGCGATCGTGGTGCCCGAAGCCTTCCGGGGGCACTTCGTGACCTACACGCTGCTGCTGCTGCCGGGTCTGCTGGCCCTGGCACTGATGAACTTCGCCCTCAACCCGATCTTCCAGATCCGCCGCCGCACCCTGCCCCTCGTCGCCGCGGGGGGAATCGGGGCCGTCGTCAACCTCGTGGCGGCGCTCGCGCTTGCCGGGCCCTACGGCCCCCACGGCATCGCCGCCGCGCAGTCGCTGGGCTTTCTCGCCGCCATGCTGTTCCTCGGCTTCCGCGCACTCACCGGATCGGGGCGCCTGCGGATGTCCTGGCGCGGTCCGCTCGCGGTTGTCCTCGCCACCGGGGCGATGACGGTGGCGATCCTTCCCTTGCGCGGGCTCTCGCCCTGGCTCGCCCTGCCGGCCTGTATCGTCACCGGCGGCCTCGTCTACGGCGCGCTCGTCTGGTGCTTCGACATCGCGGGCCTGCGGGCGGCGGTACTGGCGCGGTTCGGCCGGGTCGTGCCGGCGGGGTAGGGGCTTGTACAGAGCCGCCTCAACCTGACCTCACGCCATCGCCCCCGCTTGCAACCCGCCCCGGTTGCCCGCAATGATCCGCGCCCCGATCCCCGCGCATCCGGCGCGGCCCCTGCCCGAGCGAGCCCGCGATGCGCATCTACCAGCCCGGAAGCGAGGCCGAGGCCGCCACCCTGATCGGTGAGGTGGCGGCGCGGCGCGAGCGGCTGCGGCTCGTCGGCGGCGGCACCCGGGCGGGGATCGGCCGGCCGGCGCAGGACGAGGCCACGCTCTCGGCGGCCGGCCTCACCGGCATCACCCTCCACGAGCCGGCCGAGCTCGTCATCGCGGCGCTCTCCGGCACGCCGCTCGCCGAGGTCGAGGCGCGGCTGGCGGAGGGCGGCCAGATGCTGCCCTTCGAGCCGATGGACCACCGCGCGCTGCTGGGCACCTCCGGCGCGCCGACGATCGGGGCGGTGGCCGCCGGCAACATCTCGGGCCCGCGGCGGATCGCCGGCGGGGCCGCCCGCGACAGCCTGATCGGCGTGCGCTTCATCAACGGGCGCGGCGAGGCGGTGAAGTCCGGCGGCCGGGTGATGAAGAACGTCACCGGGCTCGACCTCGTGAAGCTGATGGCCGGCTCCTGGGGCACGCTGGGCTTCCTCACCGAGGTCACCTTCAAGGTGCTCCCGGTGCCCGAGCGCACCGCCACCCTGGTGCTGGCCGGCCTCGACGATGCCCGCGCCGTCGAGGCGATGAGCCTCGCCCTCGGCTCGCCGTTCGAGATCACCGGCGCGGCCCACCTGCCGGAGGGGATCGACGGCCCCGCCCGCACGCTGCTGCGCATCGAGGGCTTCTCGGCTTCGGTCGACTACCGCCTCGGCGAGCTGACCCGCCTGCTGCGCCGCGTGGGCAAGCCGGACACGCTGGAGGGCGAGCCCGCTTCGACCCTGTGGCGCGCGGTGCGCGACGTCCTGGCGTTTGCCGGCGGCGACGAGGCGGTGTGGCGCGTCTCGACCGCGCCGAACCGCGGCCCCGCCGTCGCGGCCGCGATCGCGGCGGCCCGGCCGGCGCGCTGGTTCTACGATTGGGGCGGCGGCCTCGTCTGGCTCGCGACGTCCGCGACGGGTGATGCGGGCGCGGCCGACGTGCGGGCGGCCCTCGGCGGCGCCGGCCACGCGACGCTGGTGCGGGCACCCGAGGCCGTGCGGGCGGCGGTGCCGGTCTTCGAGCCCCTGTCCGAGCCCCTGATGCGGATCACCGCCGGCCTCAAAGCCGCGCACGACCCCGCCGGCCTGTTCAATCCGGGGCGGATGTACGCCGGGATCTGACACCCGCCACAACGTTCGAGGAAGCGGTCCGACGGCCAGGAGCGTCATCCCGCATGAGCGTCATCTCGCATGTCTGCCTCGGCACCGCCGACCTCGCGCGCGCCGTTCGGTTCTACGCCGCCCTGTTCGAGGAGCTGGGCCTCAGGCTCCGCTTCCACGAGCCGGAGAACGGCTGGGCCGGCTGGATGCCGCGGGACGCCGACCGGCCCCTCGTGATCGTCGGCCGGCCGTGGAACGGCGAGGCCCCGAATCCGGGCAACGGGCTCATGACGGCGCTGACTGCCCGCTCGCGGGCGAGCGTCGACCGCTGCCACGCCCTGGCGCTGGCGGCGGGCGGCACCTGCGAGGGTCCGCCCGGGCTGCGATCGCATTATCACCCGGACTATTACGGCGCCTATTTCCGCGATCTCGACGGCAACAAGCTCTGCGTCGTGTGTCACGAGGCCCAAGGGGATCGTGGGGCCGAAGGGGATGCGTGACGGCCCGGTCCG
The DNA here is from genome assembly GCF_900116815.1 of Methylobacterium sp. 174MFSha1.1. Lineage (NCBI taxonomy): Bacteria > Pseudomonadati > Pseudomonadota > Alphaproteobacteria > Hyphomicrobiales > Methylobacteriaceae > Methylobacterium > Methylobacterium sp. 174MFSha1.1. Next base: position 54,331 of record NZ_FPCB01000033.1, on the reverse strand, counting down.
CTGCTGGAGCACCGCCCGATCGCGTTTCCATCAGGCAGTGCTCTAGGTCGTTGATTCTGCCGCATTTTCTGCGACGAACCGGTGTCCACGTCGTCGGAAAATGCTTTAGGGAGAACCGTGCGCGACCCCGGCGCGATGGACATGATCCGATCTCATGCGTTCCTGCCCTTGATGACGTTCCGCCTCGCCCATCTCACCGATCCGCATGTCGGGCCCTTGCCCCGCCCGCGCCTGCGCCAGCTGATGAGCAAGCGCGCCACCGGCTGGGTCAACTGGAGCCGCGGTCGCAAGCTCACCCACGACATGGAGATCCTGGCCGCGCTGGTCTCCGACCTGCGCGCCAGCGCGCCCGACCACATCGCCTGCACGGGCGACCTCTGCAACATCGGCCTGCCGAGCGAGTGGGAGACCGCCCGCGTCTTCATGGAGGGCTTGGGAGAGCCCGGCTTCGTCAGCTTCGTGCCCGGCAACCATGACGCCTACGTGCGCGGCTCGCTCAAAGGCCTCCTCGACGCCGTCGGGCCCTGGACCCGGGACGATGCCGGCCGCGACAAGGTGTTTCCCTACCTGCGCCGGCGCGGACCGCTCGCCCTCGTCGGCCTGTCCTCGGCGATCCCGACCGCGCCCTTCGTGGCGAGCGGGCGCCTCGGCTCCGAGCAGATCCGGGCCGCCGAAAGGCTGCTGTCGGATCTCGCCGCCGAGCCCGAGCGGCCGTGCCGGGTGGTGATGATCCACCACCCACCCCATGTCGGCGGCGCCAAGGCGGGGCGCAACCTCACCGACGCCCACGCCTTCGAGGCGATGATCGGCCGGGTCGGCGCCGACCTCGTGCTGCACGGCCACAACCATGTCGGCTCGGTCGCCTTCCTGATGGCGCCGGGCGGGCGGCGCGTGCCGGTGATCGGCGCGCCCTCGGCCTCGGCCCGCGGCGGCGCGCTCAAGCACTGCGCCGGCTACCACCTCTACGAGATCGAGCGCACGGCCGCCGGCTACGCCCTCACCGCGACCCTGCGCGGCCTCCTGCCCGAGGGGGGAATGGGCGATCTCGGCACCCTGACCCTCAAGGCCTGAGATCCAAGGCCTAACCCGCGCCGCAACATTTCGAGGAAGACGGCGTTCTCCCGCCGATGCGCCCCCGCTCGTCGGGCGGCGCCGGTGTTGCGGCAGGGGAGGCGGCGCGGCCGCCCGCGGCGGGGCTTCGCGTCCCGGCCCCGAGGAGCGAGGTCACTCCGATGGCGGACGAAGCAGGCGGCGTGAGGGCGCAGGTCGCGAACGCGCGGGCCGAGGATGTGGGCCGTGGCGTCGCCCGGGTCGGCGCGGCCGTGCTCCAGAGCCTCGGCCTGCAGGAGGGCCAGCCGATCGAGATCGTCGGCAAGCGCCACACCACCGCACTGGCCATCGCGCTCGGCCAGGAGGACGAGGGCCTGAGCATCATCCGCCTCGACGGCCTCCAGCGCGTCAATGCCGGCGTCGGCTCCGGCGACCATGTCGAGATCCGCAAGGCCGAGGTGCGCCCGGCGACCCGGGTGGTGCTGGCGCCGGCCCAGAAGAACCTGCGCCTGCAGGGCTCGGGCGAGGCCCTGCGCCGCACCTTCTACCGCCGGCCGCTGGTCGCCGGCGACGTGATCTCGACCTCGGTGCCCTCGCGCTTCAAGCGCGAGGAGGTGCCGGAGGAATTGCGCCAGATGTTCAGCCTGCCGGCCTACGGCCTGCAGGAGATCCGCCTCGTCGTGGTCTCGACCCAGCCGGCCCGCGGCATCGTCCAGGTCACCGCCGAGACCGAGGTCGAGCTGCGCCCGCTCTACGAAGAGCCGAAGGAGGTGCGGCGCGCCGACGTCACCTACGACGACATCGGCGGCTTGGGGAACACCGTCGACCAGGTGCGGGAGATGGTGGAGCTGCCTCTGCGCCATCCCGAACTGTTCCAGCGCCTCGGCATCGACCCGCCGAAGGGCGTGCTGCTCTACGGGCCTCCCGGCACCGGCAAGACGCTGCTCGCCCGCGCCGTGGCGAACGAGACCGAGGCGCAGTTCTTCCACATCGCCGGCCCGGAGATCATGGGCAGCCAGTACGGCGAATCCGAGCAGCGCCTGCGCCAGATCTTCTCCGAGGCCCAGCGCAACGCGCCCGCCATCATCTTCATCGACGAGATCGACTCGATCGCCCCGAAGCGAGAGGAGGTCCGCGGCGAGGTCGAGCGGCGCATCGTGGCGCAGCTGCTGACCCTGATGGACGGTCTCGAGCCGCGTCAGAACATCGTGGTGATCGGCGCCACCAACCGGCGCGACGCCATCGACGAGGCCCTGCGCCGGCCCGGCCGCTTCGACCGCGAGATCATCATCGGCGTGCCCGACGAGCCCGGCCGGCGCGAGGTCCTGACCATCCACACCCGCGGCATGCCCCTCGGCGACAACGTCGATCTCGACGAGATCGCGCGCACCACCTACGGCTTCGTCGGCGCCGACCTCTCGGCGCTCGCCCGCGAGGCGGCGATGGACGCGCTCCGCCGCGTCCTGCCGCAGATCAACCTGAAGGAAGGCATCCCGCACGAGATCCTGGAGCAGCTCCAGGTCTGCCGCGAGGATTTCCTGAACGCCCTCAAGCGCGTCCAGCCCTCGGCGCTCCGCGAGATCATGATTCAGGTCCCGAACGTCACCTGGGACGATGTCGGGGGCCTCGGCGACGTCCAGACCAAGCTGCGCGAGGGTGTGGAGCTGCCCTTGCGCAACCCGGAGGCGTTCCGCCGCATCGGCATCCGCCCGGCCAAGGGTTTCCTGCTGTTCGGCCCTCCCGGCACCGGCAAGACCCTGCTCGCCAAGGCGGTGGCCCGGGAGGCGCAGGCGAACTTCGTCGCGACGAAGTCCTCCGACCTGCTCTCGAAATGGTACGGCGAATCCGAGCAGCAGGTCTCGCGCCTGTTCGCCCGCGCCCGCCAGGTCGCCCCGACGGTCATCTTCATCGACGAGGTCGATTCGCTCGCCCCCGTCCGCGGCGGCGGCCTTGGCGAGCCCGCGGTGACCGAGCGGGTGGTCAACACCATCCTCGCCGAGATGGACGGCCTGGAGGAGTTGCAGGGCGTGGTGGTGATGGCCGCCACCAACCGGCCGAACCTCGTCGATCCGGCCTTGCTGCGCCCCGGCCGCTTCGACGAGCTGGTCTACGTGCCGGTGCCGGGCATCGCCGGGCGGCGCCACATCCTTGGCATCCACACCCGCGCCATGCCGCTTTCCGACGACGTCGACCTCGACGGGCTCGCCGAGCGCACGACCCGCTTCACCGGTGCCGACCTCGAGGACCTGACCCGCCGGGCCGGCCTGATGGCGCTGCGCGAGAACCTGGCGAGCGAGCGGGTGACGCAGGCGCATTTCGACGCGGCGCTCCGCGAGACCCGCGCCTCGGTGACGCCCGAGATGGAGCAGGATTACGAGACGATGCTGCGCACCCTCAAGCAGGAGGGCCCGCAGCGCCAGCCGATCGGCTTCGTGCCGCTCCGGCAGGCGGCAGAGTAGGCGGGATTACCGTCGGGCGGCCTGTGACCCATTTGCACCATGGGCCGCCCGGCGATTGTTTCCGCCCTGTTTTCGCCACAGCCCGGCGGCCAACCCGTTCGCTGTCTTTCGAACGGGAGGGGACCATGACCCGTCTGACCGCGCCGCGGCGCCTGTTGAAGCCACTCCTGGCCGTTGCCGCCCTCGTGAGCCTCGCGGCGCCCGCCCATGCCATCAGCCTGCTCGAGCGCGGGCCGATCGCCGACTTCCTGACGGTGTTTCGCCAGCAGGGCGTGCCGCGCCAGACCATCGGCTGGAACAGCCCCTACAAGCCCGGCACGGTGGTGATCTCGACCAGCCAGCGCCGGCTCTACTACATCCTGCCGAATCAGGAGGCCGTGCAGTACGGCGTCGGCGTCGGCCGCGAGGGTTTCTCCTGGGCCGGCACCAAGACCGTGACCATGAAGAAGGAGTGGCCGGCCTGGCGCCCGCCGGAGCAGATGATCAAGCGCCGCCCCGACCTGCCGCGCTACATGGCCGGCGGCAACGACAACCCGCTCGGCGCGCGCGCGCTCTATCTCGGCTCCTCGCTCTACCGCATCCACGGCTCGAACGAGCCGGAGACGATCGGGGCGGCGGTGTCCTCGGGCTGCATCCGCATGACCAACCGGGACGTGATCGATCTGTACGATCGCGTGAAGGTGGGGACGAAGGTGGTGGTGTTGCCGTAGGGTTCATTCTTTCGGGTTGGTTCGGATGCGAAGCGGCCGTGTCGGCGTTGTGCCGATAGATGGAGCCGCTTCGCGGCACTTCTCGCGCTGGATCCCGAATCTCCTTCCGCTTACGCTGCTCTTGTCCGGGAAAGGGCATTGCGCGCATGGCGAAGGGGGCCTTCGTCTACATGCTGGCGAGCGGTCGCAACGGCACGCTCTATCTCGGATCGACGGTGGATCTGTGCCGGCGCATCTATGAGCATCAGCAAGGTCACCTGTCCGGCTTTACGACACGATACGACGTGACTCATCTGGTCTGGTATGAGCACTATGATTTGATCGTCGATGCCCGCCACCGCGAATACACGCTGAAGAAGTGGCGTCGCACCTGGAAGATCGCGTTGATCGAGGCCATGAATCCCAACTGGCGCGATCTCTCAGCCGACCTCAACAGCTAAACAAATCAATTTATCCAACTCGCCCCTTTCCTGGACGACTGAAGCGAAGCGGAAGGAGATCCGGGATCCAGCATAAGAAGTGCCGCGAAGCGGCTCTGTATGCTGCACCGTTGCAGACATAAAGACGCTTCGCGACTTTTGCGCTGGATCCCGGATCTCCTTCCACTTCGTTTCAGTCGTCCGGGAAAGGGAGAGCCTTGTGACGAATGTCCGCCTACAAGCTCGATCTTATCGTGGAAGGAGTGCAGCCTACACCACCACGACCTTCCCCGGATTCATGATGTTGTCCGGATCGATCGCCCGCTTGAGCGTCCGCATCAGGTTCAGCGCCTCCGGCCCGTGCTCCAGCTCCATGAAGCGCATCTTCTTCTGGCCGATGCCGTGCTCGCCGGTGCAGGTGCCCTCCATGGCGATGGCGCGGGCGACCAAGCGCTCGATGAAGCCGGTGACCCGGGCGATCTCGTCGGGATCGTCCATCATCACCAGCGGCGAGGTGTGGAAGTTGCCGTCGCCGACATGGCCGGCGATCGGCGCGGTGATGCCGCTCTCGACGATGTCGCGCTTCGTCGCGTCGACGCATTCCGCCAACCGCGAGATCGGCACGCAGACGTCGGTGGCGATGACCCGGGCCCCCGGCCGCATGCCGACCGCCGCCCAGTAGACGTCGTGGCGCGCCTGCCACAGCCGGGTGCGGTCCTCGGGCTTCGTCGCCCACTCGTAGGGCCCGCCCTCGAACTCCGCCGCGATCTCGCCGAAGCGCTCGGCCTGCTCGCGCACGCTGGCATCCGTGCCGTGGAACTCGACCAGCAGCAGCGGTGTCTCGGGCAGGGTCAGCTTCGAGTAGGCGTTGCAGGCCGCGACCTGGACCTCGTCGAGGAGCTCGATCCGCGCCACCGGCAGGCCGGACTGGATCGTCACGATGACCGCGTCGCAGGCGGCCTTGATGCTCGGGAACGGGCACACGCCGGCGGAGATGGCCTCCGGGATGCCGGCGAGCTTGAGGGTCAGTTCGGTGATGATGCCGAAGGTGCCCTCGGAGCCGACGAGGAGGCGCGTCAGGTCGTAGCCCGCCGAGGTCTTGCGCGCCCGCGGGCTGGTGCGGACGACGTCGCCGTTCGGCATCACCGCGGTGAGCGACAGGACGTTGTCCTTCATCGTGCCGTAGCGCACCGCGTTGGTGCCCGAGGCCCGCGTCGCCGCCATGCCGCCGAGCGAGGCGTCGGCGCCCGGATCGATCGGGAAGAACAGGCCCTGGTCGCGCAGGTGCTCGTTCACCGCCTTGCGGGTCACGCCGGGCTGGACCACGCAGTCGAGGTCCTCGGCATGGACCGCCAGCACCTTGTTCATCCCGTTCATGTCGATCGAGATGCCGCCGAACGGCGCGTTGACGTGGCCCTCGAGCGAGGTGCCGGTGCCGAAGGCGACGACCGGCATCCTGTGGGCGGCGCAGACGCGCACCACCGCCTGCACGTCCTCGGTGCTCTCGGCGTAGACCACCGCGTCCGGCGGCTGGTTGGCGACCCAGGTCAGGGTGCTGGCATGCTGCTCGCGCACCGCCTGCGAGGTGACGACGCGGTTGCCGAATTGCGCGGTCAGCTCGCGGATGACCGCGTCGACGGTCTCCGGGGACGGGCGCTCGCGGGTGGGAACAGGGCTTGGGGCGTTCATGGCGGTCTCCCGGACGATTGGCGACCGGACGGACCGGCCCTTTGCCGGCCACTCTAGCAGCCGTGTCCCGGCCGGCATATCCGGGCGCCCGGTCACGGAGAAGTGCGCTCCGGGGCGGGCACCTTGCCCCAAGGTGCAACGCATCCGGGGATGCATCCTTTGCCGAGGCATGGTACGTCCCAGGGCGCCCTTGTCATCCCGCTTGCGCTCACCGGGAGCCCCACAATGGCTGACGACCGTCCCGCTTCGGTCTTCTTCTTCGCGCCGTTCGTGTCGTCCACGATGGCGATCGAGCCGGGCTGGATCGATTACAACGGCCACCTGAACATGGCCTACTACCACGTCCTGTTCGACCGGGCGGTGGACGAGGCGTTCGGCGTGGTCGGCCTCGGGCCCGACTACATGGAGACCGGGCGCGGCACGACCTTCGCCGCCGAGGTGCACGTGCGCTACCGCCGCGAGCTGGTCCTCGACGATCGCGTCCGGGTGACGCTGCAGCTCATCGGCTTCGACGAGAAGCGGATCCACTTCTATTCCGAGATCCGCCACGCCACCGAGGGCTGGGTCGCCGCCAGTTCCGAAAACCTGTCCCTCCACGTCGACCCGATGACGCGGCGCGTGGCGCCGTTCCCGGAGGACATCCAGGCCAACCTCTCGGTCATGCTTGGTTCGCATGCCCGGCTGCCGCGGCCCGACGATCTCGGTCGGGTGATCGGCATCCCGGACCGCAGCCACCCGCGGCCAGAGGCGATCGCCTTCGCGGCCGCCGGGGCGCGGGTCAGGCACTGAGGCCAGGCGGCGCGTCAGCGCCGCGAAACCCATCCTTTGCGCGTCAGCGCCGTGGAACCCACAGTGTGGCGCGTCAGCGCCGCGGAACCACGATCGGCGCGGGCGGCGGCGGCACGGCCTGCTGGCTCCGGATCTGCCCCTGGAGCTGATTGGTCTCGAACCGGTTCTGCTGCTGGATGCTCCGCGTCTCGGCACTGTTGGTGATCGAGCGGTTGATCCCGTCGACGGTCTGCTGGGAGCGGTTGGCGGGCACCTGGTTCTGCGCCAGCACCGGGAGCGGTGCGGCGGCGAGCGCGAGGATGAGAAGGGCGTGGGCGCGCATCGGAATCCTTTCCCTGTCGGGGTGGTCGCTGCGGGAACGACGCCGGGGCCCTCGCAAGGTTCCAGCCCCGCCCCCGAGACCTATGCGCTCCCCACCCTCGACGCCGTTCGCGTTTTGGTCCAGTGATGCGGGCATGACTCGCGACTTCCCGGCCGGGACTGCCCCCACCTCGATCTCCGCCCGCGCCCGCGCCGCGGTGGTGCCGCAGGACGCCTCCTACCTCACGGGGCTCAATCCCGAGCAGCGCCGCGCCGTCGAGGCGACGGAGGGGCCGGTCCTGGTGCTGGCCGGCGCCGGCACCGGCAAGACCCGGGTGCTGACGACCCGCATCGCCCACCTGATCTCGACCGGGCGCGCCCGGCCCTTCGACATCCTGGCGGTGACCTTCACCAACAAGGCCGCCCGGGAGATGAAGGAGCGCATCGGCACCCTGATCGGCCCGGCCGGAGAGGGGATGCCGTGGCTCGGCACCTTCCACGCCATCGGCACCAAGATCCTGCGCCGCCACGCCGAGCTGGTCGGCCTGCGCTCCGACTTCACGATCCTCGGCACCGACGACCAACTGCGGCTTTTGAAGCAGGTGATCGCCGCGGCCGATCTCGACGAGAAGCGCTGGCCCGCCCGCAGCCTCGCCGGCACGATCGACGGCTGGAAGAATCGCGGCCTCGGCCCCGAGCAGGTGCCGGCGGGCGAGGCCTCGGCCTTCGGCTTCGGCAAGGGGGGCGGGCTCTACGCCGCCTACCAGGAGCGCCTGAAGGCGCTCAACGCCGTCGATTTCGGCGACCTGCTGCTGCTGTGCCTGCGGCTGTGGCGCGAGAATCCGGACGTGCTGACCAATTACCAGCAACGCTTCCGCTACATCCTGGTCGACGAGTACCAGGACACCAACGTCGCCCAGTACCTCTGGCTGCGCCTGCTCGCGCAGGGCCACCGCAACGTCGCCTGCGTCGGCGACGACGACCAGTCTATCTACGGCTGGCGCGGCGCCGAGGTCGACAACATCCTGCGGTTCGAGCACGACTTTCCGGGCGCCCTGGTGGTGCGGCTGGAGAACAATTACCGCTCGACCGGTCACATCCTGGCCGCGGCTTCCGTGCTGATCGCCCATAACGAGGGCCGCCTCGGCAAGACCCTGCGCACCGACAGCCCGGAGGGCGAGAAGGTCACCGTCACCGGCGCCTGGGATTCGGAAGAAGAAGCGCGCCTCGTCTGCGAGGAGATCGAGAGCCTGCAGGCCAAGGGCCACAAGCTCTCCGAGATCGCCGTGCTGGTGCGCATCTCGGCCCAGATGCGCGAGATCGAGGACCGCTTCGTCCAGCTCGGCCTGCCCTACCGGGTGGTTGGCGGCCCGCGCTTCTACGAGCGGGCCGAGATCCGCGACGCGCTCGCCTACCTGCGCATCGTCGCCAACGGCTCCGACGACCTCGCCTTCGAGCGGATCTTCAACACGCCGAAGCGCGGCCTCGGGGACGCGACGCTCCAGGCCCTGCACGGGCTGGCTCGCCGCGCCAAGGTGCCGCTGCTCCAGGCCGCCCGCATGATGAGCGAGACCGAGGAGCTGAAGCCCAAGCCCCGCTCCACGGTGCGCGCCCTGTGCCAGAGCTTCTCCCGCTGGGCCAAGCTCCTGGAGGACCAGCCGCACACCGAGGTGGCGCAGACGATCCTGGAGGAATCCGGCTACACCGAGATGTGGCAGAAGGAGCGCACCGCCGACGCCGCCGGCCGGCTGGAGAACCTGAAGGAGCTGGTGCGCTCGATGGAGGAGTTCCCGGACCTCGCCGGCTTCCTCGAGCACGTCTCCCTCGTGATGGACGCCAACGAGGCCGAGGGCGGCGACCGGGTGAGCCTGATGACGCTCCACGCGGCCAAGGGCCTGGAATTCGACACCGTGTTCCTGCCCGGCTGGGAGAACGGCCTGATTCCGAACCAGCGCGCCCTCGACGAGAGCGGGCGGGCCGGCCTGGAGGAGGAACGGCGCCTCGCCCATGTCGGCCTGACCCGGGCGCGCAAGCGCGCCAAGATCTCCTTCGCGGTCAACCGGCGCATCCACGGCCTGTGGTCCTCGACGGTGCCGAGCCGCTTCATCGACGAATTGCCCGAGGCGAGCGTCGCGGTGCTCGACGCGCCGGCCAGCTTCTCGCAGGGGCCGTCGCGCTTCGACCGGCAGGCCCCGGCCTTCGGCTCGTCCTACGCCACCCCCGGCTGGCAGCGGGCCCAGGCCCAGACCGCCGCTCAGGACCGGTTCGGAGGGGGAGGGCGGACCAGTGCACCCGGCCGGCGCGGGCCGCAGCAGATCGAGGGCACGCTGGTGGCGAAATCCATCACGCCGTCGGCCTTCGAGCCGGGCGCGCGCATCTTCCACACCAAATTCGGACCGGGCTCGGTGGCGGCCGTCGACGGCAACAAGCTCACCGTTGACTTCGACAAGGCCGGCCGGAAGATGGTCCTCGACAGCTTCGTCCAGCCGGGCTGAAGCGGTCCCGCGGGCACCGTCCGCAGGCCAACCGGGAGCGGCGATCAGGTGGCGATCTCATCCGGCGACCCCGTCCTCATCGCCCACCCCGCCGCCGCCCGTACCGCTTCCGCGCCCACCCCCTCCACCTCTGTGTGGTTTTCATCACAATCCGTCGCCCCATCCGCGTCCCGACCGGTTTCGCAGGGGCATGGTGCGGCGCGACAATTGCTCGTTCATCATCGGATGCTTACCTTGTCGGATGAAACAGGCGGACTTGTCCACCGCCTGCGTCAACCCCGACCGGAACCGTTGCGGCCCGCGAGGCTTTGAATCGTCGCAAGAACACAGGAGATCAGGGACACGAGAGGGCACACCAATATCGGCACCGCAAGTCCAGTGGGAGTGTTGATCCGTGAAGAGACGACGCGCACGACTTGAACTGGTTGACGACCGCCCGATCCGCGTGCATCGCACGCGCTTCGAGGAAGAGCGCAACCCGCCACCGATCCAGCCGATGACGGCCCGTCAGGCCGAGTATCTGGAAGCCCTCGGGTCCCACCCGCAAGTCATCGTCCTCGGTCCCGCCGGCACCGGCAAGACCTACATCGCCGGCACCCGCGCCGCGGACCAGCTGCGCCAGCGCCGCGTCGCCAAGGTGGTGATCACCCGGCCGAACGTGCCCTCCGGCCGCTCCCTCGGCTTCTTCCCCGGCACCCTTGAGGACAAGATCGCCCCCTGGGTCGCCCCCCTCACCGAGACCATGAAGGAGCGCATGGGCGAGGGCGCCTTCGAGATCGCCGTCAAGGCCGGCGACATCGAGGTCGTGCCCTTCGAGGTGATGCGCGGCCGCACCTTCAAGAACTGCCTGGTGATCCTCGACGAGGCCCAGAACACCACCCCCGCCGAGATCAAGATGTTCCTGACCCGGATCGGCGACGACACCCAGGTCATCATCAACGGCGACGTCTCGCAGACTGACCTGCGCGAGACCTCGGGCCTGCGCACGGTGATCCATCTGGTCAAGAGCCGGATGATGCCGATCCCGATCGTCGAGTTCGGCCTCGACGACATCGTGCGCTCCGGCATCTGCGCCGAATGGGTGCGGGCCTTCGAGGAAGCGCGGGTCTGAGGGGGTGATGCCTGCCCGGCTGGAGAAGTCGGGCAGGCGATTGGTCAGGACTGATCGATATCCAGGCTCCACTCTGTTGTTTCAGATCAAGCTGCCGTTCTCGTTGATCTCCGTCGTCATCCCGGGGCTCGCCGCAGACGAGAACCCGGGATCCATAACCGCTGACGATGCAGAGCCCAGCTCGGTTCGGCCCGGTTTCTTCTGAAATGTCGGCGTTTATGGATCCCGGGTTCCGCTGCGCGGCCCCGGGATGACACCGAGGGTCACCGCGTCGTCGCAGGCGCCCGAAATCTGACTCCGTGCCAGCAACCATCGCGCGCCCGAACGCTTCCTAGGGTCAACCGAGTTCCTCGCTCCCCCAGGACGCATCCATGCCCCATCTCCTCGTCATCGGCGCCAGCCAGGGCATCGGCCTGGAGACGGTCAAGGCGGCGCTCGCCGCAGGGCACCGGGTACGGGCCTTCGCCCGCTCGGCGAACAAGATCGACCTGTCCGATCCAAATCTCGAACGCTTCCCCGGCGATGCCCTGTCGACCGCCGACGTCACGGCCGCGCTCGACGGCGTCGATGCCGTGGTCCAGGCCCTCGGCGTGCCGTTCCGCGACCTGTTCGGGCCGGTGCGGCTGTTCTCGGATGCCACCAACGTGCTCGTGCCGGCGATGGAGAAGGCGCGGGTGCGCCGGCTGGTGGCGGTCACCGGCTTCGGCACCGGCGACAGCCGCGCGGCCATCGGCCCGCTGCAGCGCCTGCCGTTCCGCCTCGTCTTCGGCCGCGCCTACGACGACAAGGATGCCCAGGAGATCCGGATCCGCCAGAGCGGGCTCGACTGGACTTTCGTGCGCCCCGGCGTGCTCACCGGCGGGCCCGCGACCGGGCGCTACCAGGTGCTCGACCGGCCGTCCTCGTGGAAGAACGGGCTGATCGCCCGGGCGGATGTGGCGCAGTTCATCACCCGCGAGATCGCGGGCAACGACCATGTCGGGCGCGCCGTCGTGCTGATCCACCACCCGCTCCCGCTCTAAATCACATGGACAAGATCCTCTACTACGCCGTCACGCTGATCGAATCTCTCCTCGGGGTGTTCGGGATCCGCGCGTTCTACGACCAGCCCCGCTACGCGGTGGTCGAGCGGCTCGACTGCGGCGTCGAGATCCGGGCCTACGAACCGCGGCTCGCGGTCGAGACCGATGCGCGCGGCCAGGGCGACGGCGAGGCGTTCGGGCGCCTCTTTCGCTACATCACCGGGGCGAACCAGGCCGGCGACCGCATCGCCATGACTGCGCCGGTCGAGGCCGGCGGACAGCGCATCGCCATGACGGTGCCGGTGGAGCAGGGGACGGGCGGCACGATGCGGTTCTTCCTGCCGCACGCCGTCGCGCCGGCCGGCGCGCCGCAGCCGACCGAGCCGGGCGTGCGCCTCGTCGAAGTACCGCTGGAGCGGATCGCGGCGCTCCGCTTCTCCGGCCGCATCACGCTGGAGGCCCGGGCCGCGCAGGAGCGCATCCTGACCGAGGTGCTGCGGGCCGCCGGCCGGTCTCCGGCCGCGCCGCCGTTCTTCATGGGATACGACCCACCCTTCGCGCTGCCCTTCCTGCGGCGCAACGAGGTGGCGGTGCGGCTCGGCGGGTGATCACCGGGGTGGCTGCGGCGCCAGGGTTTCGGAAACGGTGCGCCGCACACGGGGCGAAGATCTCCTGCGGTTCTACTCGGCTACAGGCAATAAAGGTCAGGCGCTTCTCCCCTCTCCCGTGTGGGAGAGGGGCCGGGGGTGAGGGCGACACGCTTCAGTGTAAAGCGGAGATTTTCGTGCTGGTAGCGGCACGGCCGGAGTTTTCTGCGGAACCGTAGCACCCTCACCCCTACCCCTCTCCCACACGGGAGAGGGGATCCCGCGCTATTAGATTTCGCGCGTCCATCCGAATATTTGATACTTACGGACCGGCGATGCAGGCGGGGGGACGGAAAAGACCCGTCCCCCGACAGCACCCACGCCTATTTCTCAGCCCGGCTCGGGCTCTTCAGCTGCCCGTAGACCACGCCCGAGAAGCTGCCGATCGTCGTCGGCCAGTCGAGACCGGTCTTGTCGTGGTCGGCGACCTGGCAGAAGGTGGCGGTCAGCCCGTTGACGAGGTCGGCCGAACTCGCCTGCGGCGCGGCCTGGCGCACCGCCGGCAGCAGGGTGGCGACGCGGGGCAGCATCTGCTCGGCCTTCAGGTCCTTGAGCTGGCCCGACGCATCCGCGGTCTTCAGCGCCTCGGCGAGCGTCGGGTTCGAGACGGTCTCGCAGGGGGCGTTGCCGGCGAGCATCGTCTGGGTCTCCTTGCGCAACGTCGCCACCTGGCCGGGCTCGGCGGTCGGCGGGGCCTGGTTGCCGAAGGTCTGGCGGACGTAGTTCGTGACGTTGGCGATCTCCGAATCGGTCATGCCGACGCCGACCGCCGGCATCGCCGCGTACTCGCCCTTGGCGTCGAGGCCGCCGAGGATCACCCGGATCACCGTCTCCGGGCCCTTGGCCAGCACCGCGCCGTTGCCGGCGAGCGGCGGGATCGCGCCCGGCTGGCCCTGACCGTCCGGCCGGTGGCAGGCGACGCAGCGGTTGAGGTAGGTGTCGGCGCCCGGCGCCGCGGAGGCCGACTTGAAGTCGGACTTTACGTCGGGCGTGTAGGTGGGCTTGGGCGCCAGCGTCTTGAGGTAGACCGCGATGGCGCGCACATCCGCGTCCGTCATCTTGCTCAGGCTCTCCTCGATCACCTGGCGCATCGGCCCGGCGACGACGCCGGCGCGGCCCGGGGCGGCGCCGGTCTTGAGGTAGGTCGTGAGCTGGTCCTCGCTCCACTTGCCGAGGCCCTCCTTGTCGTCGCCCGAGAGGTTCGGGGCGTACCACCCGTCGATCGTGCCGCCCTCGAGGTAGCCGCTCCACTGCGAGGCGCCGACGAGCTTGCTGCCGTTGTGGCAGGCGCCGCAATGGCCCGGACCCTCGACCAGGTACGCTCCGCGATTGACCTCGTCGCTCGCTTTCGGGTCGGGCTTGAATCGGCCCTCGGTGAAGAAGGCGAGGCGCCAGGCGAGCAAACCCTCGCGGATGCTGAACGGGAAGGCGATGTCGGTGGGCTTGCGCGGCGCGTTCACCGGCTCGAGCGAGAACAGATAGGCCTTGATCGCCGCCACGTCCTCGTCGGACAGGCGGGTGTACCAGGGGAACGGGAAGGCGGGGTAGAGGTAGCTGCCGTTCTTCGTGATGCCCTGGTGCATGGCCTTCTTGAAGTCGTCGTCGCTCCAGCTGCCGATGCCGGTCTCCTTGTCCGGGGTGATGTTCGGCGTCGCGAGCTTGCCGATGCCGCCGGGGAAGTTGATGTAGAGGCCGCCCGCATAGGGCTTGCCGCCCGGCGCGGTGTGGCAGGCGACGCAGTCGCCGGCCGTCGCGAGGTAGCGGCCCTTCTCGACGAGGTCGGAGGAGGCCGGCTGCGCCAGGGCCGTGCCGGCCGCGAGGGCGAGCGCGCCGGAGCCGAGCAGGGCGGTGAGCGTGCGACGACGGGTGACGGGCTGGCGGCGCATGAAACAATCCTCCGGGGTTAGTGGGCGGCGGAGCGCAGCCGCAGCCAGAGATCGGCGACATGGGCGGCGCCCGCCCCCGCGAGCGCGGCGGCGAGCCAGTATCCTGGCGCGCCCGCGAGCACGGCGCGCAGGGCCACCATCAGGCAGGCGCCCGAGGCGAGGTTGACGAGGAGCGCCCCCCGCCCGGGCCCGCCCCGGCGTCGCCACAGGACGATCAGGGCGGCCTCCGCGGCGACGATCAGCAGCGCGGCGTCGACGATGTGGCCGCTGGCTAGGAGGTCCGGCACGCGTCAATCCTCCTGACCGCATCGATGATGCGCAGTCGATCGGGGAAATCACCGAGCAGACGGGAGAGTCCAGTCCTGCAAACTCGGGACATAGGGTGGCGTTCGCCGAAATCGCCCCACGGTTCACGATGTCGCATCTGCGGCGATCCGGTCTCAAACGATCGAATTTTCCGCGACCCGAGCAACGGGTCCGGTACCGGACAGACCGGACCTGCGCCGAACCCGGCGGATGCTGCGTGAGGTGGGTCAGAACGGCCCGTTCAGCCGCACGATCGACCAGTTGAGCATCGCGGCGGTCCCGACCCAGACGAGGTAGGGCACGAGGAGCAGCGCGCCGAGGCCGGTATGGCGCCCCACCACCAGGATCAGCACGGCCACCGACAGCCACAGGGCGGCCACCTCGATCAGCGCCCAGTCCGGCCGCTGCAGGCGGAAGAACACGCCGCTCCAGGCGATGTTGAGGGCGCCGTTCACCGCGAAGGCGGCCAGCAGCCAGACCCGCTCGGGCCCCTCCGGCGCCGCGTTCCAGGCCAGCACGCCGGCGATGGCGCTCAGCGTGAAGATCGTGGTCCAGACCGGGCCGAAGGCCCAGTCGGGCGGCTTCCAGGACGGCACCTGCAGGGAGCGGTACCAGGGACCCAGCGTGGTGAGCCAGGCGCCCGCCGCCGCCACCACGATGGCCGAGAAAGCCGCCACCACGATCGGGCCCCAACGCCCGCCCAGAGCGTCCATCACGGCGAGACCCAGCGGAAGAGGTGGGCGAGGTCCTTGAAGAAGATCCGCGCATGCGCCGCGGGCTTGGCCCGCACCAGTTCCTTGTTCATGTAGGCGTCCCAGGTGAGCGACTGCACGTCGGGGTCGCGGCAGATGCTGACGAAGCGCTCGCGCAACGCGTCGTTGCGGTACCAGACGCCCTGCATCAGCCGCAGGATCCAGAACACCCGGCCATGCGCCTTGAGGAAGCGGCGGCGCGCCTTCGCGAGCGCGCGGGCCTTGCCGGTGGCGAGGAACTCGTGGGCCGCTTCCGCGGCGAGGCGCCCGCCATACATCGCGTAGTAGATGCCTTCGCCCGAGGCCGGGGCGACGAGGCCGGCGGCGTCGCCGGTGAGCAGCACGTCGCGGCCGTTGTCGAAGCGGGAGAGCGGCTTCAACGGCAGCGGCGCGCCCTCGCGCCGGACCGTCTCGCCGAGATCGAGCCCGGTGGCGGCGCGAAGCCGCCCGACCGCGCCGCGCAGCGAGAAGCCCTTGCGGGCGCTGCCGGTGCCGATGCTGAGCGTGTCGCCGTGCGGGAAGATCCAGGCGTAGAAATCCGGCGACAGGACGCCCTGGTAGTAGACGTCGCAGCGCGTCGGCTCGACCGCCTCTGCGCCGGCCGGCGGCACGCGCACGATCTCGTGGTAGGCGAAGACCTGCCGCATCTTGCCGTGCGCCGGGATCTCCTGGCGCCCGACCGCCGAATTGGCGCCGTCCGCCCCGATGACGAGGCGCGTGCGGATCGTCGCCTCGCCGCCCTCCGCATCCCGGTAATGCACCGTGACCGGGCCGCCCTCCTCGCGGGCCAGGCGCAGGTAGGTGCCGGTCACCCGCTCGGCGCCGGCCAGGGCGGCGCGCACCCGCAGCCACTCGTCGAACGGCCCCCGGTCGACCATGCCGACGAAACCCTCGCCGACCGGCATGTCGACCGCGCGGTCCCGCGGCGAGACCATGCGGGCGGAGCGGATCTTCGCCACCAGCAGCTCGTCGGGGATGGCGAAGTCGCGGATCAGCCGTGGCGGGATCGCGCCGCCGCAGGGCTTGATGCGCCCGGCCCGGTCGAGCAGCACGACCCGGCGCCCGAGCCGCGCGAGATCGGTCGCCGCCGTCGCCCCGGCCGGCCCCCCTCCCACCACCACCGCGTCGACGATTCCCTCGTCCATGGCCGTGCCTCCGGGTTGTCCGGGCCGGTTGATGGCGGCCGGACTTGGTCTTAGACGGCGTGCCGCACCGACAGCGTCCCGAGCGCCCGCGCATCCCGCTCCGGCCGCCCGATCCGGATGGCCAGCCCGGCGGCGAGCAGGAACAGCGCCGCCTCCGTGACGAACACCGTCGCGTAGGCCGGCACCACGGTGCCGAAGGCCAGCCGCGCGAGGTCGACGCCGGCCGCGCCGAGGAAGCCGCCGAGCCCGAAGGCGACGCCTTGCGCCGCGCCCCACACCCCCATGCGGGTGCCGTGGCGGCTCTCGCCGTCGGGCGCGCCGCCGCTGCCGGCGAGCGCCATCATCTGGCCGATCGCCGCCACCGCGAAGATCCCGTTGAACAGGCCGAGCCCGACGACGCAGGAGCGCAGGGGGACGTCGGGCCCGGCATAGCCGCAGGCGGCGATCGCCGCGAGCGCGGCGGCCGAGCCGAGGCAGCCGGTGACGGTCCACAGGCGCAAGGACGCGAGCGGTCCGCGCCCGTTGGCGGTGACGAGGGCGACGACGATCATGCCGACGAGCACACCGCCGTTCTGGAGGCCCGACAGCTTGGTGGTGGCGCCCGGCGACAGCGCGAAGACGAGACCGGCGAAGGGTTCGAGGATCAGCTCCTGCGCGCTGTAGGCGAGCATCGCCAGGAAGACGAAGACCGTGAAGCGGCGCGCCTCCGGCTCGGCCCAGACCTCGGCGAGCACGCGCGCGAAGGGCCGCAGCGGCGCGCCTTCGGCGGAGGTGGCGGCGGGGGCCCGCGCCGGCTCGACGCCCCAGAGCGCGCCGAGCGCCACCAGGAAGGCGATCAGCGACACGCCGCTCGACACCGCGACGAGGCGGGAGCCCGAGAACGGATCGAGCAGGTGCCCGGCGGTCGGCGCGGTGACGACGAAGCCGGCGATCATCATGATCCAGACGATCGTCGCGGCGGCCCCCCGGCGATGGGGCGCGACGCCGGTGGAGAGCAGCACGAGCAGCGAGGTGCCCGCCGCCCCGACCCCGATGCCGACGGCGAGGAAGGACACGACGAGGAGCCCATAGCCCGCCGCCGGATGGCTCGCGACGAGCGCCGTCCCGAGGGCGGCGCCGGCCCCGCCGAGCGCCAGGAGCGCCATGCCGCCGACGATCCAGGGCGTGCGGCGGCGGCCGAGATCCGAGCCGTAGCCCCAGCGCGGCCGCAACACCTGCACGGCGTAGTGCAGGGCCACCAGCCCGCCGGGCAGGGCGGCCGGCAGCGCCAGTTCCACCACCATCACGCGGTTGAGGGTCGAGGTGATCAGCACCACGATGGCGCCGAGCGCGGTCTGGACGAGGCCGAGGCGGACAATCGTCCCCCAGCCGAAGGTCGCCGGACCGCTCATGCGAGGCCCCCCACGAGACTTCCACGCAGGGCGAGCGCCGCGGTGAGCATGCCGAGCACGTAGAGCAGCGTGCCGGTGCCGTTGTACCAGGCGGCTTGACCGTGCGGATCACCGAGGAAGCGGCGCATCAGCAGGCCCTGGCCGGCGAGCAGGGCGGCGACGAGGGCGGCGTGCCAGGGGCCCCCCCAGGCCAGCAGCAGGACCGCCACCACCGCCTGCGGCGCCGCCATGACCCAGCAGGCGAGGCGGGCGGCGCGGTCGGCGCCGAGCTGGACCGGGAGCGAGCGGATGCCGGTGCGCCGGTCCCCCTCCATCGACTTGAAGTCGTTCAGCGTCATGATGCCGTGGGCGCCGAAGCTGTAGAGGAGGGCGAGCCCGATGATCCGCCCGTCCGGCAGGGCGCTGCCCATCACGGCGGCGCCGGTGAACCAGGGCAGGCCCTCGTAGCAGAGGCCGCAGGCCGCGTTGCCCCACCAGCCGTCGCGCTTCAGCCGCACCGGCGGCGCGCTGTAGAGCCAGGCGAGGGCGAGCCCGAAGATCGCCGCCGCCAGGACGAAGGGCCCGAGCAGGGCGGCGACCGCGAGCGACAGGAAAGTCCAGGCGATCGCGACGTAGAGGCCCCAGCGGCCGGGGATGCGGCCCGACGGGATCGGCCGGTTCGGCTCGTTGATGGCGTCGACGTGCCGGTCGAACCAGTCGTTCGCCGCCTGGCTGGTGGCGCAGACCAGCGGCCCCGCGAGCAGGATGCCGGCGATCACCACGGGCCAGCGCCCCTGGACCGGGCTGCCCGACGAGACCACCCCGCAGGCGAAGGCCCACATCGGGGCGAACCAGGTGATCGGCTTGAGCAGTTCCAGAAGCGCCCGGGGATCTGGGCCCGCAGCGGGCGCGATCAGGGGCTTGGTCAGGGGCTCGGTCGTCATGCCGCGAGGGTGGGACGGCCCCGGGCGAGTGTCAAGCGCGCTTTACACTCCCGTCCACGCCGTCGCGAAGACGTGCGCGCTCACGCGAAGGTCGACCGGTCGCGATCGCCATGCGGGGACCAGGCCGGCTCGGGCAGGGCGCGGGCAGGGAACGATGCGCAATCCCGACTGCGGATCATTCCCCGCCGTCATCCGCCTCTTCCGTCCCGTCG
This sequence comes from Methylobacterium sp. 174MFSha1.1, assembly GCF_900116815.1. Lineage (NCBI taxonomy): Bacteria > Pseudomonadati > Pseudomonadota > Alphaproteobacteria > Hyphomicrobiales > Methylobacteriaceae > Methylobacterium > Methylobacterium sp. 174MFSha1.1. Next base: position 35,025 of record NZ_FPCB01000033.1, on the reverse strand, counting down.
AGGTCGCCGAGGCCGTAGCGGCGCATCTTGGCGTAGAAGCCCTGCCGGCTGAGGCCCAGCATCTCGGCCGCCGAGGCGCGGTTGTCGTGGGTGATGCGCAGGGCCGCCTCGATGCACAGGCGCTCGATCAGGTCGGTGGTCTCGCGCACCAGCGCCTTCATCGAGACGCGGCCGACGAGCTCGGTCATGTGTTCGACCGAGCGCGGCAATTCGCGCCCGCCCGGCGCCACGGCGGCGACGCGGCGGGGCAGGGTGCGCAGGGTGAAGCCGAAGCACGGCCGGTCGCCGCCCGGGACCGAGACCGCCGCGACCTCGACCTCGTCGAGCGCGCCGAACTCGCCCCGCACCACGGTGGCGAAGTGGCGCACCGAGCCGTGCTCGGAGAGCGTGGTGAACAGGGCGGCGATCTCGGTGCCCTCGCGCCCGAGCCAGCGCTCCAGCGATTCGCCCTTGGCCTGGTGCTCGGTGGCGAGCTGGGCGAGGTCGAGGAAGGCGGCGTTGGCGCCGATGATGCGCCGGTCGCGATCGGTGACGACGAAGCCCTCGGGCATCGCCTCGATCACCTCGAGCGCGCCCGAGCGCGGCGCCACCGGGTGCGGGGCCGGATTGAGGGCGGCGAGGCGGACCAGGATGTTCATCCCGGCCTCCTCGCGAAACAAGGTGGCGGAGACCCGCGCCTCGCCGCGCCTCTGGGCGAGGCGGGCGGTGAGGTCCTCGGCCTGGCCGGTGAGGCGCAGGCCCACGAGCAGAGCCTGGACGGCGCGGGCCCCCTCGGGCTCGAACAGGTCGATCAGGTCGCGCCCGACGATGCGCTTGACCGCCCGGCCGAGGAGTCGGGCGGCGGCCGGGTTGATCTCGGTGACGCGGCGCGTGCCCGCATCGACGATCAGGATCGGCTCGCCGGCGAGCTGGAACAGCACCCGGTAGCGGGTCTCGGCGCTGCGCAGGCGGGCATAGTCGCGCTCCAGCGCCTGCTGCGATTCGGTCAGGCGCTGCTGCAGGGCCGAGAGCGCCCGGAGGTCCCGGCCGATCACGATGATGCGGTCGTCGTCGGGCACGCGCAACGCCGCGTAGCGGATCGGCACGTCGACGCCGCCCTGCGCGGAGGGGTGGTTGACCTGGCGCCAGCGCGTGACCGCGTCGGGGGCGGCGTCCTCGATCAGGCTCAGGACCTTCGGCCGGCTCTCGACCGTCACGGTGTCGATCCAGCGCCGGCCGAGCCAGCTGTCGCCCGCCTCCTCGGACAGCCCGTCGGCGCCGAAGGCGGCGTCGCGGATCACGCCCTCGCCGTCGACGACGAGGGACACGTCGCTGGCGGCAGCGACGAGGCTGCCCGTCATCCGGGGATCGAGGCGGGAGACGGCGTCTCGCAGCACCGCGAACGATTCCTTCGCAGCAGGGCTCAAGGGTCTGTTCAAGGGTCACCAACACACGCCGACCGCATCGAACAGGTCTTTCAGCAGGCTCTAATCCGCAGATCAAGCAAGCTTTGCACGATTCCGGGCGCATCGCGCGCATCGTCGACGACCGCGTCGGCGCCGGCGAGCCGGATCCGGTCGGGCCGGCCGTGGAAGGCGGGCCCGCCGACGATCACCTGCAGGTCGCGGTTGCGCGAGGCGCGCCGCAGCACCGGCACCGCCGCGACCAGCCGGTCGAGGCAGACGTCGCAGGAGAGGGACAGGCCGACGACGTCGAACCACTCGGTCCGCAGGCGCTCCAGGGCGTCGGCGAGATGGGTGTCGAAGCTCGTCGTCACCTCCCAGCCGGCCTCGGCGAAGAAGTGGGCGGCGAGCGTCAGCCCGAAGGTGTGGGTCTCGCCCGGCGCCGGCACCAGCAGGACCCGGCGGCTCGCCGGGTCGACCGGCTGCGGGTCGAGGCAGAGCGTCTCCAGGTCGTGGACGAGGCGGCGCAGCCGCGCCATCGCGGTCGTCACCTGGACGAAGTCGCAGACATCCTCCTCCCACAGCCGGCCGATATGCCGGGCCGTGGGCGCCAGGAGGCCGGTCAGCACCTCCTCGAGGGCCATGCCCTCGGCGATCAGGCCGCGGATCTCCGCCAGCACGTCCCGGTCCTCGGGCAGCAGCAGCAGGGTGCCGAGGCGGCCGATGTCGTCGGTCCCGCTCAGGCGGGCGGGAACACGACGCGGCGTCCGCTCGCTGCGATGGGCGAGCATCAGCCGCGGGATGATCTCGGCCTCGACGACCTGGGCGAGGTCGTCCCGCCAACGCATGTGCCGATGTACTCCCCCGGAGTTTGTATCGAGGGACGGCCGATCATGGAAAGCCCGGTCACGCGGGGCCGGCCTGTTGCCGGATACCATGCCGGACTGTGCTTGATCTCCCACCGGCACCTCCCCGATGCTCAGGAAAATCGGGTTTTCTCGCCCTTGTGTCGGGTATTCTACACTGGAAGCGCCGATGTGGGGCGGCGTCATCCGGATTCATTCTAGGATACATCTCCCGCGTTCTGCCGCAAGGCGCATTCGCGAGCCCCTCCCCGGATTGTCATCATATCCAACTGTCAACTTAGGTTGACACTTCGCTGCCGCCGGCCCTAGGCTTCCTCCATCGGCATCCGCAGCCAATGCGGGTCGGACAGGTGAGGGCAGGCGCGATGGCGACGTCCACGGACCGGCCGTTTCTCTACAGCGAGGCCGAGCGCCGCCGCCGGGACGCCTCGCCCTGGACCCTGGTCCAGGGCGTGCTGGCGCCGCTCCAATTCGCGATCTTCCTCGTCAGCCTCGCCCTGGTCTCGCGCACGCTGGCGACCGGGGAAGGGGCAGCCCTCGCCAACGCCTCGGTGGTGGCGAAGACCCTGGCGCTCTACGCGATCATGGTCACCGGCTCCCTGTGGGAGAAGGCGGTGTTCGGACGCTACCTCTTCGCCCCGGCCTTCTACTGGGAGGACGTGGTCAGCATGCTGGTGCTGGCGCTCCACACCGCCTACCTGGTGGCGCTGGCGACGGGGGCGCTCGGCACCGCCGGGCTGATGCTCCTGGCGCTCGCCGCCTACGCCTCCTACCTCGTCAATGCCGGCCAGTTCCTGCTCAAGCTGCGGGCCGCCCGGCTGCAGGCTCCCGTCTACGCCGTGGGAGCCGCCCGATGACGGCGCTCGCCACCCCCCTCGCGTCCCCCGTCCCCTGCGGCCCCGAGATCCGCCACGAGCGCGGCCAGCGGGCGGTGTTCTGCGGGCTGACCGGCATCGTCTGGCTGCACCGCAAGATCCAGGACGCGTTCTTCCTCGTCGTCGGCTCGCGCACCTGCGCCCACCTGATCCAGTCGGCCGCCGGGGTGATGATCTTCGCCGAGCCGCGCTTCGCCACCGCGATCATCGAGGAGCGGGACCTCGCCGGCCTCGCCGACGCGCACGAGGAGCTGGACCGCGTCGTGCGCCGCCTGCTGGAGCGCCGGCCCGACATCAAGCTCCTGTTCCTCGTCGGCTCTTGCCCGTCCGAGGTGATCAAGCTCGATCTCGGCCGCGCCGCGACGCGGCTCTCCGCCAGCTTCGCCCCGGACGTGCGGGTGCTCAGCTATTCCGGCAGCGGCATCGAGACGACGTTCACGCAAGGCGAGGATGCCTGCCTCGCCTCCCTCGTCCCCGATCTGCCGCGAGGTAGCGACGAATCGCTCCTCGTCGTCGGGGCGCTCGCGGACGTGGTCGAGGACCAGTTCTCGCGGCTCTTTCACGATCTCGGCATCGCCGACGTGCGCTTCCTGCCCGGGCGCCGCGCGGCCGACCGGGCGCCGGTCGGCCCGAACACCCGATATCTCCTCGCCCAGCCCTTCCTCACCGACACGGCCCGTGCCCTGGAGAACCGGGGTGCCACGCGCATCGCGGCGCCGTTCCCGCTCGGCGCCGAGGGGACGACCCTCTGGCTCGCGGCGGCCGCCCGCGCCTTCGGGATCCCGCCGTCGCGCGTCGTCGCGGTGACGGAGGCCGGCCGGGCCCGGGCCGCGCGGGCGCTCCAGGCGCATCGCGCCGCGCTCTCGGGCCGCCGCGTGTTCTTCTTTCCCGATTCGCAGCTCGAAGTGCCGCTCGCCCGCTTCCTGTCGCGGGAGATGGGCGCCGAGCTGATCGAGGTCGGCACGCCCTACCTGCATCGCGGCCACCTCGCCGAGGACCTGGCGCTCCTGCCCGACGGCACCCTGGTGACGGAAGGGCAGAGCCTCGACGACCAGCTCGACCGCTGCCGGGCGGCCCGGCCCGACCTCACGGTCTGCGGCCTCGGCCTCGCCAACCCGCTCGAGGCGGAGGACCTCGCGACCAAGTGGTCGATCGAGCTCCTGTTCACCCCGATCCAGGGCTACGAGCAGGCCGGCGACCTCGCCGGTCTGTTCACCCGACCGCTTGCCCGCCGCGCGCGGCTGGAGGGCTAGGACCATGCAGCTCACGCTCTGGACCTACGAGGGCCCCCCGCACATCGGCGCGATGCGGGTCGCCACCGCGATGCGCGGCCTGCACTACGTGCTGCACGCGCCGCAGGGCGACACCTACGCCGACCTGCTCTTCACCATGATCGAGCGGCACGGCGCCCGCCCGCCGGTGACCTACACCACCTTCCAGGCCCGCGACCTCGGCGCCGACACCGCCGAGATCTTCAAGCAGGCGGTGGCCGCCGCCTATGGCCGCTTCCGGCCGCAGGCGATGATCGTCGGCGCCTCCTGCACCGCCGAGCTGCTGCAGGACGATCCGGCCGGGCTGTCGCGGGCGCTCGGCCTGCCGATCCCGGTCATCCCGCTGGAGCTGCCGGCCTACCAGAAGAAGGAGAACTGGGGCGCCGCCGAGACCTTCTACCGCCTCGTGCGGACGCTCGCCGGCCCACGCACCGACGCCCCCCGGATCCAGGCGAGCTGCAACATCCTCGGGCCGACCTCGCTGGGTTTCCGCCACCGCGACGACCTGCGCGAGGTGCGCGGCCTCCTCGGGGAACTCGGCATCGCCGTCAACGTGGTGGCGCCCTTGGGCGCCACGCCGGCCGATCTCGGGCGCCTGGGCAACGCCGCCTTCAACGTCGTGCTCTACCCGGAAGTGGCGCGCAGCGCCGCGCAGTGGCTGGAGCGCACCCACGGCCAGCCCTTCGTCGAGACGACGCCGATCGGCGTGAAGGGCACGACCGCCTTCGTCGAGGCGGTGGCGGCGCTCGCTCGCGTCGACCCGGCCCCGGTCCTCGACGGGGAGGGCTCGCGCCTGCCCTGGTACTCGCGCTCGGTCGATTCGACCTACCTGACGGGCAAGCGGGTCTTCGTCTTCGGCGACGCCACCCATGCTGTCGCGGCGGCGCGGGTCGCCTCGCGCGAGATCGGCTTCTCCGTCGTCGGGCTCGGCACCTATTCGCGCGAATTCGCCCGCGAGGTGCGGGCAGAAGCCTCGCTCCACAGCATCGAGGCGCTGATCACCGACGATTACCTCGCGGTCGAGGCGGCGATCGCGGCGGCGCAGCCGGAGCTGGTGCTCGGCACCCAGATGGAGCGCCACGTCGCCAAGCGCCTCGGCATCCCCTGCGCGGTGATCTCGGCGCCGATGCACGTGCAGGACGTGCCGGCCCGCCACGCGCCGCAGATGGGCTTCGAGGGCGCCAACGTCCTGTTCGACACCTTCGTCCACCCGCTGATGATGGGGCTGGAGGAGCACCTGCTGGCGATGTTCCGGGACGATCCGGAATTCCATGACGGCGTCGCCCCTTCCCATCTCGGCGGACGGCCGCGGGAGGAGGAGGCCGAGACCATCGTCGCCGCGCCCGCCACCGCCGTCGCCCCGGTGGTCTGGTCGATCGAGGCCGAACGCGAGCTGAAGAAGGTCCCGTTCTTCGTGCGGGGCAAGGCCCGCCACAACACCGAACGCTTCGCCCGCGAGCGGGCGCTCCCGCTCATCACCGTCGAGACCCTGTACGATGCCAAAGCGCATTTCAGCCGGTGACGGACCGGGCGCGCTGCCGGAGCTGCGCGTCGTCATCGTCACCCTCGACAACCACCTCGCCGGGGCGGTGGAGCGCGCGCGCCGGGTGCTGGCGCAGACGGCGCCCACCCTCGTCCTCGGCTTCCACGCCGCCGCCGAGTGGGAGACCGATCCCTCGGCCCTCGAATCCTGCCGGGCCGACATCGCGCGGGCCGACATCGTGCTCTCGGCGATGCTGTTCATGGATGAGCACGTCCGGGCGGTCCTCCCCGCTTTGCTCGAACGCCGTCCGCATTGCGACGCGATGGTGGGCTGCCTCTCGGCGGCCGAGGTGGTGCGGACCACCCGGATGAACCGCTTCGCCATGGACGGGTCGCAGCGCGGCGCGCTCGACTTCCTGAAGCGGCTACGCGGCAAGTCGGGCCCGGGCGGGACCCAGGGCAGCGGCGCGCGCCAGATGGCGCTGATCCGCCAGATCCCCCGGATCCTGCGCTTCATTCCGGGCTCGGCCCAGGACGTGCGCGCCTATTTCCTGACCCTGCAATACTGGCTCGCCGGCTCGGACGAGAACGTCGTCAACCTGGTGCGCTTCCTCGCCGGGCGCTACGCCGCGGGTCCGCGCGCCGCCTGGCGCCGCCACCTCACGGCCGCCGAGCCGCTGGCCTATCCGGAGACCGGCCTCTACCACCCGCGGATCCCCGAGCGGGTGACCGAGCGCCTCGACAAGCTGCCGGCTTCCGGCAAGGGGGGCCGCATCGGCCTCCTGCTGATGCGCTCCTACGTGCTCGCCGGCAACACCGCCCATTACGACGGTGTGATCGCGGCGTTGGAGGCGCGCGGCCTTACGGTCGTACCGGCCTTCGCCAGCGGGCTCGACAACCGCCCGGCGGTGGAAAAATTCTTCCTGCGCGACGGAAGGCCGGCGATCGACGCGCTGGTCTCGCTCACCGGCTTCTCCCTCGTCGGCGGTCCCGCCTACAACGATGCCGCCGCCGCGAGCGCGATGCTGGCGCGGCTCGACGTACCCTACCTCGCCGCCCAGGCGGTCGAGTTCCAGAGCCTGGAGCAGTGGGAGGCCTCCGCCCGCGGCCTGTCGCCGGTCGAGGCGACCATGATGGTGGCGATCCCCGAACTCGACGGCGCCACCGCCCCGATGGTGTTCGGCGGCCGCGCCGCCGGCGTGGGCGATTCCCGCGACATGGCGGTGCATCCCGAGCGAAGTGCTCGCCTCGCCGAAAGGGTGGCGCGGCTCGTCTCGCTGCGTTCCCGCGCGCGCGCCGAGCGCAAGGTCGCGGTGGTGCTGTTCAACTTCCCGCCGAATGCCGGCGCCACCGGCACCGCCGCCTTCCTGGCGGTGTGGGAATCGCTGCACCGCGTCCTCACCGGCCTGAAGGCCGACGGCTACTCCGTCGACGTGCCGGAGACCGTCGACGCCCTGCGTGCCCGGGTGCTCGAAGGCAATGCCGCCCGCTACGGCACGCCGGCCAACGTCGCCCACCGCATCTCGGCCGACGAGCATGTGCGGCGCGAGGCCCACCTCGCCGAGATCGAGGCGCAATGGGGCCCGGCGCCCGGCCGCCACCAGACGGATGGCGGCGGGATCCTGGTGCTCGGGGCCCACTTCGAGAACGTCTTCGTCGGGGTGCAGCCGGCCTTCGGCTACGAGGGCGACCCGATGCGCCTGCTGTTCGAGCAGGGCTTTTCCCCGACCCACGCCTTCTCGGCCTTCTACCGCTATCTGCGCGAGGACTTTTGCGCCGACGTCGTGCTGCATTTCGGCACCCACGGCGCGCTCGAATTCATGCCCGGCAAGCAGACCGGGCTCTCGGCCGCCTGCTGGCCCGAGCGGCTGATCGGCGCGCTGCCGAACGTCTACCTCTACGCCGCCAACAACCCCTCGGAGGGCACCCTCGCCAAGCGCCGCGCCGCCGCGACGCTCGTGAGCTACCTGACCCCGAGCCTCGCCCAGGCCGGGCTCTATCGCGGCCTCATCGATCTCAAGGCGTCGCTGGAGCGCCGCCGCGCCCTGCCGCCGGAGGATGCGGCCGAGCGGGGAAAGCTCGCGATCCTGATCCACGGCCAGGCCCTCGGTCTCGACCTCGCCGAGGGCGAGGAATGGGGCGAGGATGCGGAACAGCGCATCGCCGCCCTGTCGGTGCGGCTCGTCGAGCTAGAACACACCCTGATCCCGCACGGCCTGCACGTGGTGGGGCAGGGGACGCCTGCCGAGGAGCGGACCGACCTGCTGGTGGCGCTCGCCGAATCCGTCCACGGCCTCGCACCGGATTGCGCCGGCATCGCCCGGCTGGTCGACGGCGCTACAGCGGAAGAGGCGATCGCGGCCTCGGGCCTGCCCGCCGACGACGCGACGCTCGCCGCCTTCCGGGCGCTCGCCGAGACCGACCGGCTGCTGGCCGAGGATCACGAGATCCCGGCCCTGCTGCGCGCCCTCGACGGCCGCTTCGTCGCGCCGGTCGCCGGCGGCGACGTGCTGCGCTCGCCCGCGATCCTACCGACGGGCCGCAACCTGCACGGCTTCGATCCCTACCGGATCCCGAGCGCCTTCGCTCTCGCCGACGGCCGCGCCCAGGTCGAGCGGCTGCTCGCCCGCCACGCGGCGGATGGCGGCGCCTATCCGGAGAGCATCGCGCTCGTCCTGTGGGGCAGCGACAACCTGAAGAGCGAGGGCGCGCCCGTCGCCCAGGCCCTCGCGTTGATGGGTGCCGCGCCGCGCTTCGACGGCTACGGCCGGCTCTGCGGCGCGGTGCTGATCCCGCTCGAAGACCTCGGCCGCCCGCGCATCGACGTGGTGGCGACGCTGTCCGGCATCTTCCGCGATCTGCTGCCGCTCCAGACCAAGCTGCTCGCGGAAGCCGCCTACCTCGCCGCCACCGCCGACGAGCCGGAGGCGATGAACTTCGTGCGCAAGCACGCGCTCGCCCACCAGGCGGCGCAGGGGATCGACATCGAGACGGCGGCGCTCCGGGTCTTCAGCAACGCGGAAGGAGCCTACGGCGCCAACCTCAACCACCTCGTCGATTCCGGGCGCTGGGAAGACGAGGCCGAGCTGTGCGAGACCTTCTCGCGCCGCAAGAGCTTCGCCTATGGCCGCACCGGCCGTCCGGAGCCCCGCCGCGCCCTGATGCAGGCGGTGCTGGCGGGGGTCGACCTCGCCTACCAGAACCTCGATTCGGTCGAGGTCGGGGTGACCAGCGTCGACCATTACTTCGACGGGCTCGGCGGCATGGCCCGCGCCGTGGCGAAGGCCCGGGGAACCTCGGTGCCGGTCTATATCAGCGACCAGACCCGCGGCGAGGGCCGGGTGCGCTCGCTCTCCGAGCAGGTCGCTCTGGAGACTCGCACCCGGATGCTCAACCCGAAATGGGTCGAGGGGATGCTGGGCCACGGCTACGAGGGCGTGCGCCAGATCGACCAGCACCTCACGAATACCGTGGGCTGGTCGGCGACCACCGATCAGGTCGCGCCCTGGATCTACCAGCGCATCACCGAGACCTACGTCCTCGACGAAGTCATGCGCGAGCGCATGGCGGCGCTCAACCCCGCCGCCTCGGCCAAGGTCGCCCACCGCCTGATCGAGGCGCACCGGCGCGGCTTCTGGACCCCCGATCCCGAGACCCGTGCCGCCCTCGACCGGGCCGAGGAGGCCCTGGAGGACCGGCTCGAAGGCATCACCGCGGAGGCTGCCGCATGAACATCGCGATTCGAAACCCCGTGCCGCGTCGGGAGGAAGGCAGCCTCCAGGTCGCCCTCGACCCGGACATCCGCATCGAGACCGCCAAGGTCTTCGCCGTCTACGGCAAGGGCGGCATCGGCAAGAGCACGACCTCGTCCAACCTCTCGGTCGCCTTCTCGAAGCTCGGCAAGCGGGTGCTCCAGATCGGCTGCGACCCAAAGCACGATTCGACCTTCACGCTGACGAAGCGCCTCGCGCCGACCGTCATCGATGCGCTGGAGGCGGTGCAGTTCCACTCGGAGGAGCTGCGCGTCGAGGACTTCGTCGTCGAGGGCTATAACGGCGTGCGCTGCGTCGAGGCGGGGGGGCCGCCCGCCGGCACCGGCTGCGGCGGCTACGTCGTCGGGCAGACGGTGAAGCTCCTCAAGGAGCATCACCTTCTGGAAGACACCGACGTGGTGATCTTCGACGTGCTCGGCGACGTCGTCTGCGGCGGCTTCGCCTCGCCGCTCCAGCACGCCGACCGGGCGCTGATCGTCACCGCGAACGACTTCGACTCGATCTTCGCGATGAACCGCATCGTCGCGGCGATCCATGCCAAGTCGAAGAATTACGGCGTGCGCTTAGGGGGTGTCATCGCCAACCGCTCGGCCAAGACCGACGAGATCGACCGCTTCAACGACGCAGTGGGCTTGAAGCGCCTGGCGCATTTTCAGGATCTCGACGTGGTACGCCGCTCGCGCCTGAAGAAGGCGACGCTCTTCGAGATGGATCCCTCGCCGGAATTGCTGGCGGTGCAGGCCGAGTACCTGCAGCTCGCCGAGCAGCTCTGGGCCGGCGTCGACCCGCTGCCGGCGGTGCCGATGAAGGACAGGGATCTGTTCGAGTTCCTCGGGTTCGATTGAGGAGAGCGATGATGGATCTCTCTTCTTCACTCCCTGGTCTTGAGGCCCGCGCGCGTGAACCCTCCCCCCTCTGCGGGGGAGGGTGGCCCCTGCGTGAGCAGGGGCCGGGAGAGGGGAACCCCGTTTCCGGAGAGGTCGCGACCATGATGACGGGCGCCCCCTGGATCAGCGTCGCGCTGCCCCTCTCCCGGCCTGCTCGGCAGGCCACCCTCCCCCGCAGAGGGGGGAGGGTTCTCGCGCGGCGCCCGGATTGGGTCTCCGGCACAGAAAGCCCCCGCCCATGACCAGCTCCACCTACATCACCCGCCGGGCCCAGCTCGAAACCTATTTCGACCGCACCGCCGTCGAGGCCTGGGCGCGGCTCACCTCCGACGCGCCGGTGAGCCGCATCCGCGCCACCGTGCGGGCCGGTCGCGATACGATGCGGGCCGAGCTCCTGTCCTGGCTGCCGGCCGACCTCACCGGGCGGCGCCTGCTCGATGCCGGCTGCGGCACCGGCGCACTCGCCGTCGAGGCCGCGCGGCGCGGCGCCGAGGTCGTCGCGATCGACGTGTCGCCGACGCTGATCGATCTCGCCCGCGAGCGCACCGCCAGCTTGCGGCTCTCCGGCTGCCTCGATTTCCAGGTCGGCGACATGCTGGACGAGGGGTTGGGCCGCTTCGACCACGTCGTGGCGATGGATTCGCTGATCCATTACCGCACGCCCGACATCGTCCGGGCGCTGGCGGCGCTCGCCTGCCGCACCGACGCCTCGCTCCTCTTCACCGTCGCGCCGCGCACTCCGCTGCTGACCGTGATGCACGCCGCCGGCCGTCTCTTCCCCCGCGGCGACCGGGCGCCGGCGATCGAGCCGGTCGGCGAGGGCGCCTTACGCCGCCGCATCGCCGCCGAGCCGGGCCTCGCGCCCTTCGCGGTGGCCCGCAGCCGCCGGGTCAATTCCGGCTTCTACCTCTCGAACGCTCTGGAGCTGGCGCGCCGATGAGCACGGCCCACCGCCTCGCCCGGGCCCTCGCCGATCTCGGGCCCCGCTACCTGCCCTTCGCGGATGCCGCGACCGAGGAGCTGCCGCTCGGCCGACTGCTGCGGCTGTCGCTGTTCCAGGTCACGGTCGGGATGGCGGCGGTGCTGCTGATCGGCACCCTCAACCGGGTGATGATCGTCGAGCTTGAGGTGCCGGCCTGGATCGTCGCCGTGATGCTGGCGCTGCCGCTGCTGGCCGCTCCCTTCCGGGCGCTGATCGGCTTCCGCTCCGACACCCACCGCTCGGTGCTGGGCTGGAAGCGGGTGCCCTACCTCTGGTTCGGCACGCTGCTGCAATTCGGCGGCTTCGCCATCATGCCGTTCGCGCTCCTGATCCTGTCGGGCGACACGACCGGGCCGATCGTCATCGGCCAGGTGGCCGCGGCGCTCGCCTTCGTGCTCGTCGGCGCCGGCCTTCACACCACGCAGACCGTGGGGCTGGCGCTCGCCACCGATCTCGCGCCGGCCCATGCCCGCCCGAAGGTGGTGGCGCTGCTCTGCGCCATGCTGCTCGCCGGCATGATGGCGAGCGCTGTGGTGTTCGGGCTGGCTTTGCACAATTTCTCGGCGATCCGCCTGATCCAGGTGATCCAGGGCGCAGCGCTCGCGACGCTCATCCTCAACGGCATCGCCCTGTGGAAGCAGGAGCCGCGCGACACCTCCCGCAGGACGGAGGCGCCGCGCCGCTTCGGCGACGCCTGGCAGGCCTACGCGGCCCAGCCGCAGGCGCGCCGGCGCCTCATCGCCACTGGCCTCGGCACGGCGGGGTTCAGCATGCAGGACATCCTGCTCGAGCCCTATGGCGGCCAGATCCTGCACCTGCCGGTCGCTGCCACGACCGCGCTGACCGCCGTGCTCGCCGTCGGCGGAGGGGCGGGGCTCATCACCGCGGCGCGCTGGCTCAACCGCGGCGGCGATCCGTTCCGGGTCGCGGCGGCCGGCGCCGTCGTCGGCATCGCGGCCTTCTCGGCGGTGGTCTTCGCCGCGCCCTTAAGCTCCGGCAGTCTCTTCGCCTGCGGCGTCGCGCTGATCGGCGTCGGCGGCGGGCTCTTCGCCCACGGTACGCTCACCGCCTCGATGGCGGGCGCGCAAGCGGAGCAGACCGGGCTGGCGCTCGGCGCCTGGGGTGCGGTCCAGGCCTGCGCCGCGGGCCTCGCCATCGCGGCGAGCGGCATCCTGCGCGATCTCGGCTCGGCGCTCGCGGTCTCGGGCCGCCTCGGCGAGGCCTTGTCCGAGGCCTCGACCGGCTACCTCGTCGTCTACCACATCGAGATCGGGCTCCTGTTCGCCACCCTGGTGGCGATCGGGCCGCTGGTCCGCCGGCCCGATCGCGCCCCGCTCTCCGCCCGTCCGGCCCTACCGTAGAAGGAGGCCATCATGCCCAAGGGTGCCCTCACAGGTTATCTCGACGTCGCGCAAGTGGTGCTCTACGCCTTCTGGATCTTCTTCGCGGGCCTCGTCTTCTACCTGCGCCGCGAGGACCGGCGCGAGGGCTACCCGCTCGAATCCGAGACCCATGGCGGCCTGAAAGGCTGGGACTGGCTGTTCCTGCCCTCTCCCAAGACCTTCCTGCTCGCCGACGGCTCGGCGGTGCTGGCGCCGCGCCCGCACGAGGGGCCGGTCGGCGAACTCAAGGCGGTCAAGCTCGAACCCTGGCCGGGCGCCCCGATCGTCCCGACCTCGACCGATGATTCCCGCCTCGCCGACGGCGTCGGCCCGGGCGCCTACGCGCTCCGCGCCGAGCGGCCGGACCTGACCTGGGAGGGCAAGACCCGCATCGTGCCGATGCGCGTCGCCGACGAGTTCACGGTCTCGGCGGACGATCCGGATCCGCGCGGCCTGCCGGTCTACGGCGCCGACGGGGTGCGGGCCGGCACCGTCACGGAGATCTGGGTCGATCGCGGCGAGTCGCTGCCGCGCTACTACGAGATGGAACTCGATGGCGCCCGCGACCGCACCGTGCTGATCCCGGTGACCTTCGCGGACCTGCACCGCTTCAGCCGGGAGAAGAAGATCGTCGTCGCGGCCCTGCTCGCCCGCCAGTTCGCCGGCGTGCCGCAAGCCCGCGACCCCGACAGCATCACGCTGCGGGAAGAGGAGCGGGTCATCGCCTATTACGGCGCCGGCACGCTCTACGCCACCGACGCCCGCCAGGAGCCGCTGCTGTGATGGACACGCTTCCTCACGGGCTGCCCGGCCCGCTGCCGAAGGGCGAGCGCCTGCTGTGGCAGGGCCGCCCGATGCTCCTCAGCCTGGCGCGCCGCGCCTTCCACGTCGATCTCGTGGCGGTCTATTTCGGCGGGCTCGCGCTCTATCAGGCGGTCTCGGCCGGGCGGGCCGCGGCGGCCTGGCCGGTCCTCCTCGCCGGCGCGCTGGCGCTGGCGATCCTGTTCCTCCTCGCCTGGGGCGCCTGCCGCACCACGGTCTACACCCTGACCGACCGACGGCTGATGCTGCGCATCGGCATCGCGCTCCAGATGGACATCAATCTCCCGTTGAAGGAGATCGAGGGCGCCGCCTTCCGCCGGCTCAGCGATGGCAGCGGCGACCTGCCCCTGCGGCTCAAGCCCGGCGTGCGGCTGGCCTACCTACATCTCTGGCCGCATGCCCGGCCCTGGCGCCTGACCCGGCCCGAACCGATGCTGCGCTGCGTGCCGGACGCCGAGGCAGTCGCCAAGCGCATCGCCGCGGCGCTGGCCGAGGCGAACGGCCAGCCGGTGCAGGCGATGCCGCCCGCACCCGAGGCGGCTCCCGTCCTGCCTGGCCGCCTCGCGGCGGCGGGCCACTAGGGGGGTCGCATGGCGCACGACATCCAGATCCCCCGGCCGCTCCTGCGCAATGCCGGCCTCCTCGTCGCCTTCTCGCTGGCGGCGGTGGCGATCGGACGGTTCGGCGGGATCGGCACCACGCAGATGCCGCCGGCCCAGGCCGTCCAGGTCCTGGATCTCACGGTCGAGGACCGGCCGGACGGCCGGGTGGACCTCCGCAACGCCGCGGATGGCCGCCTCGTGGCGGAGGTGCAGCCCGGCGAGGACGGGTTCCTGCGCGCCACCCTCCGGGTGATGGCCCAGGCGCGCCTGCGCGAGGGCCTGTCGCGCACCCCGCCGTTCCGGCTCACCCGCTGGGACAACGGCACGCTCTCGCTCGACGACGCCGCGACGGGCCGGCGGATCAACCTCGAAGCCTTCGGGCTCGGCAATGCGGCCGCCTTCGCGCGGCTGCTCGAACAGGGGAGGGGCGCATCGTGATGCACTGGTTGGGCGGCCGACGCCGCATCGAGGTGCCGTGCACGGTCGAGATCGAGCAGACGGCCGAGAGCCTGCACGCCCACGTCACGTTGGACGGGGGGCTTCTCATCGCCCCCGGCGACGAGGTGACGGTGCACGACGCGCCGACCTCCGTGCCCTACGGCGACCGGATCGTGGTGCGCCGCACCGCCACGGTGGTGCGCGCCGGCGCCGTCGAGCGCCTGTGGACCCGCATCGCGGGTCATTTCGAGCTCACCGAACTCTACGAAGTCAGCTTCTCGGAAAGGACGCGGCTATGAGCGCGACGACCCTGAGGACCCCGAACGAGAGCACCCAGTCGGCGCAGGCGACGACGTTCCTGAGCCCGCGCTTCTACACCACGAATTTCGAGGAACTCGACCGCACCAACGTCGAGCCGGTGCGGGCCGAGTGGGACGTGCTGATCGCCGAGATGCGGAGCGATCCGAACAAGCGCCACTTCGTGCGCAATTCCGATTTCGACCTCGACCTGTCCGGCCTCGACCCGGAGCTGCGCAAGGAATTCCTCGACTTCCTCGTCTCGTCGATCACCGCCGAGTTCTCGGGCTGCGTGCTCTACGCCGAGATGCGCAAGCGCGCCAAGAACAAGGACATCCGCGAACTGTTCGGCTTCATGAGCCGCGACGAGGCCCGCCACGCCGGCTTCATCAACGACACGCTGAAGGATTTCGGGGTCGGCATCGACCTCGGCTTCCTGACCAAGGCCAAGAAGTACACCCATTTCCGGCCGAAATTCATCTTCTACGCCACCTATCTGTCGGAGAAGATCGGCTACGCCCGCTACATCACCATCTTCCGCCACCTCGAGCGCCATCCGGACAAGCGCTTCCACCCGATCTTCAAGTGGTTCGAGAAGTGGTGCAACGACGAGTTCCGCCACGGCGAGGCCTTCGCGCTCCTGATGCGCGCCAACCCGAAGCTGCTCACCGGCGTCAACTACTACTGGATCAAGTTCTTCCTGCTAGCGGTGTTCTGCACGATGTACGTGCGTGACCAGTGCCGGCCCGCCTTCCATAAGGCGCTCGGGGTCGACCCGAAGGAGTACGACTTCCAGGTCTTCGCCATCACCTCCGAGATCTCGCGCCAGGTGTTTCCGCTCACCCTCGACATCGAGAATCCGGGCTTCCGGGCCGGCCTCGAGCGGCTGCTCGCTTGCGCCCGCGGCATCGAGGAGGCGAAGGCGCAGGGCGGGATCGTCGGCAAGCTCAAGCATGCCGGTTACGCCGCGAAGGCGGCTCTCGCCTTCGGGCGGCTGATGGTGATGCCGGCGAAAGCCAACCCGATGCCCGCGCAGATCCGCCTCAGCCCCGCCTGGTAGCGCCCGCATGTCCGACTACGCCGCGCCGATCCTCTACGCCGTCGTGATCTGGTGGTTCCTGACCGGGGCGATCCTCTGGCTGAACCACCGGCCGCGCCGCACCCATGCCTGGAGCTTCGGCGCGACGACGCTGGCGCTGGCGGCCGCCCTCTGGGTCGTCGCCTGGAGCGCGACCCAGGAGAGCGAGGCGGGGGCCTACGCGGCCTTCACGGCGGCTTTGATCGTCTGGGGCTGGCAGGAGATGGCCTTCTACATGGGCTACGTCGCCGGCCCCCGGCGCACCCCGGGCCTTGACACCGACCGGGGCCTCGCCCGGTTCGGCGCGGCCGCCGCCACCAACCTCTGGCACGAGGCGGCGATCATCCTCGGGTTCGCGGCGATCGCCTGGCTGACGGCGGGCTGCCCGAACCGGATGGCGCTCTGGACCTACCTGGTGCTGTGGGGGATGAATCTCAGCGCCCGGCTCAACCTTTTCCTCGGCGTGCGCAACCTCAACGCCGAGTTCCTGCCCGAGCATCTGCGCTATCTCGGCAGCTTCTTCCGCCGCGCGCCGATGAACGCCCTGTTTCCGGTGGCGATGATCCTCGCCACCGGCTTCCTCCTGGTGCTGCTGCACCCGGCCGTGACCGAGAGCGCCTCGGCCTTCAAGCGCTCCGGCCACACGATGATGGCGACCCTGATGGCCCTCGCCATCCTGGAGCACGGCTTCCTGATGCTGCCGCTGCCCTCCACCGCGCTCTGGGGCTGGGGCCTGCCCGCCCGCCGCCCCGGGGCCGACACGGCTCCGTAACCACAAGAACACGACCACAAGAATATCGTACAAGGGGACGTTCGATGGACTACGAAGCGCACTTCTCCGCCGCTCTCCAAGGTCTGCACCGCGAGGGGCGCTACCGGGTCTTCACCGACCTCGAACGCCAGGCCGGCCGGTTCCCCTACGCCACGCAGCACGGCGCGCACGGCACCCGCGAGGTGACGGTGTGGTGCTCGAACGACTATCTCGGCATGGGCCAGCACCCGGCGGTGACGGGGGCGATGCACGAGGCGATCGACCGCTGCGGCGCAGGGGCCGGCGGCACCCGCAACATCTCGGGCACCAACCACTACCACGTGCTCCTGGAGCAGGAACTCGCCGACCTGCACGGCAAGGAGGCGGCGCTCCTCTTCACCTCGGGCTACGTCTCGAACTGGGCCGGGCTCGGCACGCTTGCCTCGAAGCTGCCGGGCTGCGTGGTCTTCTCCGACGAGGGCAACCACGCCTCGATGATCGAGGGCATCCGCTCCAGCCGCGCCGAGCGCCACATCTTCCGCCACAACGATCCCGACGACCTCGATCGCAAGCTCCGCCTCGTCGACCCGAAGCTGCCGAAGCTCGTCGCCTTCGAATCCGTCTACTCGATGGACGGCGACATCGCGCCGATCGCCGAGCTCTGCGACGTGGCCGAGGCCCATGGCGCCATGACCTATCTCGACGAGGTCCACGCGGTCGGCCTCTACGGGCCCCGCGGCGGCGGCATCGCCGAGCGCGAGGGGCTGATGCACCGTCTCACCGTCATCGAGGGGACAATGGGCAAGGCCTTCGCGGTCTCGGGCGGCTACATCGCGGCATCAGCTGCGCTCTGCGACTTCGTGCGCAGCTTCGCCTCGGGCTTCATCTTCACCACCTCGCTGCCGCCCGCGATCGCGGCGGGCGCGGCCGCGAGCATCCGCCATCTCAAGGCGAGCGGGGTCGAGCGCGCCCGCCACCAGGACCGCGTCGCGGCCGTGCGCCGGCGGCTCGCGAGCATCGGCATCCCGCTTCTCGACAATCCGAGCCACATCGTGCCGGTGATGGTGGGCGATCCGGTGCAATGCAAGCAGATCAGCGACACGCTGCTCGACGAGTTCGGGATCTACGTCCAGCCGATCAACTATCCCACCGTCCCCCGCGGCACCGAGCGCCTGCGCATCACCCCGTCGCCGCTCCACAGCGACGCCGACATCGACCACCTGGCGGCGGCGCTCGGGGCGATCTGGGGGCGGATCGGGCTGGCGCGGGCCGCGTAGGGCGCGGCGGTTCCTGAACCCTCCCTCCTCTGCGGGGGAGGGTGCCCGGCGGAGCCGGGCGGGAGAGGTGACGCCGCTTCCTTAGAAGACTGAACCGTTCTGAAGGCCGCCACCTGGATCAACGTCGCGCTGCCCCTCTCCCGACCCCCGCTGACGCGGGGGCCACCCTCCCCCGCAGAGGGGGGAGGGTTCTTTTGCGCACGGCCGTTGCGACCTTCCGAGCAAGCTCGACGCGCAACTGTCACCCAAACCAATCGTCAATTTCATTAGACAATCCCGCCTTCCCGGCCGATCCTTGCCTCCATCGTCAGCCTTCGAGGACGCGAACCGTGGCCCCCACCCACTCGGCCCTGTCCCGGCGGGCTCCCAAGCCGGGCTTCTCGACGCCCACCGTCGTGGATCCCGCCGCGCGCACCGAGGCGATGCCGCGCCCGCCCTATCCGTTCTCGGCCATCGTCGGGCAGGATGCGATGCGGCGTGCGCTCCTCGTCGCGGCGGTCGATCCGGCGGTGGGCGGGGTGCTGGTCTTCGGCGATCGCGGCACCGGAAAATCCACCGCCGTGCGGGCGCTGGCCGCCCTGCTGCCGCCGATGCGGGCGGTGGCGGGCTGCGCGTATGCCTGCGATCCCGTCGATGCCGCCTCGCTCTGCCCGGCCTGCGCGGCCCGCCGGGTGCAGGGTCTCACAGTGAAGACCGTGCCGGTGCCGGTGGTCGACCTGCCCCTCGGCGCCACCGAGGACCGGGTCGTCGGGGCGCTCGATATCGGCCGGGCGCTCGGCGCCGGCGAGAAGGCGTTCGAGCCGGGGCTGCTTGCCCGCGCCAACCGCGGCTTCCTCTACATCGACGAGGTCAACCTCCTGGAGGACCACCTCGTCGACCTGCTCCTCGACGTGGCGGCCTCCGGCGTCAACACCGTCGAGCGCGAGGGACTGAGCCTGCGCCATCCGGCGCGCTTCGTCCTCGTCGGCAGCGGCAACCCGGAGGAGGGCGAATTGCGCCCGCAACTCCTCGACCGCTTCGGCCTCGCCGTCACCGTGACGACGCCCACCGACCTCGCGACCCGCGTGACGATCGTGCGCCGTCGCGACGCCTACGAGCGTGATCCGGCGGCCTTCGCCGCCGAGTGGTCGGCGGAGGAGGCGCGGCTCGGGCAGGCGATCCTGGCGGCGCGCGCGCAGCTGCCCGAGGTCGTGGTGCCGGATTCGGTGCTGGAGGCCGCCGCCCGCCTGTGCCTGGCTTTGGGCACCGACGGGTTGCGCGGCGAGCTGACCCTGATGCGCACCGCTCGCGCCTCGGCGAGCCTCGACGGGGCCGGGACCGTGACGCTCGACCACCTGCGCGAGGTGGCCCCGAGCGCCTTGAGCCACCGTCTGCGCCGCAATCCCCTCGACGAGGCCGGGTCCGAGGCGCGGATCGCCCGGGCGCTGGCCGAGGTTCTCGGGTGAGCGCCGGACCCGACGCGGCCTGGACACAGGCCTGCCTCGCGGCATCCCTAGTGGCGATCGATCCGGCGGGAACGAGCGTGGTCGTGCGGGCCCGGCCCGGACCGGTGCGCGAGGCCTGGCTCGCGCGCCTGCGCGCCCTTCTCCCGGAGGGCACGCCGGTGACGCGTCTGCCGGCCGGCATCGCCGACAACGCGCTCCTCGGCGGGCTCGACCTGCCGACGACCCTGGCGACGGGGCGCCCGGTGGCGCAAGCCGGCCTGCTCGCCCGCAGCCATGGCGGCCTGGTGGTGGTGCCGATGGCCGAGCGGCTCGGGCCCGGCACCGCGGCGCGGATCGCGCAGGCGCTCGATAGCGGCGCCGTCGAGGTCGCCCGCGACGGGATCGCGATCCGGCATCCGGCCTGCTTCGGCCTGGTGCTCCTCGACGAGGGGGAGGGCGAGGACGAAGCGATCCCGGCCTGCCTCGCCGATCGGGCAGCCCTCCATCTCGACCTCGACGCCGTGCCGCCCGGCGCCCTCGCGACCGCGCCGCCGCTCCCCGACCTCGCGGCCGTCCTGGCCGTTCCGGCGGACGGTCCGCCCGAGGCGGCCGAGACGCTCTGCGCCCTCGCGGCCCGCCTCGGCATCGCGTCCCTGCGTGCGCCGCTCCTCGCCCTGCGAGTGGCGCGGCTGCACGCTGCCCTCTGCGGACGCGCGGCCCTGGAGGATGCCGACCTCGCCACCGCCGTCGCCCTGGTGCTCGCGCCCCGGGCCCGCGTCTGGCCCGATGACGAGAGCGAGGCGCAGTCGGAACCTCCGCCACCCGGCCCGGACGAGGCCGAACCGGCGGACCGGGAGGACGACCGGACCGGCGAGCATCAGTGCCTCGACGACCGCATCCTCGCTGCCGTCGCAGCCAGCCTGCCGCCCGGCCTCCTCGCCCGCCTGCTCGCCGGCGAGGGCCCCCGGCTGCGCAGTGCCGGTGCCGGCCGCACGGGCGCCGCCGCATCGGCGCAACGCGGGCGTCCGGTCGGGGCGCGGCCGGGCGATCCGCGTCGCGGCCGCCTCGCCCTGATCGAGACCCTGCGGGCCGCCGCACCCTGGCAGCGCCTGCGCCGCGGTGAGGCCGAGGCGCGCCTGCGCATCACCGCCGACGACCTGCGCATCCGTCGGCTGGTGCAGAAGCGCGAGACCACCACGATCTTCGCGGTCGACGCCTCCGGCTCCGCCGCCCTGGAGCGGCTGGCCGAGGCGAAGGGCGCGGTCGAATCGCTGCTCGCCGAGTGCTACGTGCGGCGCGACCGCGTCGCCCTGGTGGCCTTCCGCGGCCGCGGTGCCGACCTGCTCCTCGCCCCGACCCGCTCGCTGGTGCGGGCCAAGCGCGCCCTCGCCTCGCTTCCCGGCGGCGGCGGCACGCCGCTCGCGGCCGGCATCGAGGCGGCCGGACGGCTGGCCGCCATGGAGCGCCGGGCCGGCCGCAGCGCGACCGTGCTCCTCCTCACCGACGGCCGCGCCAACGTCGCCCGCTCCGGTGCGCCCGGCCGGGCCCAGGCGGGCGCCGACGCGCTGAGCGCGGCAAAGGCGCTCGCGGCGACGGGCACCCGCGCCCTGGTGATCGACACCGCCGCCCGCCCACAGGATTCCGCCCGGGCGCTCGCCGCCGCCATGGCCGCGCGCTACCTCGCCATGCCGCAGGCCGACGCCGCGCGCCTGACCCGGGCGGTGCGCGAGGCCGCCCCGCCGGGTTGACCGATGGCCCCATCCGACGACCGACCCGCCTTCGCCCGCGAGGGCCGTGATTGGCCGAACCGCGAGGCGAGCCGCTTCGTCGCCGCCGGCGGCCTGACCTGGCACGTGCAGGAGGCGGGAACGGGCCCGGTGCTGCTCCTCGTCCACGGCACCGGCGCGGCGACCCATTCCTGGCGCGGGCTGCTGCCGCTCCTCGCCAAGGACTTCCGGGTGATCGCCCCCGACCTGCCGGGCCACGGCTTCACCGATCCGCTGCCGACGCCCTCGCTGCCGCGCATGGCCCGGGCGCTCGGCGACCTCCTGCGGGTCCTCGGCGTGGCGCCAGAGGTCGCGGTCGGACACTCCGCCGGGGCGGCGATCCTGGCCCGGCTGTGCCTCGACGGGGTCGTGTCGCCGCGCCTCCTCGTCGGGCTCAACGCCGCCCTGAAACCCTTCCCGGGCATGGCCGGCTTCATCTTCCCGGCGATGGCCCGCGCCCTGTTCCTCAACCCGGTGACGCCGCGGGTCTTCGCCTGGTCGGCCGACCGGGCAGCGGTGGAGCGGCTGATCCACGGCACCGGCTCGACCCTCAACCGCACCGGCCTCGACCTCTACCGCCGCCTGTTCCAGACCCCCGGCCACGTCGCCGGGGCGCTGGGCATGATGGCGCATTGGGACCTGATTCCCCTCGACCGCGACCTGCCCCGCCTCAAGGCTCCGCTGCTGCTGATCGTCGGCGGACAGGACCGCACCATCGCCCCCGACGTGTCGTTCGGCCTCGCCGACCGCCTCGGCGGCCGGGCGCGGGTGGAGCTGCTGCGCGGCCTCGGGCACCTGGCGCACGAGGAGAAGCCGGAGGTGGTGGCCGAGCTGATCCGGGCCCGGATGGCTCAGCCGCGGGCCTCGGCATAGACGGAGCCTGCCACCGACTTTCCCGCTTGCCACCCAGCCCAACCGCGATGATAGTGTCAACTTATGTTGACATTCGACGACGCGCCGCCGCGGGTCACGTCCGCCCGGCCCCGACCCCGTGCGGTGGTGATCGGCAGCGGCTTCGGCGGGCTCGCGGCGGCGATCCGGCTCGGCGCGCGGGGCTACCGGGTGAGCGTGCTGGAGCGCCTGGACCAGCCCGGCGGGCGGGCGCGGGTGCACCGGCAGGACGGCTTCACCTTCGATGCCGGGCCGACCATCGTCACCGCGCCGTTCCTGTTCGAGGAGCTGTGGGCGCTCTGCGGGCGATCCCTCGCCGACGACGTGACGCTGGTGCCGATGCGGCCGTTCTACCGCATCCGCTTCGACGACGGCGCCACCTTCGCTATGTGCGGCGAGGCCGAGGCGATGCGGGAAGAGGTCGAGCGCCTGTCGCCCGGCGAGGCGCCGGCCTACGACCGGTTCATGGCGCTGTCGGACGAGCTGTGCCGGGTCGGGTTCGAGCAGCTCGGCGCGGTGCCGTTCGGGCGCCTCACCGACATGCTGCGCATCGCCCCCGACCTCCTGCGGATCGGCGGCCACCGCAGCGTCTACGGCCTCGTCTCCTCGGTGTTCCGCGACGAGCGCCTGCGCACGGCGTTCAGCTTCCACCCGCTCCTCATCGGCGGCTCGCCGTTCCGGGCGAGCGCGCTCTACTGCCTGATCGCTTCACTCGAGCGGCGCTGGGGCGTGCATTCGGCGCTCGGCGGCACCGGCGCCCTGGTGCGCGGGATGGTGCGGCTGATCGAGGGCCAGGGCGGCGAGGTGCGCTGCGGCGCCGAGGTCGAGCGGATCCTGGTGACGAACGGCACCGCGCGGGGCGTGGCCCTCGCCGACGGCACGGAGATCGCCGCCGACGTCGTGGTGTCGAACGCCGATTCGGCCGTGACCGCCCTCAACCTGCTGCCGCCGGAGGCGCGGGGCTGGCGCGAGCGGCGGCTCGACCGGGCGCATTCCTCGATGGGATTGTTCGTCTGGTATTTCGGCACGCGGCGGACCTATCCGGACCTCGCTCACCACACGATCCTGTTAGGTCCCCGCTACCGCGGTCTCCTCGACGACATCTTTTCCCGAAAAGTGCTGGCCGAGGACATGAGCCTCTACCTGCACCGCCCGACCGCGACCGACGCGAGCGTCGCGCCGCCGGGCCACGACGCGTTCTACGTGCTGGCGCCGGTGCCGAACCTCGCCGGCGGACAGGACTGGTCGCAGCTCGCCGAGCCGTTCCGTCAGCGCGTCGCCGCGCGGCTCGATGCCACCGTGCTGCCGGGCCTGTCGGAGTCCCTCGTCACCTCCCGGGTGACGACGCCGCAGGATTTCTCCGACGATTTTTTGGCCTATCGCGGCTCGGGCTTCGGGCTCGAACCGATCCTGACCCAGAGCGCGTATTTCCGCCCGCACAACCGCTGCGGCGCGGTGCGCCACCTCTACCTCGTCGGCGCCGGCACCCATCCGGGGGCCGGGCTGCCGGGCGTGCTCTCCTCCTCCAAGATCCTCGATCGCGTGGTGCCGGATGCAGCCGTCTTCGCCTGATGCGCGTCGTCAGACGCCCTTCGCCGCGTCCCTGGCCCGCGCCGCCGACCACGCCGCCTGCCGGGCGGCGATCCGGGCCGGCTCGCGCAGCTTCTACGCCGCCTCGTGGCTGTTGCCTCGGGCGGTGCGCCGCGACGCCTACGGGCTCTACGCCTTCTGCCGCCTCTCCGACGACGCGGTCGACGGGGCGGGCGCCCGGGCCGACGCGGTGCCGCGCCTGCGGGCGCGGCTCGCGGCCGCCTATGCCGGCCGGCCCGCCCATGCGGCCGCCGACCGGGCGCTGGCCGAGATCGTGACCCGCCACGCGATTCCCCAGGCCTTGCCGGCCGCTCTCCTCGAAGGCCTCGCCTGGGATGCCGCCGGGCGGCGCCACCCGGACCTGTCCTCCCTCGTCGCCTACGCGGCCCGGGTCGCCGGCTCGGTCGGGGCGATGATGACGCTGGTGATGGGCGAGCGCTCGCCCGAGGCACTGGCCCGGGCCTGCGACCTCGGCATCGCCATGCAGCTCACCAACGTCGCCCGCGACGTCGGCGAGGATGCCCGCAACGGGCGCCTCTACCTGCCCGAATCCTGGCTGCGCGAGGCCGGGCTCGACCCCGACGCGTTCCTGGCCAATCCCGAGCCGAGCCCCGCGCTCGCCTCCGTCGTCGCCCGCCTGCTCGCCGCCGCCGACCTCCTCTACGCGCGGGCGGAATCCGGCATCGCGATGCTGCCGCCTTCCTGCCGTCCCGCCGTGCGCGCCGCCGGGCTGATCTACGCCGAGATCGGCCGCGACCTCACGCGCGGCGGGCTCGATTCGGTCACCCGCCGCGCCCGGGTGCCGGGCGCCCGCAAGGCGCGGCTGCTCGCCCGCGCGGTCCTCACGTCCTCGTCCCGCCGCGCCGACCGGCCGGCCCTACCGGAGGCGGCCTTCCTGGTCGAGGCGGTGGCGATGATGCCTGCGCCTCCCCCTGCCTCGCGGCCGGCCTGGTGGAACCTCGGTGGCCGGGTCGTGCGCGTGCTCGACCTGATCGAGACCCTGCGCGAGCGCGAACGCTTCGGCGGCGCAGCCCCGTCGTGAGCCAGACGTTGTTCGCGCTGCTGGATTTCGGGCTGGTCTTCGGGGCGGTGCTGGGGTTCGGGTTCTGGCAGCTCTGGGTGCTGCGGCGGGACAGGCGGCGCAGGGCAGAACGCGGGGAGAACAAGTCTGGGGAGGCGTAACGAATCTTGGCCGCTATGGACGCTGCAAAGATGCGATACGCCACCGTTAGCGGCTCTCCTGGGATTTTTCGAAGCAGTCGATCAGCAGCTCCGTGAGCACGCCCACTTTCGGCGCCGGATGCCGACCCGGTGGACGAACGACGTAGATGCCTGCCGGCGGCGGCGGATAGCGCGTCATCACGGCCACGAGTGCTCCGGATGCCAGGTAGTCACGGGTGATGCCGTCGGGAAGCCAGGCGATCCCGAGGCCCGCGGTGGCGGCCGCGACCAGGGCCGTGCCGCTGTCGGCCTTGAAGCGCCCGCGCGGGCGAACCGTGACGATGTCGGCGCCGTCCATGAACTGCCAGGACTCGTTGCCCTGCATCAGGGATTGGTGAGCGAGCAAGTCGTCCGGAGCTTCGGGCGATCCATGGGCGTCGATGTAGATCGGGCTCGCAACGAGCTTTCCGTAGAGTGGTCCGACGCGCCGCGAGAGCAGATCGGAATCCGGGAGATAACCGACCCGGATTGCGCAATCGTAGCCCTCTGCGACGAGGTCGACGAAGCGATCGGTGTAGCAGGTGTGAATGTGGAGCCGGGGATGGAGCTTCGCCATGGCGGCGATGATCGCGGCGAAATGACTCGGACCGAACGTCAGCGGGGCCGCCACGCGGAAGCGGCCGCGGAGCTCGCCGTCCGGCATGATCGTTTCGCGGCCTGAATCGATCTCGGCGCAGGCTCGGGCCGCGTAGTCCCGGAAGGTCGCTCCGGCTTCCGTGAAAGCGACGCCCCGGGTGGTCCGGACCAGAAGCTGCACGCCGAGTTCCGTCTCAAGCCGCAGGAGCCGGCGACTGACCACGGACTTGGCGAGGCCGAGGCGGCGCGCGGCGCCCGACACGCCGCCGGCATCGGCCACCTCGACGAAGGTCCGCAGCTCTTCGATATCCACCTCGGCGTTCCCCGTTGCGCGACACGCGGTAGCTCTAACGAATACTATCGCATCACGGATCGCGGTGACAGGGTCATCAGGCAGCGCGCTGTCGCGGCCATCTCTCGAACAGATCGGCCTCGACCACAGCAGACAAAGGGATATTCATGACCCGTCGCAACGGTCTTGCTTCGCTTCTTCGCCCTGAGGATTCCGTGCTCGTGCTGATCGATCATCAGCCCTACCAGCTCGCGAACGTGAATAGCCACGAGCCGCAGATGGTCATCAACAACACGGTGGGGTTGGCGAAGGCCGCCAAGGCCTTCGGCGTCCCGACGATCCTCACGACCGTCATCGCGGAGCGCGGCGGCCTGCTCTTTCCGCAGGTCACCGAGGTGTTCCCCGGCCAGGAGGTGATCGACCGGACGTTCATCAACACCTGGGAGGATCGTAAGGTCGTCGATGCGGTCGCGGCGACGGGCCGCAAGCAGCTCGTCATCGCGGGATTATGGACCGAGGTCTGCGTCGCGATGCCGGCGATCCAGGCGCTGGGTGAAGGCTGGGACGTGACGGTCGTCACGGATGCCTCGGGCGGGGTGTCGGTCGAGGCCCACGACGTCGCGATCCGGCGCATGATCGCGGCCGGCGCGAACGTGATGACCTGGCTCGCCGTTGCTGCCGAATGGCAGCGCGACTGGGCGCGGGCCGAACAGGCCGCCGCGCTGACGGACGTGATCACGCAGCATGCCGGCGGCAGCGGCATCGCGTTCCTGTGGGAACAGCAGCTGCTCAACACGCCCGTTCCCGGTACTGCCCGATAATCCGGGCTGGAATCACCACGATCCCGGAATTTGCCGCGCGGCGAGCCCCGGGATCACGTCGTCCGACCGGAGGGCGAGAGGGGCGATCCGCCCCTCACTCCAATTCCAGCACCACGCTCCGGAACCCCTGCGGCTTGCGCGCCGGGCAGATGTCGGCGTCGTCGCTGATCAGCTGCACCTTCTTGCCGTCCGCGGCGACGATCAGGCCCTCGGGCTGGAAGTCGGGGAGCGCCGCCAGCGCCTCCGCCACGCCCGCGACGCGGGAGGGTGCCTCGCCGGCCTTGCCGGACCAGCGGTAGAGGTCGGCGGCCTCGCCGCCGCTGCCCGAGCCGCCGGCGATCAGGAAATACGCCTTGAGGCCCGGCGCGTAGGCGATGTCGCGGATGCCGCGGCCCTTGAGGTCGAGGGCGACGGGCTTGGCGAGCTTCGGGGCTGCGCCGCCCGCCAGCACCTCGGCCGGGTTCTCGAACGGCACCACCAGGGCGTCGTTGTCGGCGTTGAGCGGGTTGCGCAGGCCCACGAACAGGCCGCGCCCGTCGGGCGTCGGGCTCAGGCCCTCGATGGCGAAGCCGCGCCGCTTCGGGCTCAGGCTCGCCTTCGCCGCGAGATCGACGGCGATGCGCTCGGACAGGCGCGGGTCGAGGTCGGCGATCGCCTTGGCGAGACCCTGGAACGGCTTGCCCTTCGGCGTCACCGCCGGGGCCTTGGAATCAGGGGACTTGGGATCGCCGCCCACCGCGACGGCGAGCATCTGGCGCGAGGCCTCGCGGGTGCGCCCCTCGGAATCGCGGGCGTGGGAGCCCATCAGCACCAAGTCGTTGCCGAGCCAGGCCAGCGATTCGAGGTCGGCCTTGGCGGGCTCCTCGCGGCCGCTGGTCGCGAGCGCCGCGTCGAGGTCGCCGCCCTTGAGCATCAAGGGCGGACCGGATTCGTCGGCCTTGTAGAGGCGCAACGCGTTGCTCTCGTCGTCGACCACCAGGAACCGGTCGCCGAAGCTGCCGGCCGGGTAGGGCACGGCGCCCGACGCTTCGCACGGACCCCAATGCATCAGCACCGGCCCGGTCTTCACCTCGGCGCGCGCGCCTTGCGCCGCGAGGCAGAGGGCGAGCACGGAAACGAGTTCTCCCAGGCGCTTCGAGCCCCGGCCCGTCATGGCGAATCTCCCTGGATCGCGGCCTGTCTGAAGCGGGGCCGTCTTCGCAGTATTTCACGCGGGCCCGGATCTATTCAATGCTGAGGCGGAAAATTCTTCGTGTGCCCGGCCTTCGGCGGGAAGCGGCGGCGATCCGTCAGGCCTCCTCCGGCGCCCCCGCCTCGCCGTCCCCCTCGCGCTGCGCGGCGACGAAGCGGCGGCGGGCCTCGGCCGCCTCGCGGAACGCCCTCGTGCGTGGCGCCGCGCGCGCCAGCTTGCCGATCTCGCGCAGGATCAGCTCGGCCTCGAACGCCGCGGCACGCTCCGCCGCCGCGGCCCGGCTGTCGGCGCCGTGCGAGGCGGTGTAGCGCTCCAGCCCGTCGCGGCAGACCGCGACGCGGTATTCCAGCCACTCGATCACGTCGCCGAAGGCCCGGCCGCGGATCTCCGCGGCCGTGGCCCGGCGCTTCTTCTCGCTCACCCCTCGTCCCTCCGCGGCCCGGACGAGCGATCCTCTCGCATATCGGGCGGCGATTCACCCGGCGGCGCGCCTCTCAGATGTGGAGGGCTTCGCCGAGCGCCCGGAGGTTCGCCTCGTGGAAGGCTTCGCCGAGGGTCGGGTGGGCGTGGATCGTCCCGGCGATGTCTTCGAGCCGCGCGCCCATCTCCAGCGCCAGGCCGAATCCCGCCGCCAGCTCCGAGACGCCGGCGCCCACCGCCTGGATGCCGAGCAGGAGGTGGTTGTCGGCCCGGGCCGTGACCCGCACGAAGCCGTCCTCGGCGCCGAGCGTCATGGCGCGGCCGTTGGCGGCGAAGGGGAAGAGCCCGGTGCGGATCTCGTGCCCGGCGGCCCGGGCCTCCTCCGGCGACAGGCCGGCCGAGACCACCTCCGGATCGGTGAAGCAGACCGCCGGGATCGCCACCTTGTGGAAGGCGCGCCGGCGTCCCGCCACGAGGTCGGCCACCATCTCGCCCTGCGCCATGGCGCGATGCGCCAGCATCGGTTCGCCGGTGACGTCGCCGACCGCCCAGACGTTGCGCATCGAGGTGGCGCAGCGCTCGTCGATGCGGATGAACGGCCCGCTCATGTCGAGGTCGAGCCGGTCGAGCCCGAGATCCTGCGTGCGCGCCTTGCGGCCGACCGCCACCAGGATCACCTCCGCCGGGATTTTTCGGAGCTCACCACCGACCTCGACGGCGAGCGCGTCGCCCGAGACCCCGGTCGCCTTGGCGCCGAGCAGCACCTCGATCCCCAGCGCCCCGAGGCGCCGGGCCACCGGCCGGGTCAGCTCGGCGTCGTAGGCCGGCAGGATCCGCTCGGCCATCTCGACCACCGTGACCTTGGCGCCGAGCTTGGCAAACGCCGTGCCGAGCTCGAGACCGATATAGCCCGCGCCGACCACCGCCATCGTGGCCGGGACCTTGGACAAGGACAGGGCCTCGGTCGAGGAGATGACACGCCCGCCGAAGGGGATGTGCGGGAGCGCCGCCGGAACCGAGCCGGTGGCAAGGATGACGTGCTCGGCCCGCACCCGCTCGGGGCCGGTATCGGTCTCGACGAGGCAGGTCTTGCCGTCGACCATCTGCCCGCGCCCGCGCAGGATCTTGGCCCCGCCGCGCTTCAGGAGCGAGGCCACGCCGGTATTGAGCCGACCGACGATGCCGTCCTTCCAGGCGACCGTGCGGGTGAAGTCGAGATTCGGCGGACCGGCCGAGAGGCCGAAGGGCGAGGCATCCTCGGCCTGCAGGAGAGCGGCGTGATACGCCTCGGCGGCGTGGATCATCGCCTTCGAGGGGATGCAGCCGACATTGAGGCAGGTGCCGCCTAAGCGGTTCTCCTCGACGAGCACGGTGTCGATGCCGTGCTGGCCGGCGCGGATCGCCGCGACGTAGCCGCCCGGGCCGCCGCCGAGCACCAGGAGCTTGGTGGTGATCTCGCCCACGGGTCAGGCCTCCATGAACAACGTCGCGGGCGTCTCGAGCAGGCCCTTCAGCGCCTGCACGAACAGGGCGGCGTCGTAGCCGTCGACCACCCGGTGGTCGAAGGACGCCGAGAGGTTCATCGTCAGGCGCGGCACGAAGGCGCCGTCGCGCCAGACCGGGCGCATCACCTGCTTGTTGACGCCGATGATCGCCACCTCCGGCCGATTGATCACCGGCGTCGTGACGATGCCGCCGAGCGCGCCCAGCGACGTGATGGTGATGGTCGATCCGGAGAGCTCGTCGCGGGCCGCCAAGCCGTTGCGGGCGGCCTCGGCGAGGCGCCGCACCTCGGCGGCCGCGTTCCAGACGTCGCGGGTCTCGGCGTGGCGCAGCACCGGTACCATCAGGCCGGACGGGGTCTGCGTCGCGATGCCGACATGGATGCCGGCATGGCGGTGGATCACCTCCGCCTCGTCGTCGTAATGCGCGTTCATCTGCGGGAAGTCCGGCAGGGCGCGCACCAGGGCCTGGACCAGGAACGGGATCAGGGTGAGCTTCGGCCGGCTCGCGCCGTGGCGCTGGTTGAGGGCGGCGCGCAGCTCCTCCACCGCCGTCACGTCGACCTCCTCGACGTAGGAGAAGTGGGCGACGCGGCGCTTGGCGTCGGCCATGCGCTGGGCGATGCGCCGGCGCAGGCCAATGACCTTGATCTCCTCGACGCCCGTGCGGGCGACGCGGCCGGCGGGCGCGGGGGCGGCGTCCTCCGGCGGGGCGTCGAGGAAGGCGTCGAGGTCGTCGTGGCCGATGCGCCCGGCCGGACCCGTGCCGCGGACCTGACGCAGGTCGATGCCGGCTTCGAGCGCGCGCCGGCGCACCGCCGGGGAGGCGACCGGCTTCTCGCCGGCGGGGCGGGGCGGGCCGGAGGAGAGTGCCGCGGCGGGGCGCGGGGCGGGAGAAGCGGGCTTGGCCGGCGCCGGCTTCGGCGCTTCGGGCGGCCTCACAGCTGCGGTGGCGCCGGGCGCCGCGGCGGATTTCGGCGCAGGCGCGGGCTGGGCCGGCTCCAGGCCGTCCGCGGCCGGGACCAGGGCGGCGGCCGGCTGGCCCGAAGCCGCGTCCTGCGCCTTGGCCACATCCGGTGCCACGGCCACGCCGGTCTCCGGCGCCGACGCGGGTGCGGAATCCCCGCCTTCGACCTTGAGCCGCACCAGTTCGGCGCCGACCGCCAGCATCTGGCCGGCCTCGGCGCCCAGGGCCGCGACGGTGCCGCTCACCGGCGAGGGGATCTCGACGGTGGCCTTGTCGGTCATCACGTCGGCGAGCGGCTGGTCCTCGCGGACCACGTCGCCGACCTTGACGTGCCAGGCTGAGACCTCGGCCTCGGCCACGCCCTCGCCGATGTCGGGCAGCTTGACGATGCGAAAGCCCATGGTTCAGCCCTCCATCGCGGCGCGCAGGGCCCGGCCGACGCGCTCGGGGCCGGGGAAGTAGGCCCATTCCTGGGCGTGCGGATAGGGCGTGTCCCAGCCCGCGACCCGGACGATCGGCGCCTCCAGGTGGTAGAAGCAGGATTCCTGCACCAAAGCCGCGAGCTCGGCGCCGAAGCCGGACGTCAGGGTCGCCTCGTGGGCGATGACGCAGCGGCCGGTCTTGCGCACCGATGCCTCGATCGTCTCCATGTCGAGGGGCAAGAGCGTCCTCAGGTCGATCACCTCCGCGTCGATGCCGGTCTCGACTGCTGCGGCCTCCGCCACGTGCACGATGGTGCCGTAGGCCAGCACCGTGACGGCTTTGCCCTCGCGCCGGATCGCCGCCTTGCCGAGCGGCACGGTGTAGTGCCCGTCCGGCACCTCGCCGAGGTCGTGGCGGGCCCAGGGCGTCACCGGCCTGTCGTGATGGCCGTCGAAGGGGCCGTTATAGAGGCGCTTCGGCTCCAAAAAGATCACCGGGTCGGGATCCTCGATCGCCGCGATCAGCAGGCCCTTGGCGTCGTAGGGGTTCGACGGCACCACGGTCTTGAGGCCCGCCACGTGGGTGAACAAGGCCTCGGGGCTTTGGCTGTGGGTCTGGCCGCCGAAGATGCCGCCGCCGGTGGGCATCCGCACCACCATCGGGGCGGTGAACTGGCCGCCCGAGCGGTAGCGCAGGCGCGCCGCTTCCGACACGATCTGGTCGTAGGCCGGGTACATGTAGTCGGCGAACTGGATCTCGATGCAGGGCTTCAACCCGTAGGCCGCCATGCCGACCGCGGCGCCGACGATGCCCAATTCGCTGATCGGGGCGTCGAAGCAGCGGCTCTTGCCGAAGCGGGCCTGGAGCCCTTGGGTGCAGCGGAAGACGCCGCCGAAATAGCCGACATCCTCCCCGAACACGACCACGTCGTCGTCGCCTTCCATCGCCACGGCCATCGCGTCGCGGATGGCCTCGATCATCGTGCGGCGCGGCATGTCAGTACCCCGCCTGCTGGCGCTGGCGGCGCAGATGGGGGGGCATCTCGGAAAACACTCCTTCGAACATGTCGCGCGGGGAGGGCTTGCCGCCGGCATGCAGCGTGCCGTGGGTCTCCGCCTCGCGTTGCGCCGCCACGACCTCGTCGAGGATCTCGGCCTCGCCCTGGCGGTGGCGCTCCTCCGACCAGGCGCCGCGGGCGATGAGGTGATCCTTCAGGCGCTTGACCGGATCGCCGAGCGGCCAGGCGTCGAACTCGGTCTTCGGCCGGTAGGCGGACGGGTCGTCGGAGGTCGAGTGCGCGCCGGCCCGGTAGGTGACGTATTCGACGATCGTCGGCCCGAGATTGCGCCGCGCCCGCTCCGTCGCCCATTTCGCCACGGCGTGGACGGCGAGGTAATCGTTGCCGTCGACCCGGAGCGCCGGGATGCCGAAGCCGTGGCCGCGCGCCGCGAACGTGGAAGAGCCGCCGCGGGCGAAGCCCTGGAAGGTCGAGATCGCCCACTGATTGTTGACGACGTTGAGCACCACCGGCGCCCGGTAGGTCGAGGCGAAGACGAGTGCCGCGTGGAAATCGGATTCGGCGGTCGAGCCGTCGCCGATCCAGGCGGCGGCGATCTTCGAATCGTTCTTGATCGCCGAGGCCATCGCCCAGCCGACCGCCTGGACGTACTGGGTCGCGAGGTTGCCGGAGATCGAGAAGAAGCCGTGCTCCTTGGCCGAGTACATCACCGGCAGCTGGCGGCCGTGCAGCGGATCGTTCTCGTTGGAGTAGATCTGGCACATCATGTCGACCAGCGGATAACCGCCGGCGATGAGGAGCCCCGCCTGCCGGTAGGTCGGGAAGTTCATGTCCCCGGGCGCGAGCGCACGGCGGAAGGCGGTGCTCACCGCCTCCTCGCCGAGATGCTGCATGTAGAACGAGGTCTTGCCCTGGCGCTGGGCCATCAGCATGCGCGCATCGAAGGCGCGCAGCTTCATCATGTCGCGCAAGCCCGCGAGCAGCTCCTCGTCGGTGAGCGAGCCGGCCCAGGGGCCGACCGCCTTGCCGTCCGCATCGAGCACCCGGATCAGCGTGTAGGCGAGGTCGCGGATGTCGGCCGCCGCGACGTCGACCTCGGGCCGGCGGACGGCACCGGCCTCCGGGATGTCGAGATCGGAGAAGCTCGGGTTGCCGCCCGGGCGGACGGCGGGCTCGGGGACGTGCAGGCTTAAGGCAGCCTGGGGGCTCGGGGCGTCTGGCGGCATGGGAATCCCTTGGGACAGGGGGATTTGGGGCAGGGGGGATCAGGACGACGCGCCGACCCGCGCCTCGACCACCGCCGGGTGGCGCGACAGGCGGGCGGCGAGGAAGGAGAGGTCCGTCCCGTCCGGGACAAGGATCGACAGGGTGACGGCGGAGGACGCGCCCTCGGCATTGAGGGCGAGGTTGCGCAGGGCGTAGCCGGCCCGCTCGACCTCGCCGAGCAATCGCGTCACGCCGTCGAAGGCGTGCAGGATCCGGGCCCGGATCTCGATGACGTGGCCTTGCTCACGAGCCATGCGCGTCCTCCCGCGACGCTTGATTTGACTCCCTTGTAGCCCGGTCCGGCCGGATGGTCCTCGCCGATTTTCATCGCTAAAGCCGGTTTCCGGAGAACGGATCATGGCATCGAAGGCTGAATCGCCGAACAAGCGTTCCGGGCGCACGCAGCCCCCCGCGAAGGGCGCCGAACCGCACCGGCTCGACGACATGGACCGCCGGATCCTCGGCGCCCTGCGGGCGGACGGCCGGCTGACCATCGCGGGCCTCGCCGAGCGGGTCGGCCTGTCGCAATCGCCGTGCTGGACGCGGCTCAAGCGCCTGGAGGAGGCAGGGCTGATCCGCGACTACGTCGCGGTGCTCGACCACCGGGCGCTCGGCATCCCGGACGTGGTCTTCGTCGAGGTGACCCTCGACAAGCACGACGATTCGGTGCTGGAGGCCTTCGGCACCGAGATCCTGCGCATCCCGGAAGTCCTGGAAGTACATCTGGTGACGGGCGAGTACGACTACATCATCAAGGTCGCGGTCAGCGGCACCGCGCATTACGAGCGATTCCTGCGCGAAAAGCTCTACCGGATACGCGGCATCCGCCAGTCGCGCTCCGTCTTCGCCTTGCGCACCCTGAAGCAGGAGGTCTCTGTCGATCCGGTCGCCATCGCGCGGCAGGCGTGACCCGGTACCCAGGGCGCCGGCTGTGCGGCAGACTTGAATTGTCTCCCGGCCCACATGCGTCAAGCTGCGCGCGAATATATCGGGAGAGCGTCATGAGCCGTCGCGCGACGCTGCTCGCTGCGATCGATCTGGCGCTCGGTCAATACCGCTCGATGTCATCCCGGGGCTCGACGAAGTCGAGAACCCGGGATTCATAACCGCTGACGGTGCAGCACCCGGCTCGACGTGTTGCGCTTCATCATGAATTGTCGGCGGTTATGGATCCCGGGTTCCGCTGCGCGGCCCCGGGATGTTGGGGTGGACGGCCCCCGCCGGCATCATAAGTGCCAGGTTGAGGTCGTCTGACACCCAACCGAGGAGACCGTCCGTGACGCAGATTAGCATCATCGGCCTGGACATCGCCAAGTCCGTCTTCCAGTTCGAGGCCCAGGACGCGCAGGGCGCCGTGGTGAGCACCGAACGCGTCTCGCGCGACAAGCTGCTGCCGGCGCTCAAGAAGATCCCCGCCACCATCGTGGCGATGGAGGCCTGCGCCACCGCCCATCACTGGGCGCGCCAGATCCGGGCTCTGGGCCACGAGGT
>NZ_FPCB01000070.1:0-18440 GCF_900116815.1 Methylobacterium sp. 174MFSha1.1 | reverse complement strand
AGGGTAGCTATGTCCGGTCGGGATAACCGCTGAAGGCATCTAAGCGGGAAACCCCCCTTGAAACGAGAACTCCCTCGAGAGCCGTGGAAGACGACCACGTGGATAGGCTGGATGTGCAAGCGCGGCAACGCGCTGAGCTGACCAGTACTAATCGCTCGATCGGCTTGATCGCTCTCATGATCCGTGTCCGGATCGACACCAACCACACCACGATGAAGACGGATGGGCGTCACAGCCCCTCCACACATGCTTGCCGCACGCGACGTGCTTGGCCGGTCTGGTGGTCAGAGCGGGGTGATCAGAACCCGATCCCATCTCGAACTCGGCCGTTAACCGCCCCAGCGCCTATGGTATTGTGTCTCAAGACACGGGAGAGTCGGTCACCGCCAGACCTGCCAAGCACGCACACGTTCCCTCCTCACGACCCTCACGACGAAGCCTGCCCGAGCTCACGCTTGGCGGGCTTCGTCGCGTTCAGGGATTGGCCCGACAGCGACCGGTGCTCTGTTGGACAGCTGCGAATGTCGCCCCAAGCTGTTTCAGGCGGCTTCGCTACGGCGCATGCTGGCAAACCCTTGCGTCTCGGCGCTCACCGGAGAAGGCGGGTTTGCCGAGGGCAGGCCCGATTTGGACACTGCGCGCGAGACGGAAGTTGCACTGGCGGAGGCCGTCCGCTTGCTCCCCTGCCCCGGACAATGCCGGCAGCGTCCGTCACGCCGCCTGCGCCTCCAGCAACGGCGGCAGGGCCTTCAGGTCGAGCGGCTTCGACAGGAAGCCGTCGAAGCCGGCCGCGAGGGCGGCGGCCTGATCCTCGGCCTGGACGTTGGCGGTCAGCGCCACGAGGCGCAGGCGCGGCAAGCGGTGCATCTCCTCATGCGCGCGCACCTGCCGCGCCGCTTCGAGCCCGTCGAGAATCGGCATGCGGATATCGACCAGCGCGAGGTCGAACCGCGTCGCGGAACTCGCCGCCTCCTGCATCCGCGCCACCGCCTCCGCACCGTCGCGGGCCCAGAGCACCACGGCACCGAGGCGCTCCAGGGCCTTGGTGGCCAGCAGCGCGTTGATCGGGTTGTCCTCGGCGAGCAGCACCCGCGGCCGGCGGGACGACGGCCGCAGCGGGCCGTCCTGGACGCTCGGCGCGCGGGTGGGCGGCGCCGCCGGCTCGGCCAGGCGGGCGAGGAGCGAGGTGAGGCGCACCGGCTTGATCAGGTAGCGGTCGAAGCCCGCCGCCGCCGGCGAGCCGAAATCGCGCCGGTCGAACGGCGACAGCAGCACGATGCTGCGGCTCACCCCAGTCTGCCGGGCCGCCGCCGCGATCCCGCGAACCGTGGCGTCGCCCAGCGCCCGGTCGGCGATGACCGCATCGAATGTCTTGGCAGACAGGGTCGCGGCGGCCTCGGCGGCCGTCTCGACCACCACGGCCTCGGCGCCGGCCCGGCCGAGGCGGCGGGTGATGTAGGGCGCCTCGAAGGCCGCCGCCGCCACCACCAGGACGCGCCGGCCGGCGAGGCTCGGCATCGGCGGCCGATCCCGGCCGGGAGCGTCGCGCAGCGGCAGGTGCACCCGGAAGCAGCTCCCCTCCCCCGGCCGCGACGTGACGTCGAGCCGGCCGCCCATGCGGTCGACGAGACGTCGGGTGATGGCGAGGCCCAGCCCCGTGCCCTCGTGGCGCCGGCTGGCGCTCCCGTCGCCCTGCTCGAATTCCTGGAACAGCACCGGCAGCCGCTCCTCGGGAATGCCCGGGCCGGTATCGTGCACCGCCACCGTCAGGCCGTCCTCGTCCCAGGACGCCGTGACGCCGACGCCGCCGACCTCCGTGAACTTCACCGCGTTGCCGGCGAGGTTGATCAGGATCTGGCGCACCCGGTCGGCATCGCCGATCAGGAGAGAGGGTAGCGCCTCGATGTCGGCGGCGATCTCCAGGCCCTTGTCCTGGGCGCGCGGCGCCAGCAGCTCGACGACGCTCTCGACCAGGGCCGCCGGGTCGAACGGCTCCGCCGCGAGGTCGAGGCGCCCGGCCTCGATCTTCGAGAAGTCGAGGATGCCGTCGATGAGCGAGAGCAGCGCCTCGCCGGAGGTCTTCACCGACTCGGCATAGGTGCGCTGCTCGGGGCTCAGGGGAGTTTCGAGCATCAGGTCGGCCATGCCCATGATGCCGTTGAGCGGCGTGCGGAACTCGTGGCTGACGCTGGCGAGGAACCGGGACTTCGCCACGCTCGCGGCTTCCGCCCGGCTGCGGGCCTCCTCGAGGGACCGGGCGGATTCGACCCGCTCGGTGACGTCCCGGCCGGCCCGCAGCACCTCGGCCCGCCCGTCGCGCCCGGCGGTCACGGTCTCGACGAAGGCGAACCAGCGCACCGGCCCGCCGCCGGCCGGCAGGATCGCGAGGTCGACGAGGCGCGCCCCGTCGGCGCGCTGGCGCATCTCGCCCCGGTCGACCACCTCGACCTCGTGCGTCGTGCCGAGCAGCGCGTCGGGCGTGGTGCCGAGGAGGGCGGCGAAGCCGTGATTGGCGAAGGTGATGCGGCCCTCGGTGTCGCGCTGGACGACGAGCTCGATCTGCGCCTCGACCAGGCTGCGGTAGCGCTCCTCGCTCTCGGAGGTGCGCCAGACGAGATCGTGCAGCCGCTCGACCTCGCCCTGGTTCCGGCGCCGGCCGCCGCTCCAGCGCGCCGCCAGCCAGGCGAGGGCGACGAGGCACCCGATCGCTGCGCAGAGCCACACCATCCCGTATCCTCCAGGGCACCCGATGAAGGGCGAGAGTGCCGGGTGGAGCTGAAAGATGAGTGGCGAAAGTCGCTTAGCGGGGCCCTCAGGAGACCGGCGCAATTCGACGGGTCGCGGCAACTCGCTGTTAACCGCGGCGCCTCACGCCGCGGCCGGGCGCCGGTCCTGGCGGCTGCGGTAGGACAGGGCCTCGGCGAGGTGGAGCCGGCGCACCCGTGCCTCGCCGTCGAGATCGGCCAGCGTCCGGGCGACGCGCAGGACCCGGTGGAAGCCGCGGGCCGAGAGCCGCATGGCGTCGGCCGCGTCGCGGATCAGCGCCAGGCCCTCCGCGTCGGGCCGCGCCGCCTCCTCGATCAGCGTCGCCGGGCAGGAGGCGTTGGTGGTGCCGGCGGGCTGTCCGGCTTCCGTGTAGCGCCGCTCCTGGCGGGTGCGCGCCGCGGCGACGCGGGCGGCGGCCTCCGCCGAGCCCTCGTCCGGCGGCGGCAGGATCAGGTCGGCGGCCGTGACCGCCGGCACTTCGATCTGGAGGTCGATGCGATCGAGGAGCGGGCCGGAGAGCCGGGCCTGGTACTGCGCGACGCAGCGCTCGTTCGGGCCGCGCCGGCAGGCGAAGCCCGGCTCCGTCGCCTGGCCGCAGCGGCACGGATTCATCGCCGCGACGAGCTGGAACCGGGCCGGATAGGTCACCCGGTGGTTGGCCCGCGCGATCATCACGTTGCCGGTCTCGAGGGGCTGGCGCAGGGAATCGAGCACCTGGCCGTTGAACTCGGGCAACTCGTCGAGGAAGAGCACGCCGCCATGGGCGAGCGACACCTCCCCCGGCCGCGCGCCGATGCCGCCGCCGACCAGTGCCGCCATCGAGGCGGAATGGTGGGGCGCGCGGAACGGCCGGCGGTTCGACAGCGCGCCGTCCTTCAGCGTGCCGGCCACCGACTGGATCATCGAGACTTCGAGCAATTCGCGCGGCCCGAGCGGCGGCAGGATCGAGGGCAGGCGGGCGGCGAGCATCGACTTGCCGGCCCCGGGCGGGCCGTTCATCAGGAGGTTGTGGCCGCCGGACGCCGCGATCTCCAGGACGCGCTTGGCGCCCTCCTGGCCCTTGATCTCGCGCAGGTCCGGTAGCGCCCCGGCAGGGGCGGCCACGGCCGGCAGGGGCCGCGCCATCACCTGCGTGCCCTTGAAGTGGTTGGCGAGCTGGATCAGCGAGCGCGGCGCCAGCACGTCCATGTCGCCGGCGGCCCAGGCGGCCTCCGGCCCGCTCGCCGCCGGGCAGATCAACCCGAGCCCGCGGGCATTGGCCGCCATCGCCGCCGGCAGCACGCCGGCCACCGCCGTGAGGCTGCCGTCGAGGGCCAGCTCGCCGAGCACGCAGTAGCCGGAGAGCGCGTCCGCCGGCAGGGCGCCGATGGCGCACATCATGCCGAGCGCGATCGGCAGGTCGTAGTGCGAGCCTTCCTTCGGCAGGTCGGCCGGGGCGAGGTTGACGGTGATGCGCTTGGCCGGCAGCGCCAAGCCGGAGGCGATCAGCGCCGAGCGCACCCGCTCGCGCGATTCCGCCACCGCCTTGTCGGGCAGGCCCACCACCGTGAAGGCCACGGCGCCGGGCGTGATCTGCACCTGCACGTCGACGGCACGCGCCTCGATCCCCTCGAAGGCGACGGTGGCGACGCGGGTGACCATGCGGGAGAGGCCTTGGGGCTAGGGTGATTGCCGCAAGGGTAGATCGCGGCCGACACCGGCACAACCCGGATCCGCAAAACAGTTTTCCGGATCGTGGGGCCGGCTCTCGCCACCCCGCCCCGACCGGCTTGGCCGTCCGATGCGCGCCCGGGTCCGACCCCGATCCTCCCGACATGCCGCGCGTCCCGGAGTCCCCGCCGCGCTGCACCGCAGGGCCGTCAGGACCTGCAAGGCTCCCGCCTCGTCTTCGAACGTCGCGATGGTTCGCCGTGAGCCTTGCCAATCCATCGCTTCGCGGGTATGAGGGCGCCACTGGCCGCCGGCTCCGCCGGCCCGCCGACGCCGCAATAGCTCAGCTGGTAGAGCACCTCATTCGTAATGAGGGGGTCGGGGGTTCGAATCCCTCTTGCGGCACCACCACTTCAAGCACTCAGCCTTCGATTTAGCGTTCGCGCCGGGGTTCTCTGGAACCCTTGAACCTCAGGCGCCCGTCCGGACAGGTTCAATTCAGCCGACCGTTCGCAGCCGAGGACGCCCGACTTCGAGCGCCTGGGACGTGCGACGTAGATGCGTCGGGCTCAGCTTGGCATAGACCCTCTTCCATGGGGCGACATTGGGCCAAGAGGCGCTGAACCGCCGCTACCGACCCCACTCGGACATTCTGGTGGTGCTCGCGCAATCCACGCTGTTGATCCCTTCCGGACCTCAGAATCGCTTCTGCCGAAGGCCCGCATGGGGTGGGAAGCGGCGATGCTCCGGATGGATGCCGAGCGGCTGGATTGCGCCACTGACGGACTTCCGCCATTGTCGCTGGAATGTCCGTGCGTAACCCGCAAGCTGCTGCGGCATGGACTGGCAAAGCGGGGAGAGCATGTGGCCCCTCTGCCAAGACCGGCACCACCACCGTCGCCTTTAACCTGACGATCATTCGAAGTGACTGGGTGGAGTATTCGAGCTTAGCCGACCTCGAAGGCCGACGAACACGGACGGTGCATTTGCGAAGGATCGGAAGCATCAGCCTGCTTTTACCGACCCGAAGTTGTCTTCCCGCACATGCGTTAGATCCTGAGACGGAAAGCGATGGGTCGCGCTGCCGCAAACCTGTTGCAATGAGTGGTGCTGCCGGTTTCCACTGTGTAAGAGTGTCGTGCACGGGCGCCGTTCGGGCATGGGACATGGAGCTGCCTTCACCTTACGAGTTCGTGCATCCGGACGAGTGTGCCGACGCGACCGACCTCGACTGGACGTTCCGGGCGGCGCGCGCGCTGCTGAGCCGGTCGATCGACGCCGGCATCTCGGCCATCCTCGAGGCGACGGGCCGGGCGTCAGGGTCCGACCGGGCCTGGATGTTCGAGTACAGTTCCGATCTCACCACCTTCCGCAACACCCACGAATGGTGCCGGCCCTTCATCACGGGCTACGTCCAGGACCTGCAGGACGCCCCGGTGACGATGTTCGCGTGGCTGCATCAGCAACTGGTCGCGGGCCGTGCCGTGATGGTCCACCGCGTCGAGGGACTTCCCCGGCAGGCCCGAAGCCTGAAGGCCGAGATGCTGCGCCAGGACGACAAGAGCATCCTGGCGGTGCCGATCACCCACGATGGCCGGCTGAGGGCCGCCTTCGGCTTCGACGCGGTGCGGG
Organism: Methylobacterium sp. 174MFSha1.1; assembly: GCF_900116815.1. Lineage (NCBI taxonomy): Bacteria > Pseudomonadati > Pseudomonadota > Alphaproteobacteria > Hyphomicrobiales > Methylobacteriaceae > Methylobacterium > Methylobacterium sp. 174MFSha1.1. Next base: position 12,392 of record NZ_FPCB01000070.1, on the reverse strand, counting down.
ACTACCGCCGCTGGTCCGATGCCGAGATCAAGGCGCTCTTCCGATGCGCGGAGCTCATCGGCCTCGCGCGGTACGCCGACCGGGCCCTGCCGGAACCGGCCAGCGCACCCGCGACGTCGCTGATCTACCTGCGCGGCAAACGGGGGGTGCGGGGGGTCGATCCCAACGCGGTCGTGTGTCTGCGCTCGGCACGCAACTACACCGAGGTGGCGCTGGTCGACGGCGCCTGGGTCACCGATCTCCGGACGCTCGGCCTCTGGAGCAGCCTGCTGCCGCCGGCCTCCTTCGTGAAGGTGCATCGCACGGCGATCGTCAACCTGCGTCACGTCAGGGCCGTCGACATCGATCCGTCCGGTGCCTGGACGGTGCAGCTCCGGCATCTTCCCGGGGCCCTGCCGGTCTCGCGCCCCTGCCGCGCCGAACTGAAGGCCCGCCTCGGCCTCTGAGGCCGGCTTGCCCACCGCGCCGCGCGGCCCGGGTCAAGCGCTGACGTCGGCCCGGCGCCGGACGCGCTCTTTGTCAATATACGGACAGTCGATCGAGACTGTCCGGTGCGTCGCGACCGCGAACCGCACGACCGTTCGTCCGTCCCCGACGTCGATTTGTCCACATCTCATTGCCAAGCTTGGTCGGGACGGCGAAGGTTTCCAAAGAAACACAGTCGTCGCGAAATACTCTGGCCCAGATACCCACTTCCGCCAGCAACGGCCAGGCGCACTCAAGCAGAATCAACACAATCGCCCGATCACGAGCCCGGGGGGACTCCATGCTGCACTGGCGTGACGTCGTTCTGTCAGCGTGCCTGATGATCGCGCCGGTCGGGCAGGCCGCGGCCGCCGATCTCGCGCTGCGCGAGGCCGCCGCGCTCGCCGGCATGGCGATGTATCTCGATTCCGGCGCGCCCGGACTGGTCCTCGCCGTCCTGCGCGGCGACGAGAGCCTCGTGCTGGGCTTCGGCGAGACGGCGCCCGGCAGCGGGATCGAGCCCGACGGGCGCAGCATCGTCCGGCTCGGCTCGGTCTCGAAGGTCTTCGCCACCGACCTGTTGGCGTCCCTCGCCGCCGGGGGACGGGTGGGTCTCGCGGATCCGCTGTCCCGGTACGCGCCCGCCGGGGTGACGATTCCGATGGCGAAGGCCGGCGGGCGGGCGATCAGCCTCCTCGACCTCGCCACCCACGCGGCGGGGCTGCCACGGGAGCTGCCCGATCCCGGGATCGTGCCGGGTCCCGGCGGCAACCCGTTCTCGGTCTTCCGCATCGGCTATTACTGGGACTGGCTGGCGGCGAACGGGCCGGCCTACCCGCCGGGAACGAGGCTCCTCTACTCGAATGCGGGCTTCGGGCTCCTCGGCGACGCCCTCGCCCGGGCGGCGGGCAAGCCCTACGGCACGCTGCTGGAGGAGGTCGTCACCGGGCCGCTCGGCCTGCGCGACACCGGTCCCGCCCTCACCGAGGCCCAGGCGCCGCGGCTGATGACCGGCCTCGGTCCGTTCGGCAAGCCGGATCCCAACGCGCCGGCCCCGGCCGCCATGGCGGCGAGCGGCGGCCTCACCTCGACCGCCGACGACATGGTGCGGTGGATGCGCTGGCACCTCGCCGACGACCAGGCGGGCCAGGCCGCCCGCAGCCTCGCCCACGCCGTGTGGCGCTCCCAGGACGGGATGAAGGCGCTCGTCGGCGTCGAAGCGACCGAGGCGGACGGGATCGGGCTCGGCTGGATCGCGAGCCCGGCCGAGCACCGGGTGCCAGCGCTGCTCGGCAAGAGCGGCGGCATCGGCGGCTTCATGACCTACGTCGTGCTGTCGCCCAACCGGCGCCTCGGCATCTTCGTGGCGGCGACCCGGGTGAGCTTCGCGCTGTCCGAAGGCCTGCGCCGAGGCGTCCGGACCCTGGCCGCCGAACTGGCCGGCGATCCCTGACGAAAGCGATCGACCAGACATCGCAAAAGACGAGACGGAGGGCGGATCGATGAGGACGCGCGCAGCCATGGCCGGCCCCGGCCGGAATCCCGCCCCCGCAGCGGCCGCGGACCCGCAGGGATGGAAGCCGGAGCCTCGCGGGCGCCGAGGGCTCGCGCCGCAGCGCGTGACGCAGAGCGTGCTGCTCGCCCTCGGCACGCTCGCCCTGGAGCAGCTGCTCACCGGCACGTCCGCGCACGCGCAAGCCTGCAGTCCGAGTTCGAACCCGCCCGCGCCGGCGCCGATCACCTACACCGTGCCCGCGGGCACCTACAGCAACGACAGCACTCCGGCCTTTCTGACGACGACGATCGGCACCCCGGGCTGCAACGGTCCGGCGACGCCCGGAGGAGGCAATCCGGGCGGGACGGGCCTGCCGGGCGTCGCCGGCGCGGGCATCGTCGCGACCGGCAGCGGGGTCTCCCTGTCCGGCTCGTTCGTGATCGTGAATCCCTTCCTCGACAAGAGCGTGAGCTACCGCGTCGGCGGCTATCTCCTGTCCCAGGGCGGCATCGGCGGGATCGGCGGCGCCGGGGATGCCGGCGAGGACGATAACGGGGGACTCGGCGGCCGAGGCGGCGGCGGCGGATCGATCAGGGCCGCGTTCAGCGGCAGCATCGTCCCGAGCGCACGGTCACCCACGACCGATTTCGGCTTCTGGCTGCTGTCGCTCGGCGGCAGCGGTGGCGCGGGGGGGATCCAGTCCGGTAGCGGCCTCTACGAGAAATCCGGCGGCAATGCCGGAGACGCCGCTCCCGGCAGTTCCGTCACGCTGACCGCGGGCGGCACCATCCAGGCGACGGTGCCCGTGCTCGCACAATCGGTCGGCGGCAATGGCGGGCGGGGCGGCTACGGCGAGTCGACCTACATTTCGGGGGCAGCATCGACGAGCGGCAATGGTGGAGCCGGCGGCAAGGGCGGCACCGTCTCGGTCGAGTGGACACAAGGTCAGATCACAGCGACAGCCGGTCTCTCTCGCCCAACCGCCATCTCGGCGTCGAGCGACGGGGGCAACGCCGGCAACGGCGAGAATGCCGGACCGTCGTACATCGACAGCACGGGCGGCAACGGTGGCAAAGGGGGCGACGGTGGCTCGGCGACCGTCACGATGAGGGGCGGCGCCCTCACGGTGGTCGGCGGAGGCGCGCCTTTGCCCAGCATTCCGGTTGGCATCTCCGTGACCTCGAACGGCGGGTTAGGCGGGATGGGGGGGAAACCGACGAACGGCACCCAGTACGCGGGGAGCGGCGGCGGCGGCGGAGCGGGCGGCGCGGCGAGCGCGACGGTTCTCGGGACGATCACCCTCACGACCCCCCCTCAGGCCGACGGCCTTTCCGGAACGGGCGTGCTGGTGCAGTCCTCCGGCGGCTTCGGCGGCGCGGGCGCGGGTGCGGCCGGGCGCGGATCGGCGGGTGGCGGCGGCTTCGCCGGGGCCGGCGGCAGCGCGTCCCTGACCATCGGCAGCAGCACGACGCAGGGCAGCATCACGGCCTCCGGATACTTCGTCCAGGGCGCCGTGGTCCAGAGCATCGGCGGCGGCGGCGGCGACGCCGGCGCGACCGCTTGGGGCTCGTGGGGCGCCGACGGGGGCGCCGGCGCCGATGGCGCCGCCGCGACGCTCGCGGCGCCGAACGCCAAGGTGACATCCTCGGGCACCGGCAGCAGCGCGGCGGTCGTCCAGAGCATCGGCGGTGGCGGCGGCCTCGGCGGCGACGTCACCGATTACAGCATCGGCCCCGTCCCCGCCCTGGCCATCGGCGGCCAGGGGGGCAACGGCGGCAGGGGCGGCCAGGTCGACGTCAAGCTCGGGTCCGGCCTCTTCCAGCAGATCGGCACCGACGGCAGCGGCGGCATCCTGGCCCAGAGCATCGGCGGCGGCGGCGGCGCGGCCGGCAGCGCCTCGGCCAAGACGGCGGGGAGCTTCGCCATCGCGATCGGCGGCAAGGGTGGCGACGGCGGCTCGGCTGGCCCGGTGACGGTGTCGAACGGGGCGCTGATCGCCACCTCGGGCGACCACGCGGCCGGCCTCGCCGCGCAGTCGGTCGGCGGCGGCGGCGGCAAGGGCGGGGCGGGCGTCGCACTCAGCGGCAGCCTCGTCGTCTCCACGTCCGTCGCCCTGGGCGGCAACGGCGGGTCCGGGGGCACCGGCGGCGCGGTCGGCCTGAGCAACACCGGGCAGATCATCACCTACGGCGCGGACGCCCCCGGCGTGGTCCTGCAGAGCATCGGCGGCGGCGGCGGCGCGGGCGGCGCCGCGGCCGCGCGGGCCGTCAGCTTCTCGCCGGATCCCGACGTGCCGGCGATCTCGGTGGCGGTCTCGACCGGCGGCCGCGGCGGCACCGGCGACGACGCCGGCAAGGTCGGCCTCGCGAATGCGGGCCTGATCACGACGCAAGGCGACGGCGCGATCGGGGTGATCGCGCAATCGATCGGCGGCGGCGGCGGCCTCGGCGGCGACAGCACCGGGAGCGCCTATGCGGGCGGCGGCTCTTCGTCCGCCAGCGTCTCGGCCGTGGTGGTGATGGGCGGCACCGGCGGCACCGGCGGCGCGGGCGGCGCCGTCACGCTCACCAATTCGGGGGTGATCGCGACCCTCGGGCAGGACGCCTACGGCGTGTTCGCCCAGAGCATCGGCGGCGGCGGCGGCGCGGGCGGCGCCGGGGACGCGTCCTCCACCACCACCAAGGCCAAGGGCAGCGTGTCGGCCGCGATCACCATCGGCGGCTCGGGCGGCTCGGGCGGCGTCGCCGGCACGGCCTCCCTGACCAATACCGGCGCCGTCACGACCCGGGGCGACGGCGCGGATGCGGTGTTCGTGCAGAGCGTGGGCGGCGGCGGCGGCGCGGGCGGCGGCGGCGTGACGACGGCCTCGGGCAGCAAGCTCGCCTCCGCGACCACCGTCGGCGGAAACGGCGGCTCGGGCAACGACGGCAACACCGCGACGGTGCGGAACGGCGGCAGCATCGTCACCCGCGGCACCGACGCGATCGGCCTGTCGGTCCAGAGCATCGGCGGCGGCGGCGGCAAGGGCGGCAAGGCCGGGGCGACCGCCGGCGGCTCGACGCCGCTCGGCGACGGGAACAACCTCGCCAAGATCCTGTCCGGCGGGCTGGGCCTCGACCAGAAAGTGCAGGATCTCGGCAACGATCTGTTCCAGATCGGGCAGGATGGCGCGACGATCCTGGCGACCGCCGCGCAGCTGGAGAAGATGCTGACCCAGCCCCAGCTGGCCGCGAGCGAGATCGGAACCGTCACGCAGCTCTCCGCCGCGGTCACGGTCGGGGGATTGGGCGGCGCCGGGGGCCGCGGCGGGACGGCGCAGGCGACGAATACCGGATCGATCACGACCTTCGGCGCCCAGTCGGACGGCATCTACGCCCAGAGCGTCGGCGGCGGCGGGGGAAGCGGCGGCAGCGCCACCTCGACCACCAAGGCGCAGACCAACGAGCCCGCCCAGGCGACGATCGGGGTCGGCGGCATTGCCGGCGCGGGCAGCGAGGGCGGCGCCGTCACCGTCACCAACGGCGCGGGCGGAGCGATCCTGACGCAGGGCGTCGCGGCCTTCGGCATCTTCGCCCAGAGCGTCGGCGGCGGCGGCGGCGAGGGCGCCATGGCCGGGTCGACCAACGGCTCCCTCAAGAGCCTGGGCATCACGGTCGGGGGGAACGGCGGCAAAGGCGGCGCCGGCGGCGCGGTCACGGTCGTCAACGGCGACCAGGCCGGCCCCGGCACGATCACAACGACGGGCAAGCACGGCATCGGCATCCTCGCCCAGAGCATCGGCGGCGGCGGCGGCCTGGCGCGCACCATGACCACCGACCAGACGTTCGACCCGGCGAAGATCGCCAGCAATCCCCAGGGCGCGCTGAGCGACACCCACGGCGTCTCGGTCCGCCTCGGCGGCGTGTCGGGTTCGGGCGGCAACGGCGGCGCCGTGACGGTCGTCACCGGGAGCGCGATCACCACCTCGGGCCTCGACGCGCACGCCATCGTCGCGCAGTCGGTCGGGGGCGGCGGCGGCATCGCGGTCGGCGGGCAGCTGCTTCCTGCCGAGAGCGTCGGCGTCGGAAACAGCGGCAACGGCGGCGCCGTCGCGGTCAGCCTGAACCCGGGCGCGGCGGTCTCCACGGCCGGCGCCGGCGCCGTCGGCCTCCTCGCCCAGTCGGTCGGCGGCGGCGGCGGCATCGGCGGCGATTTCTCCGCGGTCACCCGCTATGTCGGCTACCAGGAGACGAGGCTCTTCACCGCGCCCGCCTCCTACATCAGCGATGGCGGGGCGGTGTCGGTCGGCCTGTCCGGCGCATCCGTCCGGACGACCGGCGGCCACGCGCCGGCGATCTTCGCCCAGAGCATCGGCGGCGGCGGCGGGATCTACGCCTACAAGCCGTCGCCGGACGGCAGCGCGGTCAACCTGGCCGACGGCAGCGTCGGCGGCTACGGCGCAGGCTCGACCGTCGCGGTCACGCTCGCCAACAGCCAGGTCGCGGCGACCGGCACAGGGTCAGCCGGCATCCTCGCCCAGAGCGACGGCTTGTCGGCCGGCGCGATCACGATCACGATCGATGCCGCGTCCGTCGTCCGGGGCGGCGCGCCGGAGCCCGGCAACGCGGCGGGCCAGCCGGTCACGCAGCGCGACGCGGCCGCCATCCGGCTCCGCGGCGGCATCGCCAACCGGATCGACAACGCGGGACGGATCGAGGCCGTGGGCGATCCCGCGACCGCCTACGCGATCCTGACCGCGACGCCGGGCGGCACCACGCTCACCAATACCGGGACGATCATCGGCAACGTCGCCATCCAGGGCGCGGCCGGCAGCGTCGCGGTCGGAAGCGCCTCGGTCCAGGGCGGGACCGGCAACGTCATCGACAACCGGCCCGGCGGCGTCGTCTCGGCGCCCGCCGCCATCGATCTTGGCGGCGGCACCTTCCGCAACGCGGGGCTCCTGCATGTCGGCGGGATCGGCACGACGGGCACGACCTCGCTGACCGGCGACCTCCTGCAATCCTCGGGCGGGCGCCTGCGCATCGATCTCGATCCCGCCAGGGGGCAGGCCGACCTGCTCCGGATCTCCGGGCGCGCCGAGCTCGACGGCGCCGTCGAGATCAACCCGATCAGCCTGCGCAAGGGCTCGAGCGGCCCGATCGTCACGGCGGCGGGCGGCCTCGCCCGCGCGCCGGTGCTCCAGGCCACGGCGGGCCCAGTCTTCACCTATTCGAGCCTGCTCACCGGCAACAGCCTCTCGCTCGTGGCGGACGCCGACTTCAAGGGCGGCGACCCCGCGAAGTCGTCGAACCAGCGCGGCGTGGCGGGCGCGTTCCAGCGCGCCTGGGATGCCGGCGCGCCGGGCCTCGACCAGGCCTTCCTGGCCCTCTCGCGCCTGTCGGGTGACGGTGCCTACACGCGGGCGCTCGACAGCCTCTCGGGCGAGGCGCAGGCGAGCGCCATCTCGGCTCAGCTGCAGACGGCGTTCTTCGTGCAGGAGACCCTCCTCGACCACATGCGCTTCGGCGACGCGGTCTCGGGCGGCTTCGGCCTGGGAGGGGCGGTCGGCAGCCGCTTTTCCCCCGGCACCACCCTGCCGGCGGCCTACGCGGCGGACCTGCCCGGCCGTGCGTTCCCCTCCTCCGTCCCGGTGCAGCCCGTCGCGCCGGGCTACGCCCTCTGGGGCCAGGCCTTCGGCGGCTTCGGCGAGACGCGCCAGAACGGCAACGCCGCCCGGCTCGGCCGGCAGACCGGAGGTTTCGTGCTCGGGGCCGAGACCGGGGCGGGCGCGCTCGCCGACTGGCGGATCGGCGTGGCGGCCGGCTACAGCTTCACGAGCTTCGACGTCGCCGCGCGCCAGTCGACGGGACAGGTCGAGAGCGGCTTCGGGGCGGTCTACGCCCACGGCGCCCTCGGCCCGGTGCAGCTGCGGCTGGGTGCGGCCTATGCGGGCAACGCCCTCGACACCCGCCGCGCCGTGCAGGTTCCGGGTCTGGCGGGCCTCGCCTCCGGCCGGACGGGCGGCGACACGGTGCAGGGCTTCGGCGAGGTGGGCTACCGGATCGGCGTCGCGGGCGGCTACCTCGAGCCGTTCGCCGGGGCGGCCGCGATCCGCATTCGGCGTGACGGCTTCACGGAGACGGGCGGGGCGGCGGCCCTGACGGTGTTCGGGCGCTCCTACGAAGTCGAGACGGTCACCGCCGGCCTGCAGGGCCAGGTCTCGCTGGCGGGCCTCATCGGGGCCGACCTGCCTGTCGTGGCACGGGGGCTGATCGGCTATCGGCGGGCGTTCGGCGACGTGGTGCCCCAGGCGCTGCTGGCGTTCAGCAATGGCGGACCGGCGTTCCTGACCGCCGGCGTGCCGATCGCCCGCAACGCGGTGGTCGCCTCGGCTGGGCTCGACGTGCAAGTCGCGCCGCGCGTCACGATCGGGGTGAACTACACCGGCCAGGCCGGGGATCGCGCCCAGGACCACGCTTTCCGAGGCGTGCTGAGCTATCGCTGGTGAGACCCGGTGCAGCCGGGCCCTCCCGGATCCGGCTCGCTCCGACAGCGAGAGAGCCGGCATCCGGCGGAACCGGGCGTCCAAACAATCCGCGCGGGCGGACATTCCTGACGCGACGCGCGAGGGGCCGCTCCGGGTCAGGTGCTCGCATGAAGTTTGTTCAGCTATACACCACGGCGGACGCACGTCACTCGAATCCGGCGTAGTATGATGTTGCTCCAAGCGTGTTATGACTTTATGACGTTGCATAAGCATTGAGAGGCATGAGCCTCGATCGCCCTGCCTACCCGTGCCACGTGTCCGATGAAAAATGGGCGCTGGTAGCCCCTGACCTTGCGCTTTCGCGGGAGGACTCGGGCCAGCGCGACCATGAGCTGCGCGACGTGTTCAACGGTCTGCGCTACATCGTGAAGACCGGTGTGCGGAGGGAGATGACGGCGATGCCGGGGATGCATCGGCACGGAGAGGCGCCGGGCGCTGAAACGGGTGGGGCGTGAACCTACCGTCTCCCAGAAAACGGGCCCTCGGCGTGGATCAGTCAGCCGGGGCAGGACTACCGCCCCGCCGCCCCTTGAATCCGGTCTCCACGGCACTTCGAAGACAGCACGGCCACCGCGTCGCGCCCGAATCGGACGGCGTGACGGGCCAGGCTGCGAAAACCGTCGCGAGTTCCGCCGAGGGATAGGATCGCAGGACGGATTGAGGCGATTACCAGTGCGATTTGCGCTACTATACCCACCAATTGTTTGTCATCAATCAATCAAGCTAGGATTTATGTTGCGCTGCAGCTATCACTAATGCAAGTATATCAGAACGAGTTTTCGCGTCGGCGATAAGCGTAAATGCACTCAATAATTGAATTGACTGATCGTAAAGGCAGGATTTCTCATATTCCAATCCTTTATTTTTATGATAACCCGAATCTTTTCCGTACATCTTGATGCGAAATCCCAGTTTTTGCTCGATCTGATTTATTCTTTGAAAACATTTATTTTCATCGTAATATTTCATAATCGCATTTTCTTCAGAGGAAGAACTGGTATCATCCTGGCTGAATGGCGAGTCTTTACTCATTTCAATCTCCCATTCACTCATACAAAGATGGTTTTGATATGGCAAATCGCCCAACCTCTGCGTAGTCCGTCACAACCCTCTCCTATCTATGCTCGGCTATCCATAACATTTCTTGTCCGGCTATTAGAAACGCGTGTGAAATTTCACGCTCGGCGACTACCATTTGTTACGGACTATGCAATTTAGGGTAGGCATGTTGGACTACTGACGGAGGCGCGCGTGCGAAGCGCACATCACACCCTTCATCTGCATCCACCGATGATCGACGTGCTTGCCATCCCTGATGCGGTGGGAAGCTGGGATTGGGACATCTCTCGCAATCGCATCTACACCGATGATGTCGTGGCGAATTTGTTCGGCGTCGATCTGCGAGAGGCGGCGGCCGGCGTATCGATCGAACGTTTCGTGGCCGGCATCCATCGCGACGACCGGCAATGGGTCTCGGCCTATATCCGTCGGACGGTCGAGACATCGGGAGTGCTCGTCGCCGAATACCGGACATGCCCACGGAAGGGCAAAGTGAGGTGGGTGCTGGCGCGGGGCCGCTTCTACCACGATGATGCCGGTCGACCGCTGCGCAGTCATGGCATCATCGTCGACATCACCGACCGCAAGGACGACAGCTCGCGATTCGCCGCCGAGCCCGTGAACCAAGCGGATCATCCACTCGAGCGTGCGGCCGATCAGTGCATGGCCCTGCGTGAGACGCTGGCGGAGGCAAAGCAGCCGTTCCTGATGAAGCTCGCCGACATGGTGCTTCTGGAACTCGGACGGGAGCTGAGCAAGCTGCTGGCCAAGGCACGACGGCAGCGCCTCAGTTGACAAGGGCTGGCTTGGGATGGGGCGTATCGCCCGAGATCCCGACGCCGGGATGGATCTGCATCGACACAGGCTGCGGCCTACGGCGGCAGCTCGACAATGGCGGCACCGATACGCTGAACGCGCTCCTCCGCGCATTCCAGGCTGCATCTGGCCTGGAAGCGCCTCGGCGACACGACGCCTGATCGAGCAACGCGATCGGGCTGGAGCACCGTCCGATCGCGCTGCGATCGGACGGTGCTCCAAGTCTGTGATTTTACCCCATTTTCTTTGCCGAGCCGGTATCCACTTCGTCTGCCGGCCTACGAGGCTGGCCGGGCTCGGCGGACCTTCGCTCCCGTGGGACGGCCGCCGAGGCGCACGCGATGGTGGTGGTCAACAAATCACCAGAGCGTGTTGCGGGGCAGGAAATCCGTTCCATCGCATCCGGGAAGCGATCGTCCGGCACGTGCTGCCGTCAACCAGCGATCTGACTGGTCGGCCGATCCGCTCGGCAACGAGATCGTTCCTCGCGAACGGGGATGCCGCGCTGTGACGCGCGATCAGTCGTGCGACGGGCAAAGGACGAGACGACCTCGACGAGACAACCTGGAGGCGGATCCAGTCCGCCTCCAGGTTGTATGAAAACTGAGGCTCGTGCCGGAATTTTTCGAACGATCTTCTACGCGGCCGCCATTCGAGTCCCCTGGGCGGCGGCCGCGATGCCACCGGTGCGCCTATGCCGGCACCGCCAAAGTTCGACGAAGGGGGTTCCTTCTACAGCCTCCGCGTGTTCACACAGCCTCGCCCCCGGCGGACTTCCGTTTCCCCTCACCTTTCGTGCCCCGCCGTCGAGGCCGTCTCGCGCACCGGCGACAGCAGGTAGTCGATCACCCGCCGCCGGCCGGTGCGGATCTCCACCGTCGCGGTCATGCCCGGCGTCAGCGCCACCTCCTTGCCGTCCGCCATGATCGTGGTCCGGGCCAGCGCCACCGTCACCGGGAAGATCAGGTTCTGGGTCTTCGGCATCCCGGTCACGGGGTTGAGGCCCTGGCCGCGCGCCACCGACAGCGCGTCGCTGCCCCCGCCCGCCTCGCGGTCGTCGACCGCGTCGCGCGACACGCGCACGACCTTGCCGTCGATCGAGCCGTAGCGGGTGAACGGGAAGGCGTCGATCTTCACCACCGCCTCCTGGTCGGGCAGGATGAAGCCGATATCCTTGTTCTGGACCTGGGCCTCGACCTCGATCGGCCCTTCGGTCGGCACCACCACCATCAGCGGCTGGCCGGCGGTGACGACTTGGCCGAGCGTCGTGACGGCGAGCTGCTGCACCGTGCCGGAGATCGGCGCCTTCAGCGCCGTGCGCTCGCGCTTGAGGGTCGCCTTGACCACGTCCTGCACCAGGGCGTCGCGCTTCTGCGCGGCTTCCGTCAGCGCCTGGTACTGGCGCGCCACGGTCTCGCTGGTGAGCTGCGTGATGCGCCGCTGCAGCGAGGTGGCGGCGGCCTTGGCCTCGGTCAGTTGCCCGCGGTCGTAGGCGAGGTCGGCTGCGACCTGCTCGACCTGCTGCACCGCGTCGATCACGGCCGCGCGGGTGCCGGCGGCCTTCTCCACCAGGGTCTCGCGCATGTCGGCGCGTTCCTTCAACACCGCCTGGAGCCGCATCCTGGCGGCGATGCTGGCGGCGAAGCGCTCCTGGGTCGCGACCTTCTCGTTCAACTGCGCCTCGAACGCGTCGCGGGTGGTGACGTACTGGCCGATCTCGGCCAGCATCGCGCCCTCCTCGCGGGCCCGCACCGCGGGCGGCACGTCGGCCGGGAAGCTCGCCTTGATGGTCGGCCGGTTCTTCTCCACCGCTTCGATCGTGGCGCGCCGCCGCGCGATCTGGGCCTCCAGGGCCGCGAGGTCGCCCTGGCGCGAGGACAGGTCGGCGTCGGCTTCCGTCGGCTCCAGGGTCAGCAGCACGTCGCCGGCCTGGACGCGGCTGCCGTTCTCGACCGCGATCGTCTGGACCTTGCCGGTGTCGAAGGGCTGCACGACCTTCGAGCGCCCGGAGGGCTGGATGCGCGCGGTCGC
>NZ_FPCB01000003.1:0-349 GCF_900116815.1 Methylobacterium sp. 174MFSha1.1 | reverse complement strand
AGACCAACTCCCATGGTGTGACGGGCGGTGTGTACAAGGCCCGGGAACGTATTCACCGTGGCGTGCTGATCCACGATTACTAGCGATTCCGCCTTCATGCACCCGAGTTGCAGAGTGCAATCCGAACTGAGACGGCTTTTGGGGATTCGCTCCAGGTCGCCCCTTCGCTGCCCATTGTCACCGCCATTGTAGCACGTGTGTAGCCCATCCCGTAAGGGCCATGAGGACTTGACGTCATCCACACCTTCCTCGCGGCTTATCACCGGCAGTCTCCCCAGAGTGCCCAACCACATGATGGCAACTAGGGACGTGGGTTGCGCTCGTTGCGGGACTTAACCCAACATCTCAC
>NZ_FPCB01000034.1:0-82109 GCF_900116815.1 Methylobacterium sp. 174MFSha1.1 | reverse complement strand
AACGGCTTGACGTAGGCCGGCGGCAGCAGGCGCACCTCGTGGCCCAGAGCCCGGATCTGGCGCGCCCAGTGATGGGCGGTGGCGCAGGCCTCCATCGCCACGATGGTGGCGGGGATCTTCTTGAGCGCCGGCAGCAGCTTGTCGCGCGAGACGCGCTCGGTGCTCACCACGGCGCCCTGCGCGTCCTGGGCCTCGAACTGGAAGACGGACTTGGCGATGTCCAGGCCGATGATGCTAATCTGCGTCACGGACGGTCTCCTCGGTTGGGTGTCAGACGACCTCAACCTGGCACTTATGATGCCGGCGGGGGCCGTCCACCCCAACATCCCGGGTTCCCGCCTTCGGCGAGCGCCGGGATGACGTGGAGGGGTGTCGATGGGAGTGCGTACCCGGCTCGCGCCGTCGCGCGCCCTCAGCGGCCGAGATAGACCTCGACCACCCGCGGGTCGGCCGAGACGGAATCGATCGAGCCCTCGGCCAGCACCGCGCCCTCGTGCAGGCAGGTGACGCGGCACTGGAGCGCCCGCACGAAGTGCATGTCGTGCTCGACCACGATCACCGCATGGTCCTTCGCGATGCGGCGGAGCAGCGTCGCGGTCGCCTCGGTCTCGGCGTCGGTCATGCCGGCGACCGGCTCGTCGACGAGGAGGAGCTTCGGGTCCTGGGCGAGCAGCATGCCGATCTCGAGCCATTGCTTCTGGCCGTGCGAGAGGTCGGCCGCCGGGCGTGCCCGGTGGGCGATCAGCCCCACCGTCTCCAGGATGGCATCGATCTGCGCCCGCTCGACCCGGTTGCGCCAGCCGAACAGCGAGGCGGTCGCGGCGCGGGGGCCCTTGAGCGCCAGCAGGATGTTGTCGGCGACGGTCTGGCTCTCGAACACCGTCGGCTTCTGGAACTTGCGGCCGATGCCGAGCTCGGCGATGGCCGCCTCGTCCATGCGGGTCAGGTCGTGCACGCCGTCATAGATCACCTGGCCGGTATCGGGCCGGGTCTTGCCGGTGATGCAATCCATCATCGTGGTCTTGCCGGCGCCGTTCGGACCGATGATCGCCCGCATCTCGCCGGGCATCAGGGTCAGGGACAGGCCGCGCAGCGCCCGGTAGCCGTCGAAGGTGACCTTGATGTCGTCGACGTAGAGCAGGGCCTGGGTGAGGCGCTTCTCGTGAACCGGGTCGGAAACGGGCAGAGCTATCGCGGCGCTCATGATCCGCGGCCCTCCTCGGCCAGGGCTGGGGGAATGTCGCCCGGCTTCGGGCCGGGCAGGCGGGCCTTGGCGCGGCGGGAGCCGAGCCGCTCGGTCAGGGTGCCGAGGATGCCCATGGGCAGGAACAGGGTGACGACGACGAACAGCGCGCCCAGCGCGAACAGCCAGGCGTCGGGCAGCGCGCCGGTCAGCAGGGTCTTGGCGTAGTTGACCAGCACCGCGCCGAGCGCAGCGCCGACCAGCGTCCCGCGGCCGCCGACCGCGACCCAGATCACCGCCTCGATCGAGTTGGCGGGGGCGAACTCGGACGGGTTGATGATGCCGACCTGCGGCACGTAGAGGGCGCCGGCGACGCCCGCCATCATGGCCGAGACCGTGAAGGCCAGCGCCTTGTAATGCGCCGTGCGGTAACCGAGGAAGCGGGTGCGCGATTCAGCATCCCGGATCGCGATCAGGACCTTGCCGAAGGCCGAGGTCGTCATGAAGCGGGCCACCAAGTAGGCGAGCGCCAGCGCGACCGCCGTCAGGACGAACAGGACGACGCGCGTCCCTTGCGCCTGCACGCTGAAGCCCAGGATGTCCTTGAAGTCGGTCAGCCCGTTGTTTCCGCCTAAGCCCATGTCGTTGCGGAAGAAGGCGAGCATCAGCGCGAAGGTCATCGCCTGGGTGATGATCGACAGGTAGACGCCGGTCACCCGCGAGCGGAAGGCGAGCCAGCCGAACACGAAGGCGAGGAGGCCCGGCACCAGCAGCACCATCACGGCCGCGAAGGGAAACCAGTCGAAGCCGTGCCAGTACCAGGGCAGCTCCTTGTAGTTCAGGAACACCATGAAGTCGGGCAGGACGGGATTGCCGTAGACGCCGCGCGGCCCGATCTGGCGCATCAGGTACATGCCCATCGCGTAGCCGCCGAGCGCGAAGAACGCCCCGTGGCCGAGCGAGAGGATGCCGCAATAGCCCCAGACGAGGTCGAGGCTGAGCGCCAGGATCGCGTAGGCGAGATACTTGCCCATCAGCGAGACGGCGTAGGTCGGCACGTGGAACGCCGAACCCGGGGCGGTGAGGAGGTTGAGGGCCGGGACCACGATGCAGGCCGCGGCAATGACCGCGAGAAAGATCCAGCCCGGCTTGTCGATGCGGGAGAGCAGCATGTCAGGCCTCCACCGCCCGGCCCTTGAGCGCGAACAGGCCGCGCGGCCGCTTCTGGATGAACAGGATGATGAAGACGAGGAGCAGGATCTTGCCCAGCACCGCGCCCGCATAGGGTTCGAGGAACTTGTTGGCGACGCCCAGCGTCAGCGCGGCCACCAGCGTGCCCCACAGGTTGCCGACGCCGCCGAACACCACGACCAGGAACGAGTCGATGATGTAGCCCTGGCCGAGATTCGGCGAGACGTTGTCGATCTGCGAGAGCGCCACCCCGGCGACGCCGGCGATGCCGGAGCCGAGGCCGAAGGTGAAGGCGTCGATCCAGGGCGTGCGGATGCCCATGGCGGCGGCCATGCGGCGGTTCTGGGTGACGGCGCGCGTCTTCAGGCCGAACGAGGTCGCCTTCAGGATCAGGTTGAGGGCGACGAAGACGCCAAGCGCGAACACCACGATCCAGAGGCGCCCCCAGGTGATCGAGAGGCCGAACAGGTCGAAGGCGCCCGCCATGTAGGACGGGGCGCCGACCTCGCGGTTGGTCGGCCCGAAGACCGAGCGCACCGCCTGCTGCAGGATCAGGCTGATGCCCCAGGTGGCGAGCAGGGTCTCCAGCGGCCGGCCGTAGAGGTGGCGGATGACGGTCCGCTCGATCAGGATGCCGACGGCGCCTGCGGCGAGGAAGGCGAGCGGGATCGCGATCGGCAGCGACCAGTCGAACAGGAAGGGGGCCTTCTGGCGGATCAGCTCCTGCACCAGGTAGGTGGTGTAGGCGCCGAGCATCACCATCTCGCCGTGGGCCATGTTGATGATGCCCATCACCCCGAAGGTGATGGCGAGCCCGATGGCGGCGAGCAGCAGCACCGAGCCGAGAGAGATGCCGTACCAGGCGTTCTGCACGTTCGCCATCAGGGCCTGACGGGTCTCGATGGCCGAGACGCCGCGGGCGGCGGCGTCGCGCACGCTCTGGACGGAATCGCCCGAGAGGCCGCGCAGGATCGCGAGCGCCTCCGAATCGCCGCGGGCCTGGAGGGTGTCGACGGCCGAGAGCCGCTCGATCTCGGGGGCACCGGGCTTCGCCAGCAAAGCCGCGGCGCGGGCCTCCTGGAGGCTGCGCTTCACGCCCGCATCGGTCTCGCGGGCGAGCGCCGCGTCGAGGGCCGGGAGCGCGGCGACGTCGCGGGCCTTGAGCACCGCGTCGGCGGCGGTCCGACGGGTGGCCGGGTCGGGGGCGAGGAGGTTCAGGGTGCCGAAAGCCGCGTCGATCGCGCGCCGCACCCGGTTGTTGACCCGCACGGGCTTGAGGCCCTCGGGGCTCACGGCCGCGCCGGTGCGGGCGTCGGCGACCTTGGCGCCGTCCTTGATCACCAGCGCCTTGTCGTCCGGGCGGTAGAGCAGACGGTTGTCGGCGAGCGCCCGCAGCACCGGCCCGGCCTTGGGGTCGCCGCTGGCGGCGAGGCCCGCGATGGCGGCCTCGATGTCGGAATAGCTGTCGCTGGCGAGTCGCGCATAGGCGGCGTCGGGCCCGGTCTGCGCCGCAGCCGGGGGGACCCAAGTGACGCACAAAGCGGCGCACCAGAGCGCGAGGAGAAGGACGAGGCAGCGGCGCATTCAGATCCGTCCGGAGAAGGTTGTCTCCTCCCTCGCGGGAGAAGTCTTGGAGGTGGCGGCACCGATGTTTCAGGCACCCGCCCCTTTCCCGGACGACTGCAGCGTCAGCGGAAGAAGATCCGGGATCCAGCACAGGACGTGCCGCGAAGCGACCCTGCTTGCTGCAACGAGGCAAGAAGCAGACGCTTCGCGAGTTCTTGTGCTGGATCCCGGATCTCCCTCCACTTCGTTCCAGTCGTCCGGGAAAGGGGAGCCAAGCGGCATCCCCTCGGGCCCCTCCCTCTGGCGAGGGAGGGGCCGTTTCGTCACGCGCTCACGCGCCGCCGCACTTCTTCGTCTTGGTGTTGTAGTTGCCGCAATTCAGCTTGACCCAGTCGGCCTCGAGGTCCTTCGAGCCGTCGAGCTGCTTCGACCAGGCCTCGCCGGGGATCAGGCCCTCGGTCTTCCACACCACGTCGAACTGGCCGTTGTCCTTGATCTCGCCGATGAAGACGGGCTTGGTGATGTGGTGGTTGGCCAGCATCTCCGAGGTGCCGCCGGTCAGGTTGTCCTGCTTGATGCCCGGCAGCGCCGCGATCACCTTGTCCGGATCGGTGGTACCGGCCTTCTCGACCGCCTTCACCCACATGTTGAAGCCGATGTAGTGGGCCTCCATCGGGTCGTTGGTGACGCGCTTCGGATTCTTGGTGTAGGCGTGCCACTGGTCGATGAACGCCTTGTTGGCCGGCGTGTCGATCGACATGAAGTAGTTCCACGCGGCCAGGTGGCCGAGCAGCGGCTTGGTGTCGATGCCGGCCAGCTCCTCCTCGCCGACCGAGAAGGCGACGACCGGGATGTCGGTCGCCTTGACGCCCTGGTTCGCCAGCTCCTTGTAGAACGGCACGTTGGCGTCGCCGTTGACGGTCGAGACCACCGCGGTCTTCTTGCCGGCCGAGCCGAAGCTCTTGATCGCGGCGACGCGGGTCTGCCAGTCGGACTGACCGAACGGGGTGTAGTTGATCGAGATGTCCTCGGGCTTCACGCCCTTGGCCTTCAGGTAGGCCTCGAGGATCTTGTTGGTGGTGCGGGGATAGACGTAGTCCGTGCCTTCCAGCACCCAGCGCTCGACCTTCTCCTCCTTCATCAGGTAGTCGACGGCCGGGATCGCCTGCTGGTTCGGCGCGGCGCCGGTGTAGAACACGTTGCGCTCGCTCTCCTCGCCCTCGTACTGGACGGGGTAGAACAGGATCGAGTTGAGCTCCTTGAACACCGGCAGCACGGACTTGCGCGACACGCTGGTCCAGCAGCCGAACACCGCCGAGACCTTGTCCTTGGCGATCAGCTCGCGGGCCTTCTCGGCGAAGAGCGGCCAGTTCGAGGCCGGATCGACCACCACCGCCTCGAGCTTCTTGCCCAGCACGCCGCCCTTCTTGTTCTGCTCCTCGATGAGCATCAGCATGACGTCTTTGAGCGTCGTCTCGGAGATCGCCATCGTGCCCGAGAGCGAGTGCAGGATGCCGACCTTGATGGTCTCCTGCGCCGAGGCGACCGTCGTCGCCAGCGTGCCGAGCGCCAACCCGCCCGCGACCGCGGCGCGCGAGAGCCAACCCTTCCACGTCATGGTGTTCTTCTCCCTGGGCCGGTGCGGCCGAACCCCGTTCCGCAAAGGCCATGCCAGGAAGGATTTCGAAAAAGTTCCGACGGATCCGGGCTCAAATTCTGGGCATCCGGCGTCATCCGGCACCCCCTGCCCGATTTCCGCCGCCACTGCTGCCCGCCTGCGCGCCATTCTGCCTAAGCCGGCGCCAAGGCTACGCTTGGATCCTGTCTGCCCTAGATGATCCGTCCAGCCGGCATCGTCGCCGGCCGAGGAGAACCGGGGTGATCGAGGACCTCTGGTACAAGAACGCGGTGATCTACTGCCTCTCGGTCGGCTCCTTCATGGATGCCAACGGCGACGGCATCGGCGATTTCGAGGGGCTGGAGCGCCGCCTCGATTATCTCCTCGGCCTCGGGGTGACGGCGATCTGGCTGCATCCGTTCCAGCCCTCGCCGGGCCGCGACCACGGCTACGACGTGGCGGATTATTACGGCGTCGATCCGCGCTACGGCACGCTCGGCGACTTCGTCGCCTTCACCCACGCCGCCAAGCAGCGCGGCATGCGGGTGCTGATCGACCTCGTGGTCAACCACACCTCCGACCAGCATCCGTGGTTCCAGGCCGCCCGCTCCGATCCGAACGCCCGCACCCGCGACTGGTACGTCTGGTCGAAGACGAAGCCGGCGAACGCCAACGAGGGCATGGTGTTTCCGGGCGTGCAGAAGAGCACCTGGACCTACGACAAGGAAGCCAAGGCCTGGTACTTCCACCGCTTCTACAATTTCCAGCCCGACCTCAACACCGCCAACCCCCACGTCCAGGCCGAGATCCTGAAGATCATGGGGTTCTGGATCCAGCTCGGCGTCTCGGGCTTCCGGATGGACGCGGTGCCGTTCGTGATCGCCGAGAAGGGGCCGGACATCTCGGGCGAGCCGCGCGAGCAGTTCGAATTGCTGCGGCTGTTCCGCGAGTTCCTGCAATGGCGCCAGGGCGACGCGATCATCCTGGCCGAGGCCAACATCCTGCCGCGCCAGGACCTCGACTATTTCGGCGACGACGCCGACCGCATGCACATGATGTTCAACTTCCAGGTCAACCAGGCCTTGTTCTACGCGCTCGCCTCGGCCGATGCGCGCCCGCTGGTGAAGGCGCTGCAGAAGACCTGGAACCGGCCGCCCTCCGCCCAGTGGGCGATCTTCCTGCGCAACCACGACGAGCTCGATCTCGGCCGCCTGACCGAGAAGCAGCGCCAGACCGTGTTCGACGCCTTCGGGCCCGAGCCCGAGATGCAGCTCTACGACCGCGGCATCCGCCGGCGCCTCGCGCCGATGCTCGGCGGGGACCGGCGCCGGATCGAGCTCGCCTACAGCCTGATGTTCACCCTGCCGGGCACGCCGGTGATGCGCTACGGCGACGAGATCGGCATGGGCGACGACCTCTCGCTGCCCGAGCGCGACTGCGCCCGCACGCCGATGCAGTGGTCGCACGAGCCGCATGGCGGCTTCACGCTCAGCGACCACCCGGAATCGCCGCCGATCCACGAGGGTCCTTACGCCTATTCCCACGTCAACGCCGCGGCGCAGCGCTGCGCGCCGGAATCGCTCCTCAACTGGATGGAGCGCATCATCCGCATGCGGAAGGAAGTGCCGGAGATCGGCTGGGGCGACTTCACCGCCCTGGAGACCCGCGATCCCGGCATCCTCGCCCTGCGCTACGACTGGCGCCAGAACTCGGTGCTCTGCCTGCACAACCTCGCGGCTGAGCCGAAGGAGGTCACCTTCGCCACCGGCCTCGACGGCGACGGCCGCAACCTGATCGACCTCCTCACCGGCCAGCGGAGCCTGGCCGACGACGACGGCCACCACCGCGTGCTGCTGGAGGGCTACGGGTACCGGTGGTACCGGGTCGGCGGGCTGGACTACCTGCTGCGGCGGAGCGAGATCTGAGGAACCGGGACGAGAACGGGCGCGGCCCCTCCCCCGCTCCGGAGGAGGCACCGCGCCCGTCCTGTTATCCGGACACGCTCAGTCGATGTCTTCGACCGCCTCGGCCCCGCCATAGACCCGCTGGGCGAGCGACGCCTCGATCAGGTCGTCGATGTCGCCGTCGAGGACGTCGTCGGGGCTGGTCGACTGGGCGCCGGTGCGCAGGTCCTTCACCAGCTGATAGGGCTGGAGCACGTAGGAGCGGATCTGGTGGCCCCAGCCGATATCGGTCTTTGAGGCCGCCTCGGCGTTGGCCTTCTCCTCGCGCTTCTTCAGCTCGAGCTCGTAGAGGCGGGCGCGCAGCATGTTCCAGGCGGTGGCCCGGTTCTTGTGCTGCGAGCGCTCCTGCTGGCACGCCACCACGATCCCGGTCGGGTTGTGGGTGATGCGCACCGCCGAATCGGTGGTGTTGACGTGCTGGCCGCCCGCGCCCGACGAGCGGTAGGTGTCGATCCGGCAGTCCGATTCCTTGATCTCGATCGTGATCCGGTCGTCGATGACCGGGTAGACCCAGACGCTGGCGAAGCTGGTATGCCGCCGGGCGTTGGAATCGTACGGCGAGATCCGCACCAGGCGGTGCACGCCCGATTCGGTCTTCAGCCAGCCATAGGCGTTGTGGCCCTTGATCAGGAGCGTGGCGCCCTTGATCCCGGCCTCTTCGCCGTCGGCCCATTCGACGATGTCGACCTTGTACTTCCGGCGCTCGGCCCAGCGGGCATACATGCGCTGGAGCATGTTGGCCCAGTCCTGGCTCTCGGTGCCACCGGCGCCGGCATGCACTTCGAGATAGGTGTCGTTGGCGTCGGCCTCGCCCGAGAGCAGGGTCTCGATCTGGCGGCGGGCCGCCTCGACCTGCACGGCGCGGATCTGCTCCTCGCCCTCGCGGATGCTGGCGGCATCCTCCTCCATCTCGCCGAGCTCGATCAGCGTCGCGCCGTCCTCCAGCCCCTGTTCCAGGCGCCGGATCGCCGTGACGGCGTCGTCGAGCTGCGTGCGCTCGCGCATGACCTTCTGGGCCTCCTCCGGATCGTTCCAGAGCGAGGGGTCCTCGGAGCGGGCGTTCAGCTCCGCGAGGCGCTTGTCAACGGTATCCCAGTCAAAGATGCCTCCTCAGCAGTCCGATCGACTGCTTGGCGGCATCCGAGAGTTGCTCGATCTCGGCGCGCATCTGGTGTGGGTTCACTCGCGTGAGGGTGGGGCCAGGGTGATAGCGCCGGGGGCGGCGGGTGTAAACGGCGGGGGGGCGCTCATGCCTCGGGCGCGGGATCGACCGGACTCGCTTGCGCCGGTGCATGCCGGCCGCCGCATCCGTCACAGCGCGTCGGCGAGCCCCGACTGGCTCGCGGAGCCGCCCCGGGCCCCGGGCCGGTATCATACGCAGACCGGCCCCGACAGGCGGCCCCGTCCTCATCCCGGACCGAGTCGGTGTAAGACCGATCCGGCTGCGGCCCAACGCCGTCGCGCGACGGCCGCCCGGAGGGCAATCACCGATGAGCTTCGTCACCCCCGATTCCTTCACCACCCGCCCCGAGATCGACGGCACCTTCGGGGTCGTGGCCTCGACGCACTGGATCGCCACCGCGGTCGGCATGGGCGTGCTGGAGCGGGGCGGCAACGCCTTCGATGCGGGCGTCGCCACCGCCTTCGTGCTGCAGGTGGTCGAGCCGCACCTCAACGGGCCGGGCGGCGACGTACCGGTGATCCTGCACGACGTCCGGGTCGGGCACCCCCAGGTGGTGTGCGGGCAGGGCCCGGCGCCGCAGGCCGCCACCATTTCGCACCTGCGCGACGACCTCGGCCTCGACCTCGTGCCGGGCACCGGGCTGCTCGCGCCCTGCGTGCCGGGCACCTTCGACGCCTACATGCTGATCCTGCGCGACCACGGCACCTGGCGCCTCGCCGACGTGCTGGAGGCGGCGATCGGTTACGCCCGGGACGGCTTCCCGCTGGTCGAGCGGGTCTCGGCCACCATCGCGACCGTCGAGGGGCTGTTTCGCGAGCACTGGGCGAGCTCGGCGGCGACCTACCTGAAAGACGGCGGCGTGCCCGCGCCCGGCACGCTGTTCACCAATCCGGTCCTCGCCGAGACCTATGCCCGGATCGTGCGCGAGGCCGCCGGCGGCTCGCGCGAGCAGGAGATCGAGCGCGCCCGGCGGATCTGGTCGCAGGGCTTCGTCGCCGAGGCGATCGACGCCTTCTGCAAGGCCGAGCCGGTGATGGACGTCACCGGGACGCCGCATCGCGGCCTCCTCACCGGGTCCGACATGGCGGCCTGGCAGGCGAGCGTCGAGGCGCCGATTGCTTACGAGTACGGCCGCTACACGGTGCTGAAGGCCGGGCCGTGGACGCAGGGGCTCGCCACCCTGCAGCAGCTCGCCCTCCTCAAGGGCTTCGACCTCGACCGCCTCGACCCGACGGGACCCGACTTCATCCACCTCCAGGTCGAGTGCGCCAAGCTCGCCTTCGCCGACCGGGACACGTTCTACGGCGATCCCGCCTTCGTCGACGTGCCGGTGGAGACCCTGCTGTCCGATGCCTACAATGCCGAGCGGCGCCGGCTCGTCACCGAGACCGCCTCGCTGGAGCAGCGGCCCGGCACGATCCCGGGCTTCGGCAAGGCCCTCGACGCCCGGGTGAGCAGCGGCGCCCGCACGGCGGTCGGCAGCTCCGGCGCCGGCGAGCCGACGGTCGGCAGGATCGAGGCGACCGTCCCGCCGGACGATGCCCGCTCAGGCGTGGTGCGGGGCGACACGGTCCATTTCGACATCATCGACCGGCACGGCAACATGATCGCCGCCACCCCCTCGGGCGGCTGGCTGCAATCCTCGCCGGTGATCCCGGCGCTCGGCTTCTGCCTCGGCACGCGGGCGCAGATGTTCGTGCTCGACGAGAGCCATCCGGCGGCGCTCGCCCCGGGCAAGCGGCCGCGCTCGACCCTCTCGCCGACGATGGCTCTTCGCGATGGCGCGCCCTACCTCGCCTGGGGCTCGCCGGGGGGCGACCAGCAGGACCAGTGGATCCCGCAATTCTTCCTGCGCCACGTCCATGCCGGCATGAACCTGCAGGCGGCGATCGACGCGCCGGCCTGGCACACCGAGCACTTCCCGTCCTCGTTCTGGCCGCGCACCGCCCGGCCGGGGGTCGTGGTGGTGGAGAACCGCATCAGCCCCGGGACGATCGCGGAGCTGCGCCGGCGCGGCCACGTCGTCGAGGTCGGGTCCGACTGGTCGGAGGGGCGGCTCACGGCGGCGAGCCGCGACGGCCGCCGCCTGCGGGCGGCGGCCAACCCGCGCGGCATGCAGGGCTACGCCGCCGGGCGGTGACGCGCCTCACATGGTCGGGTTGGCGGGCCCGGTCGGGGACGGGTCGGGGGTGATCGCCGGCGAGTTGCCGGGATCGTTCACCGGGATCTCGACCGGACGGTCGCCCGGGGCCTCGCTCGGCAGTTCGGGCCCGCCGGGATTGGGCGTATCGGGGCCGGGGGTGGGGGGCACGGGATCGTAGGGCTGGTCCGGGATCGGGCCGGGATTCGACATCGAGCGCTCCTCTCTCTGCCGTGTCCAAACCGGGGCGCCCGGCCCCGGTTCCGCAACGTCGGCTACTGCTTGGTCAGGAGCTTGGCGCCGTTCTGGCTGACGATCTGCTGCACCTTGTGGGCGAAGAGCGACAGGAGCAGCGGCATCCGCACCTCGACCCGCACGGAATCCTCCTCGACGTCGATGTCGCCGTCGACGCGCTGGTTCATCGCCGCCACCAGGAACGAGAGCCGGTCGCCGGTCCAGGTCGCGTCGGCCATGCTGAGACCCGCCTTCTGCAGCATCTCCTTGGCCTGGCCGATCCCGTTCTCCAGCCGGCGGCGGGCCTCGGCCCGGCCGAGCTGATGGGGAATCACGACAACCAGGGGCTTTGCCATCATCACGCTCCGCTCGCACGATGAGCCTGATGTGGGGAGGCGTCGCCCAAGGGCAACGCCGCAAGCCTTGATCAGTCGACCACCGCGACAGCGACCCTGGCGACGCCGTTCATGCCGATCGCCTGACCGGCGCCGCGGGCGAGATCGATGATGCGACCATGGGCGAACGGCCCTCGATCGTTGATCCGCACCACCACCGAGCGGCCGTTGGACTGATTGGTCACCCGCACCCGCGTGCCGAAGGGCAGGCTGCGATGCGCCGCCGTGAGGCCGTTGGGATTGAAGCGCTCGCCGCTGGCGGTGCGATGGCCGGAGGCGTACCAGGAGGCCTTGCCGCTCTGGGCCTGCGCAGTCGACGAGGCGGCGAGGCTCCCCCATCCGGCGAGGGCGACGCCCCCCGCGAGAGCCACGATGCGAGCCGCGTTCGACCGACGCGCAGGCTGGGCGCTGTTCATTCCACTGTCCTTGGCAGTTGCTGATGGCACAGCCAATCGAGACCAAACAGGACGAAAATATGACCGCCCGATTTGTGGCGATTGGCGCCGCATTATCGGCCGATATCTTGCGATCCGTTAATGTTTGACTTTTCAAGTCGTGAGGCGACGTGAAGTCTTATTGGCGACTTGTGGCGGCCGGGCGCTGCACTCGGATTTTCAGAATTCCGAAGAAGCGCGGCATGCGCGGTGGGGCCTGCGGTTCCGAGGCGAATGGCAGGGTTGCGCCGTGGGAGGGCGAGGGACGAGGTCTCTCCTCGCGGGCAGCAGGGCTGTCCGGGGAAATGATCGGCGCGGGTTTCCCCTCCCCCCTCTGCGGGGGAGGGTGCCCCACGGAGTGGGGCGGGAGAGGGGACGCCGCTTCCGGACAAGACTGAACCATTCTGAAGGGCGCAGGCTGGATCAGCGTCGCGCTGCCCCTCTCCCGCCCGGCTCCGCCGGGCACCCTCCCCCGCAGAGGGGGGGAGGGAAAAACCCAAGCCTCTCCTGTTCCCCCGGATAGCCTTGCACCCGCGGAGAGAGGAGAGAACCCGCGCCTCTTCCGGCCTCCGGACAGCCTACCGGTCAGGGCAAACGCGCCCTGCAACGACGAGGCCGCGCCCTTGTCGTCACCCGTAGTGTTTCATTAACGGATGATCCCGGCCACCGGACGACTAGGCAAGAAGTGCAGCCCCATTTCGAGACGCAATTCGTGTCAGCGGGAAACGTGACCTTTACCGTAGCGACGGCAATGTCTGGTGGTCAGTCGCGTAACCGGTGTTTGCCATGGCTTCCCCGCGTACCGCGGTCGTCGGCACCGCCGCCCGGAATCAGGTCTCGCGTACCGGGCGAGTGGTGTCGGCGCCGCGGATGGGTCTCGTTACCCCCGCACAGCGTCTTCCCCTGGACGAGGTCATCCTCGGGGATTGCCTCTCTGCCCTCGAGCGGCTGCCGCCGGCCAGTGTCGACCTGGTCTTCGCGGATCCGCCCTACAACCTCCAGCTCGGCGCCGGCGCCCTCTTGCGCCCGGATCAGAGCACCGTCGACGCCGTCGACGACGACTGGGACCAGTTCGCCAGCTTCGAGGCCTACGACACCTTCACCCGCGCCTGGCTCTCCGCCTGCCGCCGGGTGATGAAGCCGACCGCGACCCTCTGGGTGATCGGGTCGTACCACAACATCTTCCGCGTCGGCAGCGCGTTGCAGGATCTTGGTTTCTGGATCCTGAACGACATCGTGTGGCGCAAGGCCAACCCGATGCCGAACTTCCGCGGCAAGCGCTTCACCAACGCCCACGAGACCCTGATCTGGGCCTCTCGCAGCGAGCAGAAGGGCTACACCTTCCATTACGAGGCGCTGAAGGGCGGCAACGACGACCTGCAGATGCGCTCGGACTGGTTCATCCCGCTCTGCACCGGCGACGAGCGCCTGAAGGGCGACGACGGGCGCAAGCTGCATCCGACCCAGAAGCCCGAGGCCCTGCTCGCCCGCACCATCCTGTCCTCGTCGAATCCCGGCGACGTGGTGCTCGATCCCTTCTTCGGCACCGGCACCACCGGGGCCGTCGCCAAGCGCCTCGGCCGCCATTTCATCGGCATCGAGCAGGAGCCGGCCTACGCGGCGGCTGCCCGCGAGCGCATCGCCGGGATCGAGCCCTTGTCGCGCGCCGCCCTCCTCACCGCGCCGACGAAGCGCGCCGAGCCGCGGGTGCCGTTCCTGAGCCTGCTCGAGGCCGGCCACGTCCGGGCCGGCGAGACGCTCACCGACGAGCGCCGCCGCCACAAGGCCCTGGTGCGCCCCGACGGCACGCTCGGGGTCGGCCCGGCCTCGGGCTCGATCCACAAGATCGGCGCCCTGGTCCAGGGCCTGCCGGCCTGCAACGGCTGGACCTTCTGGCATGCCGAGCGCGGCGGGCGCCTCGTCTGCATCGACGATTTCCGCGGTACGATGCGGGCCGGGATGGGCTCGGCCGCCTGAGCGGCAGGGCCTGACGGAGAGCCCCCCCCTCGAAGCGCCCGTGGCCTTGCGGCCACGGGCGCTGCACGCGTTGACACGCGCGAATCAACTGCCCTTCGGCCGCCCCCGCGTCTTGACCACCGGGGCCGCCGAGGCGGGCCGTCGCGACAGCACCTTCGGCAACGGCGCGCGGCGCGGCGGCGGCTCGGGCTCCGGGAGCGTCGCGAGGTCGGGGGCCGGCGGGGGCGCTGGCGCGGGCGGGGGTGCGGCGAGCTTCTGCTCCAGGGCGTGGGCCAGCACCTTCTTCATCGCGCCCGGCAGCGGTTCGGCGTCGAGGCCGGCGCGCGGCGTGAAGCGCATGCCGTCGGGCGCCGGGGTTCCGGCGGCGACCCGGGCGAGGAAGACCGTCAGTTCGAGCGGGAAATGCGTGAAGACGTGGCGCACGCTTCCCGGCAGCCGCTTCCAGCGCGCGTCGAGCGGCGCATCGAGGAGCGCCTGGGCCGGGTCGTAATCGGCCCGCCACTCGCTCGTCGGCGGCTCGGCCATCGCGCCGAGCAGGCCCTCCGGCGGCCGGGTGCGCAAGAGCACCGCGTCGTCGCCGGCCCGCAGGACCACGAAGGCGGCGCCGCGGCGCAAAGCGCCGGCCACCTTCTTCATCTTGCGCGGAAACGTCTCCTGCAGCCCCTCGGCCCGGGCGCGGCAGGGCCGCATCCAGGGGCAGAGCGCGCAGGCCGGCCGCTTCGGCGTGCAGAGCGTCGCGCCGAGATCCATCACGGCCTGCGCGAAGTCGCCGGGGCGCTCCTGCGGCACCAGGTTCTCCGCGAGGCGGCGGATCTCGGCCCGCGCGGCCGGGATCGGGGTCTCGATCGCGTAGAGCCGCGACACCACCCGCTCGACATTGCCGTCCACCGCCGCAACCGGCCGGTCGAAGGCGATCGCCGCGATGGCGCCCGCCGTGTAGGCGCCGATGCCGGGGAGCTTGCGCAGGCCCTCGACCGTATCGGGAAAGCCGCCGGCCTCGGCCACCGCCTTCGCGCAGGCATGCAGGTTGCGGGCGCGGGAATAGTAGCCCAAGCCCGCCCATGCCCCCATCACCGCCTCCTCCGGCGCCGCCGCCAGGGCCTCGACGGTCGGGAAGCGCTCCAGGAAGCGGGCGAAGTAGGGCTTGACCGCAGCGACGGTGGTCTGCTGCAGCATGATCTCGGACAGCCAGACCCGGTACGGATCGGGCGCGACGCCGGGCAGCGCGCGCCAGGGCAGCGCGCGGCGATGGCGGTCGTACCAGACCAGGAGGTCGGCGGCTTCCGGCCTTGAGTGCGACGCGGCGGGCGCTACCATGCGGCCCGCCTTAGCGGGTTTTCCGCCGCGGCGGGAGCGGGATTTCGGCGATTGTCGCCGCCGCGCACGGCTCTCGACGGGGCGGGCCCGAGGGTTAAGTGTTCCCTTACACGAAGGCTCTAGCTGTCGAGGCTTCCCGCCGGACGCGGCGACCCTTTTCGAGGACGGACGGGCGATGGCGCGGCCCAAACCCCTGAGCGAGCTGATCGAGCGGTCCCTCGGCCCCGTCTTCGCGGCGCAGGGCTTCGCCTCGACCGACATCCTGGCCTCCTGGTCCGAGATCGTCGGCGAGCGCCTCGCCCGGGCCTGCCAGCCGGAGAAGCTCGAATGGTCGCGCCGGCGCGGCGCGTCGCGCGAGCAGCGGCCGGAGCCCGGCACCCTGACGGTGCGGGTCGAGGGCGCCTTCGCCCTCGAACTCCAGCATCTCGTGCCGCTCGTGATCGAGCGCATCAACCGCCATTACGGCTGGGCCTGCGTCGGCAAGATCCGCCTGCGCCAGGACCGGGTCGCCCAGGCGCGCCGCCGCGCGGCCGCCCCCCCGCCCCTCGACCCGGTACGCCGCGGCGAGGTCGCGCTCGCGGTCTCGACCGTGAGCGAGGCGGCGCTCCGCGACGCCCTCGACCGGCTCGGCCTCGCGGTGTTGGGCGCACAGCGCTCGCGCTGAGCGCGACACTCCTTCGCGTCGTCGGCGGGCGTGCAGCCCGCCGCAAGCACGACCGGGCGCCGGCACGCGTGTGCCGGACGCCGCCGCCCCGCGGCAGCACCAAGGAAGAAGCGTCGCGGGCTGTTGATGCGCCGGCGGCTTGCCACGAGGCGGCCGGGATTCTACCGCACTGACGATCGCGGACCCTCCCGCACCCTCCACGAGGACGCCTGCCATGCTCACCCGTCGCGAGGCCCTGACACTCACCGGCTCGGCCCTCGGCGCGGCTCTGCTCGCGCCGGCCCTGCCGCTCTCGGCTCTGGCCCAGGGGCCGGTGGTCGACGGCCTGATGCAGCCCGGCCCGCTCGGCGACGCCTGGCTCGGGCCGGACAACGCCCGCTGCACCATCATCGAGTACGCCTCGATGACCTGCTCGCACTGCGCCGCCTTCCACAAGACGACTTGGCCGGCGCTCAAGGAGCGCTGGATCGATACCGGCAAGGTCCGCTTCACCCTGCGCGAGTTCCCCCTCGATCCGCTCGCCACCGCGGCCTTCATGCTGGCCCGGTCCGACAACGCGGCGCGCTACTACCCGATCACCGACATGCTGTTCGACCAGCAGGCGAACTGGGCCTTCGTCCCGAAGCCCCTCGACGCCCTCGAGCAGATGATGCGCCAGGCCGGCTTCTCGAAGGAGAAGTTCGAGGCGACCCTCAAGGACCAGACGCTCTACGACGGCGTCAACGCCGTGAAGGAGAAGGCGATGACCACCTTCAAGGTGAACGCCACGCCGACCTTCTTCATCAACGGCCAGAAGTACCAGGGCGAGATGACGATCGACGGCATGGAGAAGGTGATCAAGCCGATCGTGGGGGCGTAAAAGGCCACGAACGCGCACGCGCACGTTTCTGAGTGAAGCACGGCTCTCTCCTCTCCCCGCGGGCGGGGAGAGGGCCGTGTCGACGTTCAGGAGACACGGCAAGCGGAGGCGAAAGCCGGAGCGAGGGTGAGGGGGCCTCAACGCGTGAGGCTCCTCCGGAGATACCCCCTCACCCTCGCCCTACGGGCTTGCCGAGCCACCTGCACGGTGGCTCAGCCCTCTCCCCGCCCGCGGGGAGAGGGGAGTTCCCGCGCCACTTCCTTTCCCCATTTCCCAGACAGCTCTGCCGTCCGCGGGGAGAGGCGATCCGCACACCCCGACCCCGCGCACCGCGTCCGCCCATGAAATTCACGCGCCTGCGCATCGTCGGCTTCAAGACCTTCGTCGAGCCGAGCGAATTCCTGATCGAGCCCGGGCTGACCGGGGTGATCGGGCCGAACGGCTGCGGCAAGTCGAACCTCGTCGAGGCCCTGCGCTGGGTGATGGGGGAGAGCTCGCACAAGAGCATGCGGGCGTCCGGCATGGACGACGTGATCTTCTCGGGCTCCGGCGGGCGGTCCGGCCGCAGCCACGCCGAGGTGACGCTGACCCTCGACAACGGCGCCCGCACCGCGCCCGCCGCCTTCAACGCCGCCGACCTGCTGGAGGTCTCGCGCCGCATCGACCGGGGCGCCGGCTCGACCTACCGGGTCAACGGCCGCGAGGTCCGGGCCCGCGACGTGCAGCTGATGTTCGCCGACGCGGCGACCGGCGCGCGCTCCCCCGCCATGGTGCGCCAGGGCCAGGTGGCCGAACTGATCGCGGCGAAGCCCCAGGCGCGGCGGCGCATCCTGGAGGACGCCGCCGGCATCGGCGGCCTGCACGCCCGCCGGCACGAGGCGGAGCTGCGCCTGCGGGCGGCCGAAGACAACCTGTCGCGCCTCGAGGACGTGCTGACGGCGATCACCGCCGGCGTCGAGTCGTTGCGCCGCCAGGCCCGCTCGGCCCAGCGCTACCGCGCCATCGCGGCGGAGATCCGCCGGCACGAGGCGCTGCTGCTGCTGATCGGCCACACGAACGCCCGCCGCGAGGCGATGGCGTCGGACGCGGCGCTGGCCCAGGCCCTCGACCGGCTGGGGCGTGCGCAAGCCGAGCAGGTGGAATCCGCGACCGCGCAGGGGATCGCCGCCGCCGCCCTGCCGCGCCTGCGCGAGGCGGAGGGCTCCGCTTCGGCCGAGATGCAGCGCCTGATGCTGGCGGGGGCGCAGCTCGAGGCGCAGGAGCGCCGGAGCGCCGAGCGCCTGCGCGATCTCGGCCGGAGAATCGCCGACCTGCGCCGCGACCTCGCCCGCGAGGCCACCTCGCGGGACGACGCGCGCACGACCCTGGAACGCCTGGACGGCGAGGCCGCGGCCCTGGAAGCTGCCGATGACGGAAAGATCGCGCGCGAGGAGGCCGCCGCGCGCGAGGCGGCAGCGGAGCGAGACCTCGCCCTTGCTGAACGCGCGCTCGCCGCCGCGCAGGGCACCCAGGCCGAGCACGCGGCGCGGCGCGGCGCCCTGATCCGCACCGCCGCCGACGAGCGCGCCCGGGCGGCGCGGCTCGCCGGCGAGCAGGCCCGCCTCGCCCGCGAGGCCGCGGCGGCGGGAGAGGCCGGGGCGGAGAGGCTCGCCGCCCTGCGCGGGGCCTACGACGAGGCGAAGGAGACGGCCGAGGACGCCGAGGAGGCGGCGGCCGCCGCCCGCGACGTGGTGGCCGAGGCGCGCGAGGCCGAGGCGCGGGGCCGGCCGGTCCTGGCGGCGGCGGAGCGCGAGGCGGCGCGGCTCGACACCGAGGCCCGCACCCTCGCCCGGCTGGTGGCGCCCACCGCCGAGTCGCGCTTCCCGCCGGTCCTCGACGCGCTCACCGTCGAGCCCGGCTACGAGGCGGCCCTGGCGGCGGCCCTCGGCGACGACCTGGACGCCGCCCTCGACCCGCGGGCCCCGACCCACTGGGCGGCTTTGCCCGATCCCGGCACCGACCCGGCTCTGCCGGCCGGAATCCGGCCGCTCGCCGAGCGGGTCGCCGGGCCCCCGGCCCTCGCCCGCCGCCTGCGGCAGGTCGGAGTGGTCGAGCCGGCGGACGCGGCGGCGTTGCGCGAGCGCCTGCATCCGGGCCAGCGCCTCGTCACGCGGCGGGGCGATCTCCTTCGCTGGGACGGCCTCACCGCGGCGGCGGAAGCGCCGCGCCCGGCGGCACGGCGGCTGTCCGAGCGCAACCGGCTCGACGCGTTGAGCGAGGCCGCGACCGAGGCCCGGGAGCAGGCGGAGGCCGCGCGGGAGGCCCACGACGCCCTCCAGGCCTGGGCGGAAACCGCGGCGGCGGCGGAGATCCGCGCGCTCGACGGCGCCCGCCTCGCCCGCCGCACCCTCGACGGCGCCCGCGAGGCCCTGGCCCAGGCCGAGCGCCGGGAGGCCGAGGCCGTCGCCCGCCGGACCGCCCTCGCCGAGGCCGAGGCGCGCCTGGCCCTCGACGCCGAGGAGGCCGCCGCACGGGCCGAGGCCGCCGAGGATGCGCTCGCCGCCCTCGACGAGCCCAAAGACCTCGCCGTGCGGCTCGATGAGACCCGCACCATCGCCGAGGCGTGCCGCCTCGCCGCCGCCGAGGCCCGGGCGGCCCGCCTGTCGCTGACCCGCGCCGCGGAAGAAGCGGCCACCCGTCGTGCCGCGCTCGCTGCCGACCGGGCGCGCTGGCAGGAGCGGGCCGAGCGGGCGGACAGCGTGCTCGACGAACTCGAAGGCCGCCTCTCCGCGGCCGAGGAGGAGCAGGCCGAGCTCGCCGAGGCGCCCGAGACCTTCGCCGAGGAACGCCGCCGCCTCACCGCCGAGACGGACCGCGCCGAGGCGGCCCGGGCGCAGGCCGGCGCGAGCCTGAATGCCGGAGAAAAGGTCCTGGCCGACGCCGAAGGGCGGGCGCGGGCCGCCCTCGACGCCTTCGCGTCCGCCCGCGAGACCAGGGCGGCGGCAGCGGCGGCCCACGAGGCCCTGACGCGGCGCCTCGCCGAGGTGGTCCGCACCATCGCCGACACGCTGGAGGTCACGCCGGACGGCCTCTACGGCCTCGCCGGTGCCGCGCCCGGCGATCCCCTGCCGGAGGTCGGCGCCGTCGAGGCCAAGGCGGCGACGCTCAAGGCCGACCGCGACCGGCTCGGCGCCGTGAACCTGCGGGCCGAGGAGGAGCTGCGCGACACGGAAGGCCGGCGCGACGAATTGGGCCGCGAGCGCGACGAGCTGATCGAGGCGATCCGGCGCCTGCGCGGAGCGATCCAGAGCCTCAACCGCGAGGGGCGCGAGCGGCTGCTCGCCGCCTTCACGGCGGTGAACGGGCATTTCGAGCGGCTGTTCACGACCCTGTTCGGCGGCGGCACCGCGGAACTGACGCTGGTCGACTCGGACGACCCGCTGGAGGCGGGCCTCGACATCCTGGCCCGTCCCCCGGGCAAGAAGCCTCAGACGATGACGCTCCTGTCGGGCGGCGAGCAGGCGCTCACGGCGACCGCCCTGATCTTCGCGGTGTTCTTGACCAACCCGTCGCCGGTCTGCGTCCTCGACGAGGTCGATGCGCCCCTCGACGACGCCAATGTCGAGCGCTACTGCGACCTGCTCGCCGCCATGGCGCGGGACACCGACACCCGCTTCCTCGTCATCACCCACAACCCGATCACCATGGCGCGGATGGACCGGCTGTTCGGCGTGACCATGGTCGAGCGGGGGGTGTCGCAGCTCGTCTCGGTCGATCTCGCGACTGCCGAGCGGCTGGTCGAGACGGTTTGACGGCGCTCCCGTGTGCGATGCGGAATCCGTCGAAAGTCCAATGACTTAACGCCTGTTCGCGGTGCCTTGACACCCAAGGTGGGCGAAACTATGGTGCGCCCGCTCGACGGGGGTAGCCGGACCGGATCTCGTCATCCTTCACGCGCGAGGTTTCGCCATGAACGGCAACGACCCGCGGGGGAAGGACGGCACCGGTGAGGGTTCCTCCCCCGACGACGACCTCTCCGCGAGGCTCAAGCGTCTCGAGATGCAGATCGACCGGAAGCGCCCCGCGGCGTCTCCCGACCTTTCTGCGCGTCAAGGCAGCGGCCAGCCCTCGTCCCTCGGCGTCGCCATGCGGCTGTCCACGGAATTCGTGGCCGGCGTCCTGGCGGGCGGCCTTCTCGGCTGGGGCTTCGATCGTCTCCTGGGCACCAAGCCCTGGGGCCTGATCGTCCTGCTCGTCCTGGGCTTCGCGGCCGGAATCTACAACGTGATGCGCGTTTCCGGATTTTTTCCGGCCGCGGACACGAAGAAAGGCCCGCCAGGGTCTTGATCATCCGGTGGATGCCGTGCATCCGCCTGCACGGATTGGCAGCGCGGCGGGAGAAACCCGCGGCAGCGACACACGAGGGGGCGGGACCGGCATGGCCGTCAAGATGGATCCGATCCACCAGTTCGAGCTGAAGCCGCTGGTTTCGTTCGGGCATATCGGCCACCAGAACATCGCCTTCACCCAGTCGGCGCTGTACATGTTCCTGGCCGTGGGGCTCATCGCGCTCCTGACGATCTGGGCGACGAAGAGCCGCGCGGTGGTGCCGGGCCGGGCGCAGTCCCTGGCCGAGGTGTTCTACGAGTTCATCGGCCAGACGGTGCACCAGTCGGCCGGCCACGGCAGCGAGCGCTTCGTGCCGCTGGTCTTCTCCCTGTTCATGTTCGTGCTGCTGCTGAACCTGTTCGGGATGATCCCCTACGCCTTCGCGGTGACCAGCCACATCATCGTCACCTTCATGCTGGCGCTGGTGGTGATCCTCACCGTGGTGATCTACGGCTTCATGGCCCACGGCACCCACTTCCTCGGGCTGTTCGTGCCCCCCGGCGTGCCGGGCTGGCTCAAGCCGCTGATCGTGATGATCGAGGTCGTGTCGTTCATCTCCCGGCCGATCAGCCTCTCGGTCCGTCTCTTCGCCAACGTGCTGGCGGGCCACATCGCGCTCAAGATCTTCGCGGGCTTCGTCCCGGCCCTCCTCGCCGCCGGCGTCTGGGGCATCCTCTCGCCCCTGCCCCTCGCCCTCTCGGTCGCCGTCACGGCCCTCGAGATGCTGGTCGCGGTGCTGCAGGCCTACGTCTTCGCGACGCTGACCTCGATCTACCTCAGCGACGCCCTGCATCCGGGCCACTAAAGGCGGCAGGGGCCTCGACGAGGCCCCGCCCCTTCGCCCGCGATCAGACTCCCAGAGCTTCCCACCCCGGTTCGCCGTGTCGCGGCCGGATACCACCCGCCAGACGACTAGACGACCTTAGGAGCATCACGATGGATCCCGTTGCTGCGAAGTACATCGGCGCCGGCCTCGCCTGCCTCGGCATGGCGGGCGCCGCCGTGGGCCTCGGCAACCTGTTCGGCCAGTTCTTCGCCGGCGCCCTGCGCAACCCCTCCGCGGCCGACAGCCAGCGCCCCAACCTGCTCCTCGGCTTCGCGCTGACCGAGGCGCTGGGCATCTTCTCGCTGCTCGTCGCGCTGCTGCTGCTGTTCGCCGTCTGATTTCGGCGAGGATTGCCTGACAAGAGGTGGTCCACCCCGCGCACCGGGCTTCACACGAGGCTCCGGTGCGCGTGCGTTAAGGGCCACCGCCACCACTTCGTGCAGCCGCCGCTCCTGCTGAGGTGC
The DNA here is from genome assembly GCF_900116815.1 of Methylobacterium sp. 174MFSha1.1. Taxonomy (NCBI): domain Bacteria; kingdom Pseudomonadati; phylum Pseudomonadota; class Alphaproteobacteria; order Hyphomicrobiales; family Methylobacteriaceae; genus Methylobacterium; species Methylobacterium sp. 174MFSha1.1. The sequence goes on along the minus strand of NZ_FPCB01000034.1, from coordinate 59,726 downwards.
GGTGGCCAGACGGCCGGCCCGGCCGAGCGCTCGGCGGGAGCGCTTCGTCTCCCCCACACCCGGACGACACCATGGCGCAGCCACATGCACCCGCCCCCCTGAAGGAGGGGCTGATTCACGAGCCGGCCTCCGAGCACGGCGGCGGCTTTCCGCCGTTCGAGAGCAGCACCTTCGTCGCGCAGATCATCTGGCTCGCGCTCGCCTTCGGCCTGCTCTACTACCTGATGTCGAAGATCGCGCTGCCGCAGATCGCCGGCATCCTGCACGACCGGCAGACCCGGCTCTCCGGCGACCTCGACCAGGCCGCCCGCGCCAAGTCCGAGGCCGACGGCGCCCGCGACACCTACGAGCGCGCCCTCAAGGACGCCCAGTCCAAGGCCAAGGGCATCGCCCAGACCACCCGCGAGCAGCTCGCCGCCGAGGCCGAGACGCGCCGCAAGTCCCTTGAGGCCGACCTGGCGGTGAAGCTCGCCGAGGCCGAGACCCAGATCCGCACCCGCACCGCGACCGCGATGGGCAGCGTGCGCGAGGTGGCCGCCGACGCCGCGACCGCGATCGTCGAGCGCCTGACCGGCCAGGCGCCGGACCGCGCCGCCGTCGAGGCGGCGTACGACCGCACCGCCCAGACCGTGCACTGAGCCGCAGGGGATCAACGACATGCTGTTCGATGCGGAATTCTGGGTCGCGGTCGCCTTCGTGGTGTTCTGCGGCATCGCCTGGAAAGCGGGCGTGTTCGACCAGATCATCGGCGGGCTCGACAAGCGCGGCGCCCGCGTGCGCAAGGAGCTCGAGGAGGCGAGGCGCCTGCGCGAGGAGGCCGAGGCCGTCCTGGCGGATTACAAGCGCCGCCGCTCGGATGCCGAGCGCGAGGCCGCCGAGATCGTCGCCAATGCCCGTGCGGAGGCCGAGGCCGCCGCCGCCGAGGGCCATGCCCGCCTGAACGAGTTCGTCGCCCGCCGCACCAAGGCGGCGGAGACCAAGATCGCCCAGGCCGAGGCCCAGGCCGCCGCCGAGGTGCGGGCCGCCGCGGCGGAAGCCGCCGTGCGGGTCTCCGAGACGATCCTGCGGGAGAAGGTCAGCGGCGACGCCGCCCAGGACCTGGTCCGCCGCAGCCTCGGCGAGGTGCGGACCCGTCTGCGGGCCTGATCGCCAGCGACAATCCGGCAACACTCCTGAGAGCCGCCTTCGGGCGGCTTTCTTATTGGGCGAAAGCGAAAGCCCATTTTCGTCATGCCGCAAAGTTCTCACTTGCGGTTCGAGGAATTAATTCAAGATATAGCGACAATCTTGCTTCCCGGCGGCGCTGAAGATGCGCGGTTTTTACAGGTTTGTGACAAGAGGATCGCCGGCTGCCATTTTCTGTGGCATGAGTAGCGGCCGAATCGCCGTCGAGCCCGTGATGACCGTCTACTATTTCCACTTCCAGTCTGGCCGCCGCCTGATCATCGACCCCGAGGGCGTCGAGTTGCGGAGCGCGGCCGATGCGCTGGAAGTGGCGGCGAAGCTCGCGGCCGGCCTGCTCGACGATCGTGAGGTCGCCTGCGACTGGAGGCGCAGCGCCTTCCGGGTCGAGGACCAGCACCAGCGCCCCGTCTTCCGCCTGCCGATGACGACGGTGCGGGCCCGGGAGAACCGCAGCCGGGCGCTGCTGAATTAGGGTGCGGGGTGGCGGAAGATTGACGTCGGAAGCCCGACGCTGATGCCCTCGGCGTCATCCCGGGGCCGCGCAGCGGAACCCGGGATCCATAAACGCCGACGAAGCAGAACGGGGCTGAACCCGGTCCGCTTCGTCCTGGACGATCGGCGTTGATGGATCCCGGGTTCCGCTTTCGCGGCCCCGGGATGACGCCGAGATAGGCCCGCCCGTCCGCTTGATCGAACGGCCCCTCACAGCCGGTAGCGGATCTGGTCGGTCCAGAAGCGCTCGAGCCGGGCCAGCGCCGTGTTGAGGCGGCCGAAATCGTCCTCGGAGATGCCGCCGATCGGCTGGATCGTCTTGGCGTGCTTGTCGTAGAGCCCGCGGACGATCTCGTGCACCTCGCGGCCCTTGTCGGTGAGGCTGATGCGGACCGAGCGGCGGTCGGTCTTCGAACGGGCGTGGTGCAGGTAGCCGGTCTCGACCAGCTTCTTGACGTTGTACGACACGTTCGAGCCGAGGTAGTAGCCGCGGGTGCGCAGCTCGCTCGCGGTCAGCTCCTTGTCGCCGATGTTGTAGAGCAGCAGGGCCTGGACGCTGTTGACGTCCTCGCGGCCGCGGCGCTCGAACTCGTCCTTGATCACGTCGAGGAGGCGGCGGTGCAGGCGCTCCACCAGGTGGAGGGCCTCGAGGTAGTGGGGGCGCACCGCGGTCTCGGTCTCGGGAGCGGAGATCGTCTGCGCCACCTTCGTCGCCTGGGTCTTCATCGGAACGCCTCACTCTGTACGGGGGTGCTCGGCGGTGTCGTCCCGCTCCGCTTATGAGTTCAAATTAGGCGCGCCCCGTGAATGTGAGTTTAAACGACAGGATAAATTCTCGATTTACCTCTGTCGGTAAACCGAAGATGAACCAGATCGTTCACTTTCGAGAAAGGTTGAGGATCAGCGTAGTTCGCGCGAGGCCAACCAGGAGACCGTGAAGTAGACCAGGATGATCATGCTGTCGAAGGCGAGGCTCGGAATCGACATCGGCAGCAGCTGCGGGGTGAGCAGCGCGAGCACGATCGCCGAGGTGGCGGCGAGCAGCCAGACCACCCCGCCCCAGGCGGTGGCGAGCCACAGGCCTACCGCCGCCAGCAGGTTGATGACGCCGAAATAGACGATCACCGCCTGCCGGCCGATCGGCGCGGTCTCGAACGGCGCGGCGTTGGGGCGGGCGCCGAGGATCTCGGCCCAGGCGCTCAGGCCCTTGACCATCCAGACCACCGCGACGACCCGCATCAGCCAGACCAGGACCACGTCCCAGCGCGTCTCGGGCCGCGGCGGCCGGCGCTCGATGCGGTCGGCCGCCTCGTCGATCCCGGCCCGCCGCGGACCGCCCCGGACCTTGCTCAAGGAGCGCATGGTCAGGTGAAGCTCGGCTCGCCGGGCATCGGCGCGAAATGGGCCTCGATGTCGGAGGCCTGCACCGCCTCCAGGGTGGCGGGCCGCCAGTCCGGCTTCCCGTCGCGGTCGATCAAGACCGAGCGCACGCCCTCGTAGAAGTCGTGCCCGCGCAGGATCCGGCACAGGATGCGGTATTCGAGCTGCATCGCCTGCGGGAAGGACAGGGAGGCGCCGCGGCGCATCTGGGCGAGCGCCAGGGTCAGGCTGGTCGGCGAGCGGGTGCGGATCGTCGCGGCGGATTTCCGCGCGAAGTCGGACCCGGCGGCGTCGAGCCGCGCCAGCACTTGCCCGACGCTGTCGGCCGAGAAGCAGGATTCGATCAGCGCCCGCTCGGCGTGGAGCGGGCCGGGGGCCGGCGCGTCGTGGTGGCCGATCGCCGCCTCGACCGGGCCGCCCTCGCTCAGCGCGTCGCGGATCGCGTCGAAGCGCGCGGCGGGTGCGGCGTGGCTGCCGAGCCCGAAGGCCAGCACGTCGCCCTGGCCGATCCGCTCGCCGGTGAGCGCCAGATAGGTGCCGACGAAGCCCGGCAGCCGCGGCAGGGCGTAGGTGGCGCCGACATCGGGGAAGAAGCCGATCCCGGTCTCGGGCATCGCGAAGGCCGTGCGCTCGGCCGCGACCCGGTGCGAGCCGTGCAGCGACACGCCGACGCCGCCGCCCATCACGATGCCGTCGATCAGCGCGACGTAGGGCTTCGGATAGCGCTGGATCAGGGCGTTGAGCTCGTATTCCTCGCGGAAGAAGGTCTGGGCTTCCTCGAATTTCCCGGCGCTCCCCTCCTCGTGGATGCGGCGGATGTCGCCGCCGGCGCAGAAGGCACGCTCGCCGGCGCCCTGCACCACCACCCGGGTCACCGCAGGATCCGCCGCCCAGGCGTCCAGGGCGGCACGCATCGCGCGCACCATCTCGAGGGTGAGGGCGTTGAGGGCTTTCGGCCGGTTGAGGGTGATGAATCCGGCGGCGCCCCGCCGCTCGCACAGAACCGCGCCGTCCGCCGTCACGCCCGCTTCGCTCATGATGCACCCTCCCGGTTCGTGCACCTCACGCAAGTCCCGCTGCTCCGACGCCGCCGCGGCGAGCGACGACGGTGATCGGGAGTTTCGTGAGAGACACTTAATGGCGGTTAACCGGGTGCCGCCCGCCGCGTCAACGGCGCGGGACGACGCGAAGCCGTTCGCGAGACCCTGCCATGCACCTCCGCCCGGGTTCTGGCGCCGCCCGGTTTGTGCTACCTCCGGATTGGACGAATTCCACGAAGAACAGGCCCGGCGCGAAGGCGGGCCGCGAGGAGGCCCGACCCCGGATGTCGCAGATCCAGCCGATGCCCCGGCCGCTGGCCCGGGAAGCCGCCCGGACCGAGCCGGCCTCCCTCGGGCTCACCCAGCGCCCGCGGCGCAACCGCAAGGCCGAGTGGTCGCGCCGCCTGGTGCGCGAGACCACGCTCACCGTCGACGACCTGATCTGGCCGATCTTCCTGATCGAGGGCGAGAACCGGCGCGTGCCGGTTGCCTCGATGCCGGGCGTCGAGCGCCTGACCGTCGACGAGGCGGTGCGGGCGGCCGAGCGGGCCGCGTCCTTGCGCATCCCGGCGATCTCGTTCTTCCCCTTCGTCGAGCCTGCTTTACGCGACGCGACGGGCTCCGAGGCGCTCAACCGCAACAACCTGGTCTGCCGCGCCGTGCGGGCGGTGAAGAAGGCGGTGCCGGAGATCGGAATCATCACCGACGTCGCCCTCGATCCCTATACCAGCCACGGCCATGACGGCCTCCTGGAGGACGGGGTGATCGTCAATGACGAGACGGTGGCGCTCCTCGTCGAGCAGAGCCTGATCCAGGCCGAGGCCGGCACCGACGTCATCGCCCCCTCCGACATGATGGACGGGCGGGTCGGCGCGATCCGGGCCGGGCTCGACCGGGCCGGCCATCGCGACGTGCAGATCATGACCTACGCGGCGAAGTACGCCAGCGCCTTCTACGGCCCGTTCCGCGACGCGATCGGCACCAACGCCACTTTGGTCGGCGACAAGCGCACCTACCAGATGGATGCCGGCAACACCGACGAGGCCCTGCGCGAGGTCGCCCTCGACCTCGACGAGGGCGCCGATTCGGTGATGGTCAAGCCGGGCATGCCGTATCTCGACGTGATCCGCCGGGTGAAGGAGAGTTTTTCCGTCCCCACCTTCGCCTACCAGGTCTCGGGCGAGTACGCGATGATCGCAGCGGCGGCCCAGAACGGCTGGCTCGACGGCGAGCGCGCCATGATGGAGAGCCTCGCCGCCTTCAAGCGCGCCGGCGCCGACGGCGTCTTCACCTACTTCGCCCCGCGGGTCGCCGAGCGGCTGCGGCAAGGGTGAGACGGACAGGACGGGTGAACCCAGGCTCCCGCGCGAGGCCTGCGGGCCTCGCCGCCCGCCTGCTCCTCGCCGGTCCCCTTGCCGGTCTCCTGGGCCTCGGCGCCTGCGCGGGCACGCCCGATGCCGAGCAGGCCCGGATCTGCCGGCGCGCCCTGCCGACCCTGGTGCCGGCGGGCGCCCGCGTGGCGGTGCTGCGCGAGGCCGCCGGGCCGCAGGAGCGCAGCATCCGCATCGACTTCTCGCAGGAGCGCGAGGGCCGCAGCCCGCTGCCGCGCTACGCAGTCTGCGAGTTTTCCGGGTTGAGCCGCACCGACCTCTCGGGGCTCACGAGCGACCGCGGCCCGGTCGGCGGCGCGGCGCTCTACCTGCTGAAGCACTACTACCTCGACACGCCGGACGCGGCGCTCGCCGAGCCGGGAGCGGGCTGACGCGGACCCACGCGGGCTCTACACTGCCGACACCCGGAGAGTCGCGCTTGAGCCAGCCCTACGCCATCACCCCGGACGACGTCGTCCGGGCCGCCCACACCATCCGCGGCCACGTGCTGCGCACGCCGCTGGTGCCGGCGCCGCGCCTCTCGGAGCTGACCGGCGCGCGCGTCCTCGTCAAGCACGAGAACATGCAGGCGACCGGCGCCTTCAAGGAGCGCGGCGCGGTCAACCGCCTGAGCGCCCTCTCGGCCTCCGAGCGACGCCGCGGCGTGGTGGCGATGTCGGCCGGCAACCACGCCCAGGCGGTGGCCTATCACGCGCGCCGCCTCGGCATCCCGGCCACCATCGTGATGCCGGCGACGACCCCGCTGGTGAAGGTCGAGAACACCCGCGCTCACGGCGCCACGGTCGTCCTGGAGGGCGAGACCCTGGTCGAATCGGCCGCGGCGGTCGACCGGCTGGTCGAGGCGCACGGCTTCGTGCTGGTCCACCCCTACGACGACCCCCTGGTGATGGCCGGCCAGGGCACGATCGCCCTCGAGATGCTGGAGGATGCGCCCGACCTCGATTGCCTCGTCGTGCCGATCGGCGGCGGCGGGCTGATGAGCGGCATCGCGGTCGGCGCGAGCCTGCGGCCGCGGGTGGCGCTCACCGGGGTCCAAGCCGCGCTCTACCCCTCCTTCCTCAACGCCATCGACGGGCAGGAGCGGCCGATCGGCGGCCCGACGCTCGCCGAGGGCATCGCCGTCAAGACTGTCGGCCGCCTGACCCTGCCGATCATCCGCGACCTCGTGCGCGAGATTGTCCTCGTCGACGAGCCGCAGATCGAGCGGGCGGTGCACGACTACGCCACGCTCCAGCGCAGCCTCGCCGAGGGCGCGGGCGCCGCCGGCCTCGCGGCCCTGCTCGCCCGGCCCGATCTCTTCGCCGGCCGCACCGTGGGCCTGGTGCTGTGCGGCGGCAACATCGACGCGCGGCTCCTCGCCTCCGTGATGGTGCGCGAACTGGAGCGCGAGGACCGCATCATCTCGTTCCGGATGACCGCGAGCGACCGGCCCGGCGTGCTCGGCCGGGTCGCCGGGCGGCTGGGCGAGTTGGGGGCCAACATCCTGGAGGTCTCGCACGGCCGCCTCCACCTCGACGTGCCGGCGAAGAGCGTCTCGATCGACGTGACGATCGAGACGCGCGGACCCGGCCACACCGCCGAGATCCTCGACACGTTGAGCCGCGAGGGGCTGGAGCCGCGGCGGATCGGGCCGAATGGCACCGGGACGATGGGTGGATAGGAACCGGGATAGCTGAGAACCTGTTTGAATTGCAAATACAATACAGCGAGGAATTATTTAGTCCACATGCGACCTCATCCTGAGGTGCGAGCGAAGCGAGCCTTGAAGGAGGCATCCAGTTCTCTCAGAGACTTCTGGAGACCTCCTTCGAGGTCAGTCGATCTCCGATCGACTGGCACCTCAGGATGAGGTTGTGGGCAGGACAAACCTTGCCGATCTGTCGAGCAGGCTCTCACACATCGCGCCATACTCCTCAGGGTGAGACCGCGGGCGAGCGGCGCTGGACCGAATCGGCAAGAGAGCGGAACAGCGGGAGGTTCGACGGTCGCCGCATTCCGGCCAGGGGCGCAGAGATCGAGTCCCGGACATCGGCCCTTGAGCCGCCGCCCCGCCACGCCCACCTTACCCAGCGGGCGATACGGCGGAGACGGACGCGATGGCGAATTCCTGGCAGAACGGTCCCTATCAGGGTGGACCCTACCAACCCGGCTACGGCGGTCCCCTGCCCCCGTCCGGCCCCGGCTGGGCCGGGCCGCCGGTGCTGGTGGCGCACGGCTCGCTGTCGCGGCGCTTCATTGCCTACCTGCTCGACATCCTGTTCATCTTCGGCTTCAGCTGCCTCCTGTGGCTGGCGATCTCGCTCCTCGGGGTCATCACCTTCGGGGTTGGCTGGGCGCTCTACGCGATCCTGCCGGCGAGCGGCATCCTCTACAGCGCGATCACCGTCGGCGGCCCGCGCCAGAGCACGCTGGGCATGCGGATGATGGGCCTGCGGGCGGTGCGGGCGACGACCGGCGGGCCGATCGACTGGATCACCGCCGGCGTGCACGCGCTGCTGTTCTACGTCGCGCTGTCGACCTTCCTGCTCTGGGTGCTCGACATCGGCATCGGCGTGCTGCGGGCCGACCGGCGCATGGGCCACGACCTCGTCCTCGACCTCGCGGTCGTCCGCGAGGCGTGAGGGACGCGAGAGCGCACCCCAGGGCTGCAACCTTCGGCCCCCGTCGCGCTTAATTGTCAGGATTTTTCGCCGGCGCGGCCCGCCCCTGTTGAGGCGGGCCGCGCCGGTGCTATCCTGGCCTTCCCGGCGCCGCGCCGGTCCCTGCCTGCGAGAACACCGAAGCGTGACCAGCCATCCGCGGGACGCACCGCAGTTCTACCTCACGGCGCCCTCGCCGTGCCCCTACCTGCCCGGGCAGCAGGAGCGGAAGGTCTTCACGCATCTCGTCGGCCGGCGTGCCCGCGACCTCAACGAGATCCTGACGCAGGGCGGCTTTCGCCGCTCGCAGACCATCGCCTACCGGCCGGCCTGCGAGACTTGCCGCGCCTGCATCTCGGTGCGGGTGGTGGTGGACGACTTTTTGCCCAGCGACAGCCAGCGCCGGGTGCTGAAGCGCAATCGCGACCTCGTCGGCCAGGCCCAGGCCAACCGCCCGGCCTCGGAGCAATACGCGCTATTTCGCCGCTACCTCGACGCACGCCACGGCGACGGCGGCATGGTCGACATGACGGTGCTCGACTACGCCATGATGGTCGAGGACAGCCACGTCGAGACCCACCTCGTGGTCTACCGCAAGCGCGGGCCCGACACCGCGATCAACGGCCGCGGCACCGGCGCGCCGGTCGCCGTCTGCCTCACCGATGTGCTCTCCGACGGGCTGTCGATGGTCTATTCCTTCTACGATCCCGTCGAGGCCGAGCGCTCGCTCGGCACCTTCATGATCCTCGACCACATCGAGCGCGCCCGCAGCCTCGGCCTGCCCTACCTCTATCTCGGCTACTGGGTCGAGGGGTCGCGCAAGATGCAGTACAAGGCGAAGTTCACCCCCCAGGAACGGCTGATGCCGAACGGCTGGGCCCGGGTGGAGGAGGCCTGATCCTGAGGGACTGTCGCGGCCGGGTCACAGGCCGGCCGCCTCGTCTTGTCTGAATTGTAACCCGGCCGTCAGACGCTTGACCCGACCGGTCCCGGCCTGCCCCATTGTGGCCCAAAAGCGGCGCGGCGACGCCGCAGGACCTTTGGGGGAAACGACATGACGACGGGTTTCGGACGCCTGCGGCGCGCGGGCATGGCGGCCTCGTTCCTCGCCGGCACGGCTCTGGCGGGCGCGCAGGGTGCGGCCGCGCAGGCGGTGACGGGGCTCACGGTCTTCGGCGACAGCTACGCCGATACCGGCAACGTCGTGCGCCTCACCGGCCGGCCCCTCGGCTTTCCCTACGTGAACGGCCGCTACTCCAACGGGGTCAACTTCGTCGACGGCCTGCAGGCGATCTACGGCCTGCCCGATTCCGCCGTGACCAACTACGCCGTCGGCGGCGCCCAGACCGGCACCGGCAATGTCGGCTCGAGCCTGCTGCCGGGCCTGACCCAGGAGGTGGCGGCGTTCCTGGCGAGCGGCCAGCGCCTCGGCCCCGGCAGCCTCGTCGCCATCAACATCGGCGGCAATGACGGCATCGGCGCCGCGCTCTCCGGGCTCACCACCGCCCAGGCGCCGCTCCTCGGCCGGGCCTCGGCGGCGAATGCCGTCGGCAGCGTCGGCCAGCTCGTCGGCGCGGGTGCCGGCACGATCGTGTTCAACGGCTTCACCACGCTCAACGGCCTGCCGCGGGTCGCGGCCTCCGGCAACGCCGCGGCCGCCGACCTCTTCTCCCGCACCTACTTCGACGGGTTGCAGGCAGGGCTGGCGCCCTATTCGGCCGCCGGCACCCGGATCTTCCTCCTCGACAACGGCCAGATCTTCCAGCGCATCATCGCCGATCCGGGCCGCTACGGCTTCACCAACACCAGCACGCCCTGCGCGCTCGTCGCCGCCTGTGCCACCGCCCCGAAGGCGGTGCAGAACACCTTCCTCTCCCTCGACGGGGTGCACCTGACCGAGGGCGGCTACCTCGTGCTGTCGCGCTACATGGCGAACGCGCTCGCCGCGCCGAACGGCATCGCCGCCCAGGCCGAGCTCGGCCAGATCGGCACGACGAGCTTCGCCGGCGCCCTGCTTCAGCGCCTCGACGCCTACCGGCTCTTCGCGCCCCTGCCCGGCGAGGCGACGGGCGCGCTCGGTGTCACCGGCGTCGCGCCGCTCGGCGCGCCGGCAAGCCCGCTGATCGTGTGGGGCCAGGGCGGGTACGCCGGCGGCAGCCGGGCGACACGGGGCTTTTCCACCGGCTACGACTACGACAGCCCGAGCGGCGCGATCGGAATCGAGGCGACGCCCACCCCGGGCGTGCGCTTCGGCGTCGCCTTCAACTACGCCAACCCGCACGCGAACCTCCGCGGCGGCGCCGGCACGATCGACGTCGACAGCTACGGCTTCGCCGCCTACGGCTCGTTCACCGGAACCAACCTGTTCGCCGACGCGGTCCTGGCCTATGGCCGCCACGACTATTCCGTGACCCGGCCCGGCGTGATCGACCCGCTGAACGGCGCGACCGGCGGCGACAGCGTCGCGGTGGCGGCGAAGGCGGGCTACCTGTTCGATATCGTCGGGCCGGTGCGCCTCGGGCCGATCGTCGGCCTCACCTACGCCACCACGCGGGTCGGCGCCTATACCGAGCGGGGCGACCCGGTGCTGACGCAGGCCGTCGGCGCCACCGGGATCGAGTCGCTGGTCGGCCGGGCCGGCCTGCAGCTGCGCGCCGCGCCCTTCAGCCTCGTCGGCCTGCCGGTGCGGGCCTTCGTCAACGTCACCGCCGAGCACGAATTCCTGGATGGCGGCCGCACGTTGGTGACCTCCCTCACCTCGACCCCGCTGCTGCCGATCCTGACCCCGCTCGGCCGGGCTGCGCGCGGCACCTACGGCCTCGTCGAGGCGGGGCTTTCCGCCGACGTGACGCCGGGGGTGAGCCTAACCTTGACGGGCGGCACCACCTTCGCCCGCACGGGCGGGGACGGCTACGCGGTGAATGGCGGGCTGACCCTGCGGTTCTAGATCGTCCCGATCCCGGGCTCGCCGCAGCGGGACCCGGGATTCGGATCTCCGTGCGGCCTTAACCGCAGACGCGCACGCGCCGGTAATAGATGTTGCCGAAATCGTCGCGGGCCCGGCGGCGCTGGATCCAACAATCCCGGGCCGGCGCGTAGTAGACGCGGCGGTAGCCGTAGGCCGGATAGCCGTAAGCGGGGTAGGGATAAGCGTAGCGCGGCTGCGCCGCCGCCGCGGCGGCGAGCCCGCCCAGGGCCAGACCGCCGATGATGCCGGCCGCGATGGCCCCGCCGTCGCGAGCCTGCGCAGGCGCGGCCTGCAGGCCGATCAGCGGAAGGACCGCCGCGGCCGCGATCACGCACTTGCGCAGCGACGCTGCGCCGGACGACAGTCGATCCACCATTTCGAGCCCCGATCCGATGTTGTTCTTGCCACTTGGACGACATCCAACTGGACGACATCGGCAGAATGCGGCCCGGCCTTGAAGGCCCGCCTGCGGATCCGGCTAAAATTTTAGCGACCGCACCTGAAAGTTGAGGATGGGACAAAAACCGCGGGCATTCGCCCCGCGGTCGGTGCCCCGGAAGGCATCGGGGGTGATCGCGGCCCAGGAGATCCCGGACGGGATCCCGGACGAGACGCCGAGCCGTCGAGGAGCGCGACCCCCTCCCCTTTCTTGCCTTCTCGCCCCGCATCCCATAGCCGTCGCGGCATCCCAATCTCGCCCTTCACGCAGGAGCCCCGACGATGATCCCCCGCTACAGCCGGCCCGAGATGACGGCGATCTGGTCGCCGGAAACGCGTTTCCGGATCTGGTTCGAGATCGAGGCCCATGCCACCACGGCCCTGGCCGAGCTCGGCGTCGTGCCGAAGGAGGCCGCCGCCAAGGTGTGGGAGAAGGGCCGCGACGCGGTGTTCGACGTCGCGCGCATCGACGAGATCGAGCGCGTCACCAAGCACGACGTGATCGCCTTCCTGACACACCTCGCCGAGATCGTCGGGCCCGAGGCGCGCTTCGTCCACCAGGGCATGACCTCGTCGGACGTGCTCGACACCTGCCTCAACGTGCAGCTCGTCCGCGCCGCGGACCTGCTCATCGCCGACATCGACGGGCTGCTGGCCGCGCTCAAGCGCCGGGCCTTCGAGCACAAGCTGACCCCGACCATCGGCCGCTCGCACGGCATCCACGCCGAGCCGGTCACCTTCGGGCTCAAGCTCGCCCAGGCCTATGCCGAGTTCGAGCGCGCCCGGGCCCGCCTGATCGCGGCCCGCGCCGAGGTCGCGACCTGCGCCATCTCGGGCGCGGTCGGCACCTTCGCCAACATCGACCCGCGGGTCGAGGAATACGTCGCCGAGAAGATGGGGCTGACGCCTGAGCCGGTCTCGACGCAGGTCATCCCGCGCGACCGCCACGCGATGTTCTTCGCGGTGCTCGGCGTCGTCGCCTCGTCGATCGAGCGGCTGGCGATCGAGGTGCGCCACCTGCAGCGCACCGAGGTGCTGGAGGCGGAAGAGTACTTCTCCGAGGGCCAGAAGGGCTCCTCGGCGATGCCGCACAAGCGCAACCCGGTGCTGACCGAGAACCTGACGGGTCTCGCCCGCATGGTGCGGTCCTACGCGCTACCGGCGATGGAGAACGTGGCGCTCTGGCACGAACGCGACATCTCGCACTCCTCGGTCGAGCGGATGATCGGCCCGGACGCCACCGTCACCCTCGACTTCGCGCTCGCCCGCCTCACCGGCGTCGTCGACAAGCTGCTCGTCTACCCCGAGCAGATGCAGCGCAACCTCGACCGGCTCGGCGGCCTCGTCCACTCGCAGCGGGTGCTGCTGGCGCTCACCCAGGCCGGCGTGTCGCGCGAGGACGCCTACCGGCTGGTCCAGCGCAACGCGATGCCGGTCTGGCGCGGCGAGGGCGACTTCCTCACCCTGCTTCAGGCCGACCGCGAGGTGACCGCGGCCTTGAAGCCCGAGGCGATCGCCGAGTGCTTCGACCTCGGCTACCACTTGAAGCACGTCGATACGATCTTCCGACGGGTGTTCGGCTCGGAGAAGTGAGCGGAAGGGTCGGGCGCCCGGCCACGGGACGGACCTGCGGAAGAGGCGGGACAGGTAGTCCCTCGTGCCAGATTTCGGTTGTCCCACCCTCGACCTCATCCTGAGGTGCCGGCCGATCGAAGATCGGTCGGCCTCGAAGGAGGGCTCCAGTGATCTCCGGGACGTCTAGAGGCCTCCTTCGAGGCTTCGCGATCTTCGATCGCTCCACACCTCGGAGCCTCTTTGAGCGGTTTCGCCGAACGATCTGTACACAGGCCGACATCTCTCGACGTCGTCCCGGGGCTCGCCGGAGGCGAGAACCCGGGATCCATAACCGCTGACGGTGCAGGGTGAAGCGAAACGCGTTCCGACGTCTTCTGCGTCGTCAGCGATTATGGATCCCGGGTTCCGCTCCGCGGCCCCGGGATGACATCGAGGGGTTCAATGCGGTCGGCCAACTCAAACAAGCTCTCAGGATGAGGTCGAGGGAGGGACACCGCGCCAGCCTTGGACCGTCCGATGTTCGTGGAGACACGACATGACGAACGAGACATTCGCGAACGTCTTCGACACCCTGACCGACGATCCGGTGGAGGCCGCGAACATGACTGCACGGGCGGACCTGCTGCTCCAGATCCGCGAGCGGATCCGGAGCTGGGATCTACCCCAGGAACAGGCCGCAGCCAGATTGCACCTGACCCGCCCGCGGCTCAACGAGCTGATGCGCGGCAAGCTCGACACATTCTCGCTCGACGCGCTGGTCAACATCGCGACCGCCGCGGGCTTCGTCCTGCGCATCCACCTGGAGGATGCCGCCTGACGGCATCGTCAGACCCGCGCCCGCGGGTCGTGCCGGCCCAACCGCTCCAGCAAAAAGTCCACCTCGGCCTTCGCCGTCGCCGACAGGCCGGCCCCCGGCTTGCGCTGGGCATCCGAGGCCAGGATGCCGCGGCGCATCATCACGTATTTGCGCACCGCCAGCCCCAGGCCCGGCTGCTGCTCGTAGCGCAGGAGCGGCAGGTGGGCGTCGAAGATGTCGTGGGCGCGCTCGCGCTCGCCGGCGACTGAGAGCCGAACTACGTCGACCAGCATCTCCGGGAAGGCGTAGCCGGTATTGGCGCCGTCGGCGCCGCGCTCGCACTCGAAATCGAGGAACAGGCCGCCATTGCCGCACAGGATCGAGATCGGCCGCAGCGAGCCGTCGCGCTGGAAGGCGCGCAGGGCGGAGATCTTCTCCAGCCCCGGCCAGTCCTCGTGCTTGAGCATCACGCAGTTCGGGTTGTCGGTGACGATGCGGCGGATCACGGCGGGCGTCATCACCACGCTCAGGGTGAGCGGGTAGTCCTGGATCACGAACGGCACGTCGGGCCCGATCACCTCGGCGGCCTGGGCGTAGTAGCCGACGATCTGGTCGTCGGTGCGCAGGGACGGCGGCGGGGCGATCATCACGGCCGCCGCACCCGCATCCATCACCGCGCGGGTGAGCGAGCCCATCGCGGCAAAGCCCGGGGCCGAGACGCCGATGACGACCGGCAGCTTCGTGCGCCGGATCACCCGCGAGGCCACGGCCACCGCTTCCGCGCCGTCAAGCTTGGGCGCCTCGCCCATGATGCCGAGTACGGTGAGGCCGGTCGCGCCGATCTCGCCGTAGAAATCGGTCATCTTGTCGACCGAGGCCTCGTCGATGCGGCCGTCCGGGTGGAACGGGGTCGGGGCGATGGGGAAGACGCCCTTCGCGTCGGGGGTGAGCCGCATGTCGGTTCCTCTCGTGTTCGCCGGACGATAGGTCGTGGGCGCGGCCAAGCGCAACCGCCGCGCGCGCACGGCGCTTGCGGGGCGGGGCGGCCGGAATCGCGCTTGCGGCCGGGCTCCGGCTGGTGCTTCAAGAGCCTCTTGTCCGGCCCGGCCGCGTGATCGGTCCCGCGAGAGGAAGACCCGCATGTCCCGCATCGTCTACGTCAACGGCCGCTTCGTGCCCTTCGAGGAGGCGACGATCCCGATCATGGACCGCGGGTTCCTGTTCGCCGACGGCATCTACGAGGTGAGCGCGGTGCTGAACGGCAAGCTCGTCGACAACGAGGCCCACCTCGCCCGGCTCGACCGCTCGCTGGCTGAGATCGGCATCCGCAATCCTCATTCGATCGCCGAGTGGACCAAGCTCGAGGAAGAGCTGGTCACCCGCAACGATCTCAAGGAAGGCCTCATCTACATGGAGGTCACCCGCGGGGTGGCCGAGCGCGACTTCGCCTTCCCGCCCGAGGGCACGCCGCCGACGGTGGTGATGTTCACGCAGGCCAAGACCGTCTCGGCGAACCCGCTGGCCGAGCGCGGCGCCAAGATCATCACCGTCGAGGACCTGCGCTGGAAGCGCCGGGACATCAAGTCGGTGGCGCTGCTGGCCCAAGTCCTGGCGAAGCAGCAGGCCGCCGCCGCCGGCGTCGCGGAAGCGTGGATGCACGAGGACGGCTTCGTGACCGAGGGCGGATCCTCGACCGCCTTCATCATCACGGAGGATAACCGCATCGTCACCCGCCCGCTCTCGACGGCGCTTCTTCCGGGCATCACCCGCCGGGCGGTGATGCGGCTCGCCGAGGAGAACGGCCTGAGCGTGGAGGAGCGCGCCTTCACGGTCGAGGAGGCGCTGGCCGCGTCCGAGGCGTTCTTCACCTCGGCCTCCGCCTTCGTGATGCCGGTGATCGAGATCGACGGCACCCGCGTCGGCGGCGGCCAGCCCGGCCCGATGACCCGCCGCCTGCGCGGCCTCTACCTGGAGATGGCGGCGAACGGCTGAGGCTTGGTCTGCCGGCCGTAGACGGCCGGTCTCCGGATCGAAGCTGATCGCCCCGGGAATGCCCGAGACACCACCGGGCATTTCTAACGCAGGGCATCGGCGCAGACGCGGATCGCGGCAGTATTGGTATCGCTCATAGATACGTTTCGCTTGACCGACACGTATCATTGTGCGATACTAATCATCGCCTAGGAGGCCGCCTAGTGATTCGTAGCTTCGCCGATGACCGGACGCGAGACGTTTTCGAAGGGCGGCGGCCAAGAGGGATACCGGCTCACCTTCTCAAGACGGCCCGGCGTAAGCTCAACTACCTGGATGCGGCGACCTCGTTCGACGCCTTGAAGGTTCCTCCGGGCAACAAGTTGCACCCGCTGCTCGACGAGCGAGTCGGGCAACACGCCATCTGGATCAATGACCAGTTCCGATTGTGCTTTCGTTGGACAGCCATCGGACCGGAAGACGTGGAGATCGTGGACTATCACTGACGACCACCGTTCTGGGCAGCGCCCTACTCCTTCGGAGGCAAGCGGCATGAGCACCGAGCACGAGACCGACACCCTCCTGCCGCCGATGCACCCTGGCGAGGTGCTGCGGGAAGAGTTCATGGTGCCGCTGAACTTGACGGCCTACGCCATCGCGAAGGCGTGCCGCGTGCCGCGCACGCGGATCGAGCGCATCGCCCGCGAGGAGATCGGCATCACCGCCGACACGGCCCTGCGGCTCGGGCGCTACTTCGGGATGGACCCACAAGTGTGGGTGAACCTTCAGAGCCGTTTCGACCTTCTGACGGCCCGCGACGCGATCGGTGCGGAGATGGACGCGATCCGCCCCCTGGAGCGGGAAGCCGCCTAGAGCCTGCGGCGGCAGCGGCTAAAGCCAAGCGGGGCCGGAACTGACGGGGGCCGGCCCTGTTTCCCCCAGGAGACCCAACTCTTGGGAGAACCCGAATGTCCAAGCTGACGCGCGGCGGGCTGGCCGTGCTGGCGATCGTCGCCGGCGCCACCGCCGCCCTCGCCCAGTCGCCCGAGGTGCCCCTGCAGGGCCGCACCCGCGACCCGAACCTGCCGCCGCTGAACCAGACCATCCCCGAGAAGGTCCGGCCTGGCGACGCGACCTCGAACGCCGACAAGTCCGACACCACCGGCTCGACGCTCAGCGACAAGCTCCAGCGATCGGACGGCGTGATCAAGCCGCCGGCCACCGGCGCCCCGGACATGGCGGTGACGCCGCCGGAGCCGACCCCGAACTCGACCCCGGTGATCAAGCCGGGCGAGCTGCCGGGCCAGGGTCCGAACACCCAGGCCAAGTAAGGCGCATCCGGCCGGCGAACTTCGGCGCATCTCCCGGGCCCAGCTTGATTTCCCGGCCGGGATCGCCGAAGAGCGCACACGCGTGACACCATCCGCAGCCGATCAGCCCCGCGCCTTCCATGCGCCGGGGCTTTTCGCGCGGCGGGCAGGGACGGGTATTTTAGATATGGCGAACGTCGTCGTCGTGGGCGCCCAGTGGGGCGACGAGGGCAAGGGCAAGATCGTCGACTGGCTCTCCGAGCAGGCCGACGTCGTGGTGCGCTTCCAGGGCGGGCACAATGCCGGCCACACCCTCGTGATCGACGGCGTGACCTACAAGCTGTCGCTCCTGCCCTCGGGCGTGGTGCGCGGCGGCACGCTCTCGGTCATCGGCAACGGCGTCGTGGTCGATCCCTGGCACCTCGTCGAGGAAATCGCCAAGATCGGCCAGCAGGGCGTGGCGATCACGCCCGAGAACCTGCGCATCGCCGACAACGCGACCCTGATCCTGCCGCTGCACCGCGAGCTCGACCATTTCCGCGAGACCTCGAACGCGGTGCTGAAGATCGGCACCACCAAGCGCGGCATCGGCCCGGCCTACGAGGACAAGGTCGGCCGCCGGGCGATTCGCGTCGTCGACCTCGCCGATGCCGAGATGCTCGACGCCAAGATCTCGCGCCTGCTCGCCCATCACAACGCCCTGCGCCGGGGCCTCGGCATCGACGAGATCGACGGCGCGGCGCTGAAGGCCGAGCTCCTCGCCATCGCCCCGAAGATCCTGCCCTTCGCCGACACGGTGTGGTCGCTCCTCGACGACGCGCGACGCTCCGGCAAGCGCATCCTGTTCGAGGGCGCGCAAGGCGCCCTCCTCGACGTCGACCACGGCACCTATCCCTACGTGACCTCCTCGAACATCGTGGCGGCGCAGGCGGCGACGGGGTCGGGCCTCGGCCCGGGGGCGATCGGTTACGTGCTCGGCATCGTCAAGGCCTACACCACCCGGGTCGGCGAGGGTCCGTTCCCGACCGAGCTGACCGACGCGATCGGCGAGCGCATCGGCGAGCGGGGCCGCGAGTTCGGCGTCGTCACCGGGCGCAAGCGCCGCTGCGGCTGGTTCGACGCCGCCCTGGTGCGCCAGACCGTGCGGACCTCCGGCATCGACGGCATCGCGCTCACCAAGCTCGACATCCTCGACGGCTTCGAGACGATCCAGATCTGCACCGGCTACCGCCTCGACGGCCGCGAGATCGACCACCTGCCGGCGAGCCAGGCCGACCAGGCCCGGGTCGAGCCGATCTACGAGGCCTTCGAGGGCTGGAGCGAGACCACCGCGGGCGGCCGCTCCTGGGCCGACCTGCCGGCCCAGGCGATCAAGTACGTGCGCCGGATCGAGGAGCTGATCGGCGCGCCGGTCGCCCTGCTCTCGACCTCGCCGGAGCGGGACGACACCATCCTGGTCCACAACCCCTTCGAGGATTGAGGGGAATTTGGAGGATTAAGGGGAATCCTCCGCGCATCCGGCGGGCGAAGCTTGACGCCCGCCGCCCCGCACGACAAGGCATGCGGCGACCATGGCCGATTACTATCCCCTGCTCGCCCGCGCCCTCGAGGCCCTGCCCGACCGTTCGCCCGACCTGCGGCACACGGTCTACGAGCGCGCCCGCGCGGCCCTGATCGGCCAGCTCCGCTCCCTCGATCCGCCCCTGTCGGAGGCCGATATCGAGGCGGAGCGGGTCTCCCTCGACCGGGCGATCGCCCGGCTCGAGATCGAGCATGGCGGCCCGCCGGAGCCCGCCCCGCCCGAACCGAATCATGCTCCGGAGCCGTCGCGGGAGCCGCTGGCGGAACCGGCGGTGACGCCCGAGCCTCTCCGCGCCGTTGCCTCCCCTACCCTGCCCCCTGCCCTGCCCGAGCCGTCGCCTCCCGCGGCCCCGGCGCCGCACCACGCCGACGCCCTGCCGGAGGCCGGCCCCCCGGTCGAGCTGAAGCTGCCCCCGGCGCGGGCGCGCACCCCCGATCCCGCGGAGGATCCGGGGACTACCGATCCGGGTCCCCAGCGTCCCCGCCTCGACGTGGTGGCGCCCAAGCGCGACCGCTCGCGGCTGGTGCGCAACGGCATCGTGGCGGCAGTGCTGGCCACCATCGTCGGCGCCATCGCGGTCACCGCCTGGTCCCTGCGCGACAACCCGGCCGCCCTGCCGGCGGGCTTCGCCGAGAACGGCCCCAACCGGCCGGCCGAGAACCAGGATTCGAAATTCGCCGACCGGGTCGGCGGCGAGCGGGCGCCTCAGGCCCCGGCCCCCGCGCCGGCGGCCCCCGCCGCCCCGCAGGGCGGCGCTCCGCGCCCGTCGCCGACGCCCGACATCGCGGTGGCGCAGCGAGGCACCCTCTACGAGGAGAACGGCCCCCAGGGCAGCGCCCCGAAGGCGACGCAGGCCCGGGTGGTGTGGCGCCTCGACGCCGTGAACGGCGGTCAGGGCCAGCCGCTCCAGACCGTGGTGCGCGGCAATGTCGACGTGCCCGACGCGGGCCTGAGCCTGGCGATGGTCCTGCGCCGCAACACCGACGCGACCCTGCCGGCCTCGCACATCCTCGAACTCACCTTCACGGCGACCGATCCGAACCGTACCGTGCGCGACGTCGGCCTGATCCAGTTCAAGGACGACGAGACCGGCCGCGGCTCCCCGGTCTCGGGCCTGCCGGTGCCGGTGCGCGACAACCTGTTCCTGATCGGCCTCTCGAATCTCAAGGCCGACATCGAGCGCAACACCGACCTGCTGCTCAAGCGCAACTGGATCGACCTGCCGATCCGCTACGCCAACGGCAACCGCGCGATCCTGACCTTCGAGAAGGGCAACGCGGGAGAGAAGGTGATGCGGGAGGCGTTCGAGCAGTGGCAACCGTGAGCCGCCGCATCCCGGCCGAGCGGCCGTAAGGCGGCGACACATCCTCCGGCTCGCGCCGTCCGCTTCACGCCGCCCGGATCGTCACGAGGAAGCGTCCGACCTCGGCCGTGAGGTGCTCGGACTGGCGCGACAGCTCCGAGGCCGAGGCCAGCACCTGGGACGCCGCCGCGCCGGTATCCTCCGAGGCCCGCGCCACGCCCGCGATATTGCCGGTCACCTCGGAGGTGCCGCTCGCCGCCTGCGCCACGTTGCGGACGATCTCCTGGGTGGCGGCTCCCTGCTCCTCCACCGCGGCGGCGATCGAGGCCGCGACGGCGTTGATCTCCTGGATCCGCCCGGTGATGGTGCCGATGGCGCCGACCGCGAGGCTCGTCACGCCCTGCACCTGGCCGATGCGCTGGCCGATCTCCTCGGTGGCCTTGGCGGTCTGCGCGGCGAGCTCCTTCACCTCGGCCGCCACCACGGCGAAGCCGCGGCCCGCTTCCCCCGCCCGGGCCGCCTCGATCGTGGCGTTGAGGGCGAGCAGGTTGGTCTGGCCGGCGATCGAGGAGATCAGCCCCACCATGGCGCCGATCTGCTCGGCGGCCTGGCTGAGCTCCTGCACCAGCCGCGAGGTCTGGTCGGCCTCGGCCACCGCGGCCTGGGCGAGACCGGCCGAGCCGGCGACCTGCCGGCCGATCTCCTGCACGGCGTTCCCCAGCTCCTCGGCGGCGGCCGCCACCGTGCCGACATTGGCGGCGGCCTCCTCGGCGGCGGCCGCGACCGTGGTCGACTGGGCCGCCGTCTCGGCCGCCGTCGCGGTCATCTGCTGGGCGGTCGCCTGCAGCTCGGTGGCCGAGGACGAGACGATGCCGACGACGCCGCCCACCGCGCGCTCGAAGGCGTCGGCGAGTTCCACCCTCGCGCGCCTGCGCTCTTTCGCAGCGGCCTCGTCGGCGATGCGCTTGATCTCGGCCTGCTCCGCGGCTTTTCGGGCCACCAGGGCCTTGATGCCCTCGACGGCGCGGCCGACGGCGCCGACCTCGTCGCCGCGGGCCGCCTCCTTGATCTCGGCATCGATCTCGCCGGCGGCCATGCGCTGCAGCACCGCGACGAGACGTCCGAGCGGGCGCGTGATGCCGAACACGGCGATCAGGATCGCCGCCAGGAGACCGGCCGTCATGCCCGCCGCGCTCAAGGCCACCAGGCTGGCGCGGGTGGCGTTGGTCTCGTCGGTGAGGTCGTCCGACCCCTTCTCCATGTAGCGGCGGATGTCCTCGGCGAGCGAGGCGCTCTCGTCGATCATCGCCTTGAAGGTCGGGTCGATCTCCCGGTGCACGAGGTCGATCGCCTCGGCGTTGTGGTTGGTCGAACCGAGGCGGCGCACCTCGATGACGCCCTGCACGAAGCGCTCGATGCGGGCGACCTGCGCGTCGATCCGGGTCTTGAAGGTCGGTGCCTCGCTCCGAAGGTCGGCCAAGGCCTGCGTCAGCACCGGCACCGCGGCCTGGAACCCGGCATCGGCGGCCTTCATCTGGGCGTCTTCGGTCTCGGCGATGATGCGGTAGACCCAGTAATTGAGCGTGAAGGCCAGGCCGTTCACGCGCCGCGCGGTCGCGACGGCCCGCGCCTCCCGCGTGATGAACAGGCTGTAGGCGTCGTCGATGCTCGTCATGCGCGACTGGGCGTACCAGACGCAGCCGGCGACGATGAGGCTGATCGCCACGATGACGCCGACGAGCTTGTGCAGGATCTTGACGTTGGACAGCCGCAGCATGGACCGACTCCGTTGGGGTGATCCTTGGCTACGTCCGCATGGTTAATGGGCACCACACTGTTACCAGGCATTCGCCACATTGCGGCGAGCCGCGACGGATATTACGGTAACGCAACGGCACGTCCGGGGCAGGGACCGGGCGGAAGCGCACCGCGCCGCCTCGCCGAGGCGTCGTCGGGCGGCCCCGTCGAGCCACGCATGGCCGCCCTACCCGGGAGCGGCTGGGAGCGGGCCGTCCCATCGGCTAAGCGAAACCCTTGACTTCCGCATCGCGGGCTCGTTGCGGATCTCTCCGGCCCTCCTCGAAGACACCCCGCCCCGAGACAGCCTCATCATGACCAGCGCCGTCCTGCTGGCCCTCCTGCCGGTCGTCATCCTGACGGTCCTCGGGCTGACCTTGCGCCGCCGCCGCTTCCTCGCGGAAGCCTTCTGGCCGCAGGCCGAGCGCCTCGGCTACTTCGTGCTGCTGCCGAGCCTGTTCTTCCACAGCCTCGCCACGGCGCAGGTCGCGGCGGTGCCGGTCGGCGCGCTCGCCCTCACGCTGATCCTCTCGACCCTGGTCGTGGCGGCCCTCGTCGTCGCCCTGCGGCCCGTCATGCGGATCGACGGGCCGGCCTTCACCTCGGTGTTCCAGGGCAGCGTGCGCTTCAACAACTATGTCGGCGTGACGCTCGCCGCCGGGCTGTTCGGGGCGAAGGGGATCGCGCTCGCGGCGATCTGCAACGCGGCGATCGTGCCGACGGTCAACATCCTGTGCGTGCTGGTCTTCGCTCGCCACGGTGCGGCCCGGCTGACGCCGCGGGGCGTCGCCCGGCAGATCGTCACCAATCCGCTGATCGTGTCGTCGCTGGCGGGCCTCGCCGTCCAGCTCCTCGGCTGGGGCCTGCCGCCGGGGTTGGAGCCGGCGCTTCGCACGCTGGGCGCGGCGTCGCTGCCGATCGGCCTGCTCTGCGTCGGGGCGGCGCTCGACTTCTCTGGCGCGCGGACCTGGATCGGGCCGGTGGCCTCGGCCTCGGCGATGAAGTTCCTGGCGATGCCGGCGGCGACCGTGCTGGTGGCGCACGGCCTCGGGCTGCACGGGCCGGCGCTCACCACGGCCCTGCTGTTCCAGGTGCTGCCGACCGCCTCCTCGGCCTACATCCTCGCCCGCCAGCTCGGCGGCGATGCGCCGCTGATGGCGGGCATCACGGCGGTGCAGACCGTGCTGGCGCTGGTGGCGATGCCCCTGGTGCTGATCGGCCTCTCGATCGTGGTGCCGATGGGGTAGAGCATTGGCCGACGAAGCGGAAACCGGTTCGTCGCAGAAAACGCGGCAAAATCAGAGGCCTAGAGCGCTTCACGATTGCGACGCGATCGTGAAGCGCTCGAATACCGGCCTCCCTCAGGCCGGCACCCCCGCCCGCGGCGCCTCGCGGGTGGCGAGGTTGCGCTTGACCGCGTCCTGCACCTTCTCGAAGGCCCGCACCTCGATCTGCCGCACCCGCTCGCGGGAAACGCCGAACTCGCTCGACAGGTCTTCCAGGGTGATCGGGTCGTCGGCCAGCCGCCGGGCCTCGAAGATCCGGCGCTCGCGCGGGTTGAGCACGCCCAGCGCATCCTTGAGGGCGGCGAGGCGGTTCTGCCCCTCCTCCTCGCGGGCGAGCACGGTCTCCTGGGTCGGGCTGTCGTCGACGAGCCAGTCCTGCCACTCGCCCTCGCCCTCCTCGCGCAACGGGGCGTTGAGCGACGCGTCGCCGCCGAGGCGGCGGTTCATGTCGATCACGTCCTGCTCGGGCACGCCGAGGCGGGTGGCGATCTGCTTGACCTGATCGGGGCGCAGGTCGCCCTCGTCGAGGGCGGAGATGCGGCCCTTGGCCTTGCGCAGGTTGAAGAACAGCTTCTTCTGGTTCGCGGTGGTGCCCATCTTCACGAGCGACCACGAACGCAGGATGTATTCTTGAATCGCCGCCTTGATCCACCACATCGCATAGGTGGCGAGGCGGAAGCCCTTGTCGGGGTCGAAGCGCTTGACGGCCTGCATCAGGCCGACATTGCCCTCGGACACCACCTCGCCGATCGGCAGGCCGTAGCCGCGATAGCCCATGGCGATCTTGGCCACGAGCCGCAGGTGGGAGGTCACGAGCTTGTGGGCGGCGTCACGGTCGCCGTGCTCGCGCCAGCTCTTGGCCAGCATGTACTCTTCCGTCGGCTCCAGCATCGGGAACCGGCGGATCTCGTCGAGGTAGCGCGACAGGCCCCCTTCGTTGGCGAGCACGGGAAGTGCAGCAGCCATTCCAACCTCCTAGAAGCTCCCCGCGAGACATGGGCGAGCGCGAACGACCTCCCGTTGGCCGGCCGTTCGATCTGCCACCATAGCAGAGAGCGGTCCGGCCGGGTAGCGACGGGTGTCGCGACTAACGCGTGAGGCGGCGTTTTGTGTTGCCGTGGCGGTTCGCCGCGTGCGGTGCCACACTGCCGCAGGGTGATTTCGGGCAGGGAGACCTCGCCGGAGGAGACCTGGCGCAGGGTGATCCCGATTCCGCCCCCTCGTCAATGAGACGTGCGGGGCAGGGGTTCTCATCCCGGGTTTCGTGCCGGTTCCCTTGCCGCCAAGGTCCCGCGAAGCCTCTCTCAGGGCGTCAGCGCCGCGATCAGCCGCGCCATGTCGGCCGGCGGCGGGCTCTCGAAGCGGAGCGATTCGCCGGAACGGGGGTGGCGGAAGCCGAGGAGCGCCGCGTGCAGCGCCTGCCGGCCGAGGGCGTCGAGCGCCGCGCGCGCCTCCGGTTCGAGGCGGTTCGCCTTGGTGCGGAACGCCGCCCCGTAGGTGGCGTCCCCGAGGAGCGGGTGGCCGCGATGGGCGAGGTGCACGCGGATCTGGTGGGTGCGCCCGGTCTCGAGCCGGCAGCGCACGAGCCCCACCGCCTCCCGCTCCCCGAGGGCGGCCTCCGTCCGGTAATGGGTAATCGCGTGGCGGCCGCGGCCCTCGCGCACCACCGCGATCTTCTCCCGGTTGCGCTCCGAGCGGGCGAGCGCGGCGTCGATCGTGCCGCTCGCGGGATCCGGCAGGCCCCAGACCAGCGCCAGGTAGGCCCGTTCCAGCGGCCCGGTGCGGCCGTGATCGGCGAATTGCGCCGAGAGGTCCTGGTGGGCGAGGTCGGTCTTGGCCACCACCATCAGGCCGGTCGTGTCCTTGTCGAGGCGGTGGACGATGCCCGGCCGCGCGACTCCGCCGATGCCCGAGAGGCTGGCGCCGCAATGGGCCAGCAGCGCGTTGACCAGCGTGCCGCTGTCGTTGCCGGCGCCCGGATGGACCACGAGCCCGGCCGGCTTGTCGATCACGATCAGGTCGTCGTCCTCGTAGACGACCGCGAGGTCGCGGGCCTCCGGCTCCGGCTCGGCCGGGCGCGGCGGCGGCACCGACACGGCGACGCGCTGGCCGCCCACGACCTTGGCGGAGGGGTCGCCCGCCGGCACATCCTCCAGGGTCACCTGCCCCTCGCGGATCAGCGCCTGCAGGCGGCTGCGCGACAGGTCCGGCCACAGCCGCGCCAGGGCTCGGTCCAGGCGCTCGCTCCCCTCCCCTTCCGGGATCACGCCCTCGCGAAGGTCAGCCTCGCTCAACCCCACCACTCCTGCCGCCTTTCTCGAAAACGTCGCCGGCATACGATTTCGGGCTTGTGCCCGTCCAGGCCCGTCGCTATACCGCCGCCATCCCGCCGGGCCAGCTCCCATCGTCTAGCGGTCTAGGACGTCGCCCTCTCACGGCGAAAACAGGGGTTCGAGTCCCCTTGGGAGCGCCACCGGCCGGAGATTTTTTTCGGGTTTTCGTGCGCTAAGCTGGTTCTTCAGCAGGCAGAAGCTCGAACTCCACATCCTTGGCGTAGAACGCTCCGGTGAGGCCGATCGAGGTGCCGAACGCGACCTCGATGTCGCCTGCGGCGGGTCCCTCGCAGGTCGGCCATTCGGATCGGTCCGGTGTCGCGGGCAGGCGCCTGACAGTCAACTCCGAGATGATGGACACGGCGTCGCCCGTCAGGCTCAGTCCGGTGACGCGGCGCATGCGGATCACCACCTGCGTGTGCCGGTCGAGGATGAAATAGCCGTTCGCATCGGTCTCGTCCGTCATCCGGAACGCCTTGAGCGTGAGCGATGCGTTGCCACCTGCGATGGCGACGCTCTCCAGGGTCGCGTCGTGGAAGCTTGGACAGAACCCGAACCAGTCGATGATGGCCTGACCACCCGGGAGGGACGAGACGAGCGCCTTGTCGGTGGGGTACCACGCGCGATCGTCAGTCATGATTGCAGCGGCTCCGTTGTCTTGGACAGCGTCGAAAACTCACGGCCTGCTTGAGCGACTGCGCCAATCGATCTGCGCGCACGCCGCTATCTCACTATGTCATCCCGGGGCTCGTCGAAGACGAGAACCCGGGATCCATAAACGCCGACCTACCAGAATGAGGTGGAACGCGGCCCGCTCCGTCCTGCATCGTCAGCGGTTATGGATCCCGGGTTCCGCTGCGCGGCCCCGGGATGACATCGAGGATTGCAATTCGGTCGGCCCAATCAAACAGGGGCTCAATGGTCGTGCCCATGCTCCGGCAGCGTCAGCCCGAAATGGCTCACCAGATCCTGCACCTGCGCCGGGGTCAGGTGGCGCGGGTTGAGGTTGCGCAGGAGCAGGTAGAGCTTGGCCGTCTCCTCCAGCTCCTCGGTGGCGAAGACCGCTGCCTCCAGGTCGTCGCCGGCCACCACCGGTCCGTGATTGGCCAGCAGCACCGAGGAATATTGTCCGGCGAGACCCCGGATCGCGTCCGCCACCGCCGGGTCGCCCGGGCGGAAATACGGCACCAGGGCCACCGCGCCGGCCCGCATCAGGCTGTAGGGGGTCAGCGGCGGCAGCACCGCGCGCGGATCGATCTCCGGCAGCATCGAGACCGCGACGGCGTGGGTCGAGTGGAGGTGGACGATCGCCCGCGCCGAGGCCCGGCTGTCGTAGAGGGCGCCGTGGAGCGGGATCTCCTTGGTAGGCTTGTCGCCGGCCAGGAGCCGCCCGTCGCGGTCGAGGCGGGAGATCCGGGCCGGGTCGAGGAAGCCGAGCGAGGCGTTGGTCGGCGTCACCAGCCAGCCGCCGTCGTCGAGGCGCAGCGAGATGTTGCCCGACGAGCCCGGCGTCAGGCCGCGCTCGAACAGCGAGCGGCCGAAGCGGCAGATCGCCTCGCGCAGGGAGGATTCGCTCTTGCCCGATCCAGTCGTCACGCCGTCGCTCCCTCGATCAGCTCGAAGCCGAGATCCACCACCGTCGCCGGCCCCCCGGTGCAGAGGAGCCGGGCCGCCGTCGCGCCGGCCTCGACCCGCGGGGTGCGGATGGTGGCGAGCGGCTGCGGCATCAGCCGGCCGACATCGAGGCCGTTATAGCCGAACAGGGCCAGCCGTCCCGGCACCGACAGGCCGTGGGCGAGGCAGTGGAAATAGCCGCCGAGCGCCATGTCGTCGTTCGAGAAATAGGCCGCGTCGAGGTCCGGCACGCGGGCGAGCAGGGTCTCCAGCCCGTGCCGGCCGGCCTCGACCGAGGACGGGCTCGCCACCCGCTCCTCCGCTGCGAGCGACAGCCCGGCCGCGCTCAATCCCTCGCGAAAGCCGGCGTAGCGCTTGGCGGCGCGCTTATCCTTGGTGAGGTCGTGGCCGATATAGCCGATGCGGCGGTAGCCGCGGCCCGCGAGGTGGCGGGCGCTCGCCTCGCCGGCGGCGCGGTTGGAATAGCCGACCACGATGTCGAGCCCCGGCCCGTCGACGTCGAGGAGCTCGGCCACCCGCACGCCGCTGGCCATGAGCCGCCGCCGCGTGCCCGGATTGTGCTCGAGCCCGGTGACGATCAGCCCGGCCGGGCGCCAGCTGAGCAGCGAGCCGACCACCGCCTCCTCCTTGTCCTGGTCGTAGTCGGTGACCGCGATGACCGACTGGAAGCCCTCCTGCTCCAGGGCCGCGGTCGCGCCGCGCAGGAGGTCCGGGAAGACGATGTTGGTGAGCGACGGGATGACGATGCCGATCAGCCGCGAGCCGGTGGAGGCCAGCGTCCCGGCGATGCGGTTCGGCACGTAGCCGAGGCGCGCCACCGCCGCCTCGACCCGGGCCCGGGTCTTCTCCGAGAACGAGCCGTGGCTGCGCAGGACCCGCGACACCGTGCTCTCGCCGACCCGCGCCTCGCGGGCGACGTCCGCGAGCGTGATCGGGCGCCGGCCGATCCCCTCCCGCAACGTCTCCTCGTCGGCCGCGAAGGCCTCGTTGCCCCCCTCGTCCATCCGCCCTCCCGTCTCACCCGGCACCTTGTCACGGCGGCTCGGGACAGCCACGATGTCACGGTTCCCGGGCCGGCTCAACGGATCCATGATCCGGATTGGCAGCGCTGCCACATCGATGCTAGAGCTTGGGGCGATGGCGCGGCGTCAGATCGCGCAGATCCGGGCCGGTCACGGTCCGCAGGGAGGATACGGCATGAGCGACACCCCCGCCCGCGTCGCGGTGATCGGCCTCGGCTCGATGGGCTACGGCATGGCGCAGGCCCTGCGCCGGGCCGGCCTCGACGTCGCCGGCAGCGACGTCACGCCCGACAACGTGGCGCGTTTCGCCTCCGAGGGCGGCCGCGGTGCCGCCAGCGCGGCGGAGGCGGCAGCGGATGCGGGCATCGTGGTCTGCGTCGTCGTCAACGCCGCCCAGACCGAGGCGGTGCTGTTCGGAGAGGGCGGCGTCGCCGAGGCGATGCCGGCGGGCGCGGTGTTCGTCTCCTGCGCCACGATGGATCCCGAGATCGCCCGCCGCCTCGCCGCCCGGCTCGAGGCCACCGGCCGCCACTATCTCGACGCGCCGATCAGCGGCGGCGCCCAGCGCGCGGCGCAAGGCGAGCTGACGATCCTGGCCTCGGGCAGCGCGGCGGCCTTCGCGCAGGCGAAGCCCGCCCTCGACGCCATGGCGGCCAAGCTCTACGAGCTCGGCGATGCCGCCGGCCAGGGCGCGGCCTTCAAGATGATCAACCAGCTGCTCGCCGGCGTGCACATCGCCGCGGCGAGCGAGGCGATGGCCTTCGCGGCCCGCCAGGGCCTCGACCTGCGGAAGGTCTACGAGGTCATCACGGCGTCTGCCGGCAATTCCTGGATGTTCGAGAACCGGATGCCGCACGTGCTCGACGGCGATTATGCGCCGCGCAGCGCGGTTGACATCTTCGTCAAGGACCTGGGCATCGTGCAGGACATGGCCCGGACCCAGAAGTTCCCGGTGCCGGTGGCGGCCGCCGCGCTCCAGATGTTCCTGATGGCCGCCGGGGCCGGCATGGGCCGCGACGACGACGCCTCGGTGGCGCGGATCTACGCGCAGGTGACCGGGACGGCCCTGCCGGGTGGGGCGGGCTCGGCGTCTTGATACTCACGCGATCGAACTGAAGCCCTCCGCGTCATCCCGGGGCTCGCCGAAGGCGAGAACCCGGGATCCATAAACGCTGACGCCTCAGAAGAGGTCGGACCGCACACCGTTCATCCGGCATCCTCGGTGGTTATGGATCCCGGGTTCCGCTGCGCGGCCCCGGGATGACGCGGAGGGAAATTGCCACCGGATGGCTCCGGTAGTCCGGGGAATCAAATCCGCCAGGGCGCCGGCGCTGGCGCGCCGATCAAGGGAGGACCTTTCATGCCGCGCTTCGCCGCGAACCTGACCCTGATGTTCACCGAAGTCCCGTTCCTCGATCGCTTCGCGCAGGCCGCCGAGGCGGGGTTCGAGGCGGTCGAGTTCCTGTTTCCCTACGACCATCCGCCCGAGGCGATCGGCGAGCGCTTGACAGCGCACGGCCTGACCCAGGCCCTGTTCAACCTGCCCCCCGGCGACTGGGCCGCCGGCGAGCGCGGCCTCGCGGCCCTGCCCGACCGGTTCGAGGAGCTGAAGGGCGGCGTCGAGACGGCGCTCGGTTACGCCCACGCCACCGGCGTCAAGCGCCTCCACCTGATGGCCGGCATGGCCGACCGCAACGACCGGCGAGCGCAGGATTCCTACCGCCGCGCCGTCGCCTGGACGGCGGAGCGACTGGCTAGGGAAGGCCTCGACCTCGTCCTCGAGCCGATCAACGCCCGCAACATGCCGGGCTACTTCCTCAACGATTTCGGATACGCCGCCGACCTGATCCGCGAGCTGGCGCTGCCGAACCTGAAGCTCCAGTTCGACCTCTACCATTGCCAGATCCTGCACGGCGACGTGACCATGCGGTTGCGCGCGCTGATGCCGATCGTCGGCCACGTCCAGACCGCGAGCGTGCCGGAGCGGCACGAGCCCGGCAGCGGCGAGATGAACGACGCCTTCCTGTTCGCCGAGCTCGATCGGCTCGGCTATGACGGCTTCATCGGCTGCGAGTACAACCCGCGGGCCGGCACGCGCGAAGGGCTCGGCTGGTTCGCCCCCTACAAGGGAGCACGGACATGACCCTGGCGCTGGGCTGCATCGCCGACGACTATACCGGCGCCTCCGACCTCGCCAACACCCTGACCAAGGCTGGCCTGCGCACGGTGCAGACCATCGGGGTGCCGGCCGACGATCTCGCGCTGCCCGAGGTCGACGCCGTGGTGGTCTCGCTCAAGAGCCGCTCGATCCCCGCCGAGGAGGCGGTGGCGCGCTCGCGCGAGGCCGCGGCGTGGCTGAACGCCCGGGGCGCCGGCCACCTGCTGTTCAAGGTCTGCTCGACCTTCGATTCGACCGATGCCGGCAATATCGGCCCGGTGACGGACGCGTTGCGCGCGGATGCCGGCGAGGCGATCGCGCTGGTCACCCCGGCCTTCCCGGAGACGGCGCGCACGGTCTATCTCGGCCACCTCTTCGTCGGCGCGGTGCCGCTCGCGGAGAGCCCGCTGAAGGACCACCCGCTCAATCCGATGCGGGATTCGAACCTCGTGCGGGTGCTGGCGCGCCAGAGCCGGTCCGACGTCGGGCTGATCGACCTTTCCACCGTCGCGCAAGGCGCCGAGGCGGTGAGCGCCCGGCTCGACGCCCTCGCCCGGGAAGGCAAGGGTGCGGCCATCGCCGACGCGGTACTCGACCGCGACCTCGCGGTTCTGGGCGCCGCCGCCCTCACGCGAAAGATCTCGACCGGCGCCTCGGGCCTGGGCCTCGGCCTCGCCCGCGCGCTCGTCTCCTCGGGCCGGGTCGCGCCAGCGGCCGCGCAGGCCGACCTCGGCGGTCCGATCGGCGGCCCGGCGGCCTGCCTCGCCGGCAGCTGCTCGCAGGCGACGCTGGGCCAGATCGCCCGGGCCGAGGCCGCGATGCCGGTGCGCCGCCTCGATCCGGCGCGGCTGCTCGCCGGCGCGGACGAGGCCGGGGCGGCCCTCGCCTGGGCGATGGAGCGGATCGGCGACGGTCCGGTGCTGATCGCCAGCAGCGCCGGCCCGGAGGACGTGGCCGCCGTCCAGGCCCGATACGGCCGCGACGCCGCCGGCCACGCCATCGAGGCGGCGATGGCGCGGATCGCCGAGGGGCTGGTCGCCCACGGCGTGCGCCGCCTGGTGGTGGCGGGGGGCGAGACCTCCGGCGCCGTGGTCGACCGCCTCGGCCTGCCGGCCTTCCGCGTCGGCCCCGAGATCGCCGCCGGCGTGCCGGTCCTGCGCACCACCGAGCGGGACATGTGGCTGGCGTTGAAGTCGGGCAATTTCGGCGGGCCGGACTTCTTCGCCGATGCCCTGCGGCTGATGCCGTAGGGGCGTCACGCGACCTGACCGGGCTCCGTCCGGTCAGGTCGCGCGGGCCTCGGGGCGGCGGGGCTGCATCACCAGCCTGATCTCCAGGTCGCCGTCCAGCGTCTCCAGGATGGTCATCAGCCGGTCGAGGGTGAAGCGCCGCAGCTGCGCGTTGCGGATGCGGGAGAACTCGCTATGCGCCACCCCTGTCGCCGCCTCGGCGTCGCGGGTGGTGAGGCCGCGCGCGTCGAGCGTCCGGACGATCTGCGCGGCGACGAGAGCTCGCGCCTGTTCGAGATCGGGGTGCGGCCGCTTCAGGTCGCGATAGACGTTCCCGCTTCCGTGAACGAGTTCGAGATCGTCGTCGCTCATCGTAAGGCCTCTTGCACTCTCTTCAGACGCTCCTTGATCCGATCGACATCGACCTGAGGGGTCTTGATACCACTGGTCGATTTCTTCTGGAACGCGTCGATGACCCAGATCGCTTCACCGATTTGGACAGCGTAGATCGATCGGTAGGCATCGCCGCGGTGCCGGATCGCAATCTCGAAAACGCCTCCTCCGACACCTTTGAACGGCTTTGCCGCCGTAGGCATTGCACCGTCAGCCGCGAGGGTCAGCGCGTCGAGAATTTCATCCTGTACGGCAGCGGGAAACGCTTCGAACGCTTTCAGCGCTCCTTTTACCCACGAGATCGGCCGCGTATCGAGCATGAGAGCGACGATGACAAATTTGTCAACATGCCGCGAGGGCATATCGAGTCGTCACGGTTCACCCTGCCCCTCCGCGTCCTCCCCCTCGGGCGCGGCGGGCGGCGGAACCGGCAGCGGCGCTGCCTTCGGGACCGGCGCGACAACCACCGGCGGCGCGGGCGCCGCCACGACCGCCGCCGGTCGCCACGGCCGCGTCTCTCCCGGCCGCTTGGCGGTCTCGACCACCGGGCCGTCCGCGGTGAAGCGCAAGGTCGTGGACCCGTGCGCCGCCAGGAACCTCTTGTCGAGGATGTGCGAAGCGGCGCAGCCCGGCGGCGCCTCCAACCGGCTGACCACCACGGTCGCGCGGGCGCAATCCTCCGGAAAGGCGCGTTTGTCGCGCACGAGCGCCACGCTGACGCCCCGGGGTCCGTGGCCGACGCAGCCGAGCTTGTCGCAGCGGGAGCCGGCGGTGAGCCCGGGATCGTCGCGGGACCGGCCGTCGCCGTCGGCCTTGAGCCACTGCTCGAGCACGAAGGCTGGGGGCTTGCCCAAGACCACGAGGCGCCCGTCGGCCCCGCGCAGGGCCGCGCCGCCTCCTTCGCGGTCGACGTAGAGGTCGCGGCGCTCCGGCGCCGCCGCGAGTGCGAGGCCGAGGAGGCCGGGAGCGAGGCCGAGCCAGCGCAGGCTGGAGACCGGCAGCACCAGGAGCAGCAAGGCCACGCTCATCAGCCCGAGCGCCCCCGGGCCGAAGGCCGGCAGCACGACCGTCGCCCGGTCGAAGCCCTGGATCCAGGCCGAGATGTCGAGCATGCCGCGTACGGCCAGCCCCATCGCCCACCAGACCGGCCGGTCGAGGGCGAAGGGATAGGCCAGGATGCCGAGCACCGCCGCCGGCATCACCACCAGCGAGACGAGCGGCAGGGTCAGCGCGTTGCCGACGAGGCCGAAGGGCTGCACGGTCTGGAAATGGTAGGTGGCGAAGGGCGCGGTGGCGATCTGTGCCACGAGGGTGGTGGCCAGCGTGCCGATCACCGTGGCGAGGCACCAGGCGAGCGCCCGGGTGACCGGCCCGGCCCCCTCCGGGTTCCACAGCCGCCCGTCGATCACCTTCGCGCAGGCGACGAGCCCGGCCACCGCCCCGAACGACATCTGGAAGCTCGGGCCGAGCAACCCGTCCGGCTCGCGGGTGAGCGAGATCAGGGCGGCGAGCGCGAGGTTGCGCAGGCTGAGCGCCGGCCGGTCGACCAGGATCGCCCCTAACATCACCAGGGTCATCACCAGGGAGCGCTCGGCAGCGAGGTCCCAGCCCGAGAAGGCGCAGTAGGCGGTGACCCCGAGCATGGCGAGGCCGGCCGCGATCTTCTTGATCGGCCAGGAGAGGGCGAGCCCTGGCACCAGGGCGAGGAGCGCCCGGGCGAGCCAGAACACCACGCCGGCGGCCAGCACCATGTGCAACCCGGAGATCGACACCACGTAAGCGGGGAATGGCCGGCACCACTTGGAGTGCCGTTTCCGAGTAAGTTCCAAGGCTAAAAACGATGAAACCCCCAATGCGGTTACGCATCAGGGGTCTCACGTCGCTAGATCGGCGACTCGACACCAACGATTCTAGCAGCTTTGAAACCCTGTTCAACCCCCCTGGTATGAACCCACCGGGCCTAATCCCTAGGGGTAAAGGGCATTACTCGAAACGGCCAACCGATGAGGTTGGGCGTGGTCAAGATCAAGCGAGTTCTCGGTAGTCATCCCGGCCCTTCCGAGATTTTAGCGGAGAAGCTCGTCACATCGCACGAGCAGGAGCCGTCCGTATCCTACCTGCGCTGCCTTTTTCCGAGCGAGCGCGGGTATGATATCCTGCACCAGTCCAAGATCACCGATCACGGATTGTACACTGATTTCCGCGGTTTCGTGATCGGCTTCAAGCGGATGGCGATCTACCCGGATTACCAGCCCGTGAAGTCCATGACCTACGCTTGGACCCCGACTCTCTTCGAGGAGGCGGAGTACAAAGGTCGGCTCGGACACTGGCGCCGCGGTGAGCACGCGACCGGTGAACTGAGCCTGTTCTACGCCGACTGCGATAACAACAACGAGGCCGAACCCTGCATCACGCTCGACCAGATCGAGACGGCAATGAAGGAAATCGGCTGCGCCTACCTGCTCTACACCTCGTTCTCCCACACCGAGGCGAAGCACAAGGTCAGGATCGTGGCGCCGATCTCGCGGAACGTCTCGTACCGGGAGTGCTTCCGGCTGCACCTGTTCTTCAACGAACTAATGCACCGGCAACTCGACGCCTCGATCTACGACCCGGCCGACTACCTGTACGGGCCGGGTCCGAGCGCCGAGATCCGGATCAACACGAACGGGCTCGCGCTCGACGTGGACCGGATCCTTGCCGTGCCGCTGCCCGACTCAACGAGGGCAGCCCTGGATTCCTACGAGGCGAAGGCGGCGGCGCCGACCCGCGCCCTCTCCCCGGAAGAATCTCGCACCCTGCTGGTGGCCCTCAAGGCCACGGCACCCACCGTCTCGACAAGCCTCGGCGAGATCTCCATCCGCAACCCGAGGCTCTTCAACCCGGCGTGGATCAACGATCTCCACGCCTGCGCCAACGGAGGATCCCACCGCCAGACCCTCTACCAAGTTCTCACCAAGACATTTTTGAAGTCCCAATACGCCCTTTCCGCTTTCGACTTGTCCATGCTTCAGAATGATATGGACTCGGAGATGGGTTTCTATTGCAAACGCAAGTATGGGGCCAATGCTCTGGCTTCTGATGTTAAGTCGGTTCTGCGTTTCCGCGGCACTAACCCTTCGTACAAGTCAGAAGATGACTTCGGGACGGAGAGGACGCGCGCCCGGATGCTGACTAAGTACCGCCGCTAATCATCTAAGGACCTAAAAATGACCCTCACGATCGATACCACCGCCCAATTCGAGACGCTGTTGAGGCAGCACGCGGCCCGCGCCTTCGTGCGCAACGGGGAGCCCACGCCCCTGACCGAGGTCGAGTACGCCGACCTCATGGCCGCGGCCGATACCGCCCGCAGCGCCACGCCAGGCCAGTGGAACCGCCTGCGCGCGCTGCTGGTGAAGATCGGCGGCTTCGAGAAGGAGGCCGAGGCCCTGGCCGCCGCCAACAAGGCGCAGATCCACGGCTCCCTCGGCGCCTACCCTGATTCCCCCGCCGACCTCATCAGCCTGTGGACCGAGGCCAACCACTACGCGATCACCTACTCCGGCCTCTGGCACCTGCACGGGAGGCTGACCCGGCGCGACACCGACTACGTCGCCCGCGAGATCAAGCTGTTCGCCTCCGCCGTGAAGCTCTTCAACAAGGGCGATATCGAGAACGCCTTCTTCAATTGGGTCGAGAACGCCAAGGAGCGGATCCTGGCCGAGGCAAGCATCCGCCTCGCCTTCCAGTCCACCCTCGACCCCGGCCTGACGGAACTGCGCAAGTTCGTCGATCTGATCATCGGCGGCTCCGATGACCCCGACGAGTTGGAGGTGATCCGCTCCACCGCCGTCATCGCCTTCGCCAACTTCATCTATCGGGTGAAGAACCACTTGCGATACAACTTCAAGTCCAGCGCCCACCTGATGATCGTGCTCCAGGGCTGCCAGGGCGACGGCAAGTCCACGGCGATCGAGTGCCTCTGCGCCCCACTGGTCCAGATGTGGACCAAGGTCAGCCTCGAAGCCTTCAATAACAGCAGCATGGCCTACCAGTTCTCCGAAATGCCCATCATGGTGTTCGAGGAAATGGCCGGCGCATCGAAGACCGACATCGACGGCATGAAGGCGGTCATGACCGATCCCTTCAAGCTGCTGGACCAGAAATGGAAGATCGCGTCGGTCCGCCCGATCGTAGTCACCTTCATCGGCGCGTCGAACAACGACATCCGCAAGCTCCTGAAGGATGACACCGGCAACAGGCGCGTCATCCAGTTCAACAGCAAGTCCGTGACCCGCGAGAAACTCTTCGCGATCGACTTCGAGAAGATCTGGCGGTCCATCGACGAGGACGCGATCGAGCCGCCAATGTACTCCTCGCCCGAGGCCACCGCGCTGATCAACGGCACCCAGGAGACGCAGCGGGTCATCGCCGATGTCGAGAACTGGATTCTGGAGGGCGGCTCCGGGATCGTCTGGGGCTCGCCCATGAAGGACCGCGAAGCCTTCGACGCCTTCAAGATGTGGGCGGACAACGGCGGCGTGTCCGAGGCCAACCGCAAGTTCCTCGACAAGAAGCGCTTCGTCGCCGACATGCGCGAACTGAAGCAGCGCGGCCGGTTCGACATCGTCGAGAGCGAGCGCTCGCGCTACCTCCACTTCACCATCCAGCGCCCAGAGGATGACCAGCCCACCGCCCGCGAGGTGGCGAGCCGCGACCGCCTCAAGGCCGCCGTCGAGGCCAAGGCGAAGCTCCAGCGCACCGACGACGATGAGACGTGGCGCGAGGTCGAGCGGGAGACCGCCGAACTGATCCAGCAGGACAGCGCTCTCGCCCGCGCCATCCGAGTCCAGCGCCACGGCCGCGGCTGGGGTGAGGACGCGTAACGCCCATGGGTCGACCGGCGCCGCGCCTGCAGCTGCTGTGCGTGACGGACGTCGGTCGTCACCTGCCCGCCGAGGCGGCTTCGCCTTCACCACTTTTCACCACTGGTGAAGAGTTGGTGAAGCCCATTCACCACCAAAATCCCCCGGATCTTCAAGGCGTTAAGCCACTTGGTGAAGTTGGTGAAGTTTTTAAAGGATGGACTAAAAAAAGAGGAGAGAGGAAAAAAATAAGATAGAGAAAACCTTCACCACCCTCATTTTATTCACCAACTTCACCAGCCTACGGCGTGCCTTCGCCGGGGTCAAGGGAGCTTTTGTCTTATGCTCAGGAAGACTACGCCGTTCGATCAACTCGCCAACACCTTCTTCCACGACGCCAAGGACACGGTCCGCTACGCCTCGAATCTGCCCACCGCCGGATTCGAGGAGATGTGGCAGAGCGAAGTCGGCGTCTGGCTCGACCGCGCCGAGATGAAGGGCTGGCACGGGGACATGCACTACGCGCCCACCCGCCGCGAACGCATCCGCCTGCTGGACGCCCTCGGTCACTGGAACTTCGCCCTCATCCTTACCGCCTACGACGTGATGGTGCAGTGCGGTTCCGAGCAGACGCTCCTGCCCTGCTACGAGACGCTGATCACCGGATTCCTCGCCGAGGTTCGCGAGATCGACCGGAGCCTCAGCATCCTGCTCGCCAAGGTGATATCCTACCAGCCCGTGACCATAGACTAAAGATATCGACCTAACGTCATGCATTTGATAGATTTAATTAATTAACCCACCAAGTAATATTCCAGTGTACTTTGACATACATACCGCGACGACTGAAGAACTTGAGCACCTCCGCACCATGCTCTCCGCCGAGATCTCCGCCCGCAAAGCCCGCGACTATCAGCGCCGCTACCGTAAAGCTCAGCGTGAGGCTCTGAGGCAGGCAGGCATCGAACCGAAGAAAGGCGGCCCCAAGGGCCTCGGCCTCAGCGACGAGGAGATGAAGGTCCGCAAGCGCGAACAAGCACGCGAACGGGCACGCCGCTTTCGAGCAGCGCACAAGGAATCGACAGCATGACGACAGATAATTACAGAAAATAGGGCCTCATGATATACTTACCGTTCAGTGATATTAGTGTGAATCAGCGCAATCGCGTCGTCGTTAGCCTAAATCGTCACGACATAATTCGTCCTTTCATGCTTTCAAAGCATGCTGTCTTGACTACAAACGCCAAGGTTCATCTTCGGGACGTGACGCTCTACAGCGCAATTTTCCCGCGACTAATCAGAATAGAATTATTATCTGCCATGAACGCTAAGATTGAAGACACACAATCCTGTCTTAGCTTGCCGTCGCTACCTAAGGATCATTGGGCAAACCGCGATACCTACCGCGCCGAGAATCGCATCTTCAGTTGGTCCACCGTGCCGTGCTCTCGCGGGCGAGGCGGCTATATGAGTTCCTGCTACAGCAGCTTGCGGCGAAGGCGCTAATGCCTGTTTATTTGGAACTGAGCATATCATGAAGATCGTTAACCTTGGCATTGTGACGCTGGCTCTCGTCGCGTAGCTGTCGTTGCACGGTATTCCGGCGGTCGGCCGCGCGGCGGGCCTGCTCGGGCGTGAGCGGCGGCGTCGTGCCTGCGGCGGGCTTAGGGCGGCGTGGTGCGCCGGGCAGCCGTGGCTCGCCCGCCCCTTCTGCGAACTCGAAGTATCTCATGCGGGTATTTAGCCGACCGCGGGGCATCCACAGGCTCATGAATGGGCTCCGTGGACGGCGAATCCTGGCTTCCAATAATGTAATCGTATCGGAAGCCAGCGAGGCGGTGACTATGGGCGATGCGTTCGATGGCGCTGTCTGCGAGATCGATTCTCAGGGCAGGGCGCGATTCCGCTGCCTCCCGGTGCAGCGCCTCCCAGCGCCATATCTGGGTGCAACGACCGGGCGCGATCTGATAGCCCCTCGGCGCCGGATCACCGAGCACCACCCGGATGTTCTTGTCGCCACAGCCGGCGGTGTGCCCGGCACCCCGGACGACATTACGGCGCTAACGGACCGCGCCAAAATCTTCGCCGCGGGGGCGCGGGCGGTAGCAACGCGCCGGGCATACGCGTCAGACCTCATACATTTCGAGAACTGGTGTCGGCGGGCCGGGCTCGCCGCGCTCCCGGCCGAGCCTTACACACTCGCTGCCTACCTCACCGCTTACGCCGAAAGCCTAGCGGTAAGTACCATGGGCCGTCGTCTCAGCGCCATCGCCGTCGCTCACCGGGAGGCGGGCTACGCATTGGACCTGCGGCACCGGGTCGTCCGAGACACATGGCAGGGAATCCGACGCGCCAAAGGCACGGCCCCGCGAAGCGCCGCGGCGCTAACGTTGCCGCTGCTCAAGCGCCTGATCGATACCTGCGACGGCGGCAACCTCGAAGACCTGCGTGACAGGGCGCTGCTCGCCGTGGGTTTCGCGGGCGCCTTCCGCCGCTCCGAACTCTGCGCCCTTGCTCTGACCGACGTGGTCCCCTCTCCCGAGGGGCTAGTGATTCGGGTCGCACGCAGCAAAACCGATCAGCTTGGTGAAGGGGAACTCGTTCCGGTTGGACGCACTGGTTCGCCGTACTGCCCAGCGGCGGCGTTCGCGGCGTGGACGGCTGCGGCTGGGCTGCAAGACGGGCGTGTGTTCCGCTCGATCAATCGCCACGGCAGGATAGGGCTGGGGCTATCGACGCGAGCCGTGGCCCAGATTGTGAAGGATCGCGCCGAGCTCGCCGGGCTTGATGCAAAGGCTTTCAGCGGCCACTCCCTGCGTGCAGGATTTGCCACATCTGCGGCCAAGAGCCGAGTTGAGGAGCGTGAGATTATGAAGCACACTAGACATAAGTCAGTCAGCACTTTTAGGAGATATGTTAGATTTGCTGATATATGGGAGCGTAATCTTGTTGTAGAAATTGGGCTGTAAATTTCTATAAAGCCCAGACATGCGGATGGATATCTCACTGCAATATTCATGTCTAGTGGCAGCCTATTAAACGAGAGATAAACCTATGCATCTCACCAAACTGACAATTGAAAACGTAAGATCCATTACAAAGTTCGAATACTCAGTAAGTCCAAACGAGGCGCCCGGTTGGCACGTAATTTTGGGCGATAATGGATCAGGAAAATCTAGTGTTATAAGATCGATCGCTCTGCTGTTCTCAGGTGGAAAACACGTAAGCGCTACTCGCCAGACTTGGAACGAATGGCTAAGATCAGGCACGAACGAAGCAACCATATCAGCAACTCTCAATAAAGATGATGAAGATCAATTTAAGATACAGGGACCTCGCGTCAAATCATTTTCGGCGTCAATTTCGCTGAACTCGACCTCTGATCAACTTGGTCGTAGCAACACAGAAATAAGTTTCCCTGGTAAGCAGACTACGACAAAGAGAACCATCTGGTCGCCCGCGGTTGGTTGGTTCAGCGCATCCTTTGGACCTTTTCGACGCTTTTCCGGCGGAGACCGTGATTGGGAACGGCTTTTTTTGTCTTCCGAATACAGGCGAGCAGCCGGCCATTTGTCCGCATTCGGCGAGGATGTTGCACTCACCGAAGCATTCCGCTGGTTACAGCAACTTCACATTGCCTCATTAGAGAAGCAACATTCTCAAAGCGAGCAGATACGAGACCTAGTTCGCGATTTTGTTAATAATTCAGAGTTACTTCCGCACGGAGCGAAGATCTCTGAGATTACTTCTCAGAATGTAACATTAAAAGACGGCGACGGCAACATAGTTCTTTTGGAACAAATGAGCGATGGATATAGATCTATTTTGAGCTTAACCTTTGAACTACTCCGCCAGATGTTTGAAGTTTACGGAAATGAGATAATGATCAGTAATATAGACTCCGCATCCTCAATCGTATCTGTTCCGGGCGTAGTTGCCATTGATGAGGTTGATGCTCATCTCCACCCCACTTGGCAAGCAAGAATCGGCGACTGGTTTCTTGCGAAATTCCCAAAGATACAATTCATTGTAACTACCCATAGTCCGATTATATGCCGAGCGGCAAAGAAGGGGTCAATCTGGAAAATGCCAACGCCGGGCGGCGGAGGCGAAGCATTTCGTGTAACTGGAGTCGAGGAAGAACGGCTCATATCGGGCAATATCCTTGAAGCATATTCTACAGATTTCTTCGGTAAAGATATCGAAAGGTCGGCCGATAGTGAGGCAAATCTCGCCAGACTATCAAAGCTGGCAAAACGAAAGGCGACGGGCAAAATCACGAAAGAGGAAGAGACTGAACTAGAAAGCATTCGAGCCGCCATGCCGACCGAGCAACTGACGATTGAGCAGGAGTGAAAATTGTACCGCCTGCCAGATTACAAACTCCCGGATAATGAAAATGTGCAACTCTATGCATTACAAGATATCATCAATCAAAAGGACGGGTATCCAGCGCAAGTTGCAGCGGCTAAGCAAAATTTCGATCGTAAGCCAGCCAGTCTTTTTGGCAGGATACGCGACCATTTGGAGATACTTTCAGGCCATTTAGTTAGATGTTCCTACTGTGAAGATTCATGCGCCGATGAAGTAGAGCACGTTCGACCAAAAGATTATTATCCAGCCGTGACTTTTCATTGGGAAAATTATCTTTTCGCATGCGGGCCATGTAACGGGGGCAAAAGAAACAAGTACCCCTTAATTGTTGACGGGCAAAAAATTGATCTATCACAGCATAGAAAGCAAAATGGGATTGTTCCGCCGCCTGATGGGATTGAAATGTTTATAGATCCTCGTACGGAAGAGGCAATGGACCATATTTGGCTTGACATAATTGGTGGAACTTTTCGCTTTGATCCACTCAATGAAGATGATCAACTATCGTATGATCGTGCCGATTCTACCATAACTATATTGCGCCTCAACAGAGAAGTTCTAACTAGAGCACGAAAAAATGCGTTCACTGGCTACATTGATAGACTTGCGCAATATGCTCGCAGGAAAAAGGAGGACGGTCCTGATGATGAACTAAGGAGCCGTCAGAAGGATATTGCCATCTCACCGCATAGAACTGTATGGCTTGAGATAAAAAGACAGAAAAATCTTATACCGATAGCGAAAGTATTGTTTGAAGAGGCGCCGGAAACTCTTGACCTTTGATGACGTCAAGCTTTGGAGGCTCGCCTCCCATTTTGTCCGAACTGCCGGTCGGAGAGTGGGACTACAATGTCAGGCCCCGAGCGGCTGGCTCCTGGCGAGTTGCGGGAGGGCGCCTAACGCCCATGAGCTGCAGACGTCGACGCCTTCAGGTGTAGTGCGTGACCAATCGGTTTGTCGTCTTGGACCGGCTCGATCCGATTCGGCCTCGTCGCACCAATCGTATAGCACGAAGGAATCCGACCAAAGCACCAGGTGCGTCTGCGTACGGGTGCGTTCCGCCGGCAGCGCGCCTCCGTCGCGAACCACGGCCTCCGTACGGCACTGGCCTTTAGCTCGACGATCGCCTCACGGTTGCGGTGCACTCGGTGCTTGGCTGGCGGCGCCATGGACCCTGTGAACTGCCCTCGTGACGATCGGCTGCCAGGCCCCGTCTCTCCCACCGCCGTTGCCACGATCATCACGGCCTGCCGCGTCTTCGCTGCTGCCGTGACGGTCTGTTGGTAGCTCACCGTGGCGGTGTAAGTCAGCTACACGTAATATTCATCGCTTGTAGGGCGGCCCTGTATCCTCGATGAATTTGTATCTTTGCCAGTACCTTGTCACCCTGTGCAAGCCGTCTCTATCAAGCAACTCCCGAAGCGCCTCAATATCGGCCTTTCCCGCATTCTTCATCTCGTCGCTGTAGCGAAAAGTCATACGCGGCCGCAACCCGCCACCTATCCTCGAAGCAAAATATCCAGTCTTATCGATTTGATATCCGACAAAAAAAGCAGGATTTTTGCTATCTTGATCAAGTTTTATGGCGAATGCTCTTATCTCATTTGCAATAATGCAATAACGCTTGAATGATGTTCTGTCCCAAATTGATCTTGTTCTCGCGTTAATTTGTTGGCTGAAATCGATGCCCGGCTTTGGCTTTAATGGGTACCGAGCGGTCTCCGTTATCATTTTGTTGAGCGTCGAAAGGTCAGGTCCATATACGTCAGCAAATGGAAACTCGATCTCTCCTGCGAGTGCGTGCAGCCGATGGCCGTATTTTCGCTCGGATAGAAAGTTGAAGAACTCTTCGCTGCATCCCCTACATGCTTTGGCCAATCCAGCCTTCAGGTACATCTCCGTTGCATAAGACAACAGCAACATGGAAGCTCTCGGCATGCCGGTCAATTTCGGCCAGTCCATATGCTTCTTGAGTAAATCTATATTTTTCTGGCGTTTCAAATTTCGCCGATAGACACTCCATGCGGCTCGCATAGTTCTTGCCGATGCAAGCAGACCATCTCCCTCTTCAATCCAATTCTGAGGATCGAATACACCTCGCATGCCTGTGGTTAATCTTTCCATAAATTACTTCCACTTGCGCTAAGGATCACGGTCGGGGCGCAAACTAGACCGTCTCGTAGCCCATTGCCACCACGAGGGGCGCTCCATTGAATATGCTGTATTCACACTAAATGTCCGCAATCCTCTCTCACAAGCTTGCCACGGCGCATTTCTTGTTAATCCTTCTTGCTCTTTGAAGGACGTCGTCGATCGGCAAACAATCCAAAAAAACTATAGGCTGATGGAAACTTCCTTCCGTCTTTGAGATAGAATCCGTCACGGTATAGATAGGATTCCCCGTTCTCCGTCGTGATTGCAACGTGCCCGTCTGGATAGAAGACCATAGATTGAAATGTATCCCGTATTATTTGGCGAATCCTAGATCTTGCCGCGAAAATTTCAGCCTCCGGGGCGTCATTACCTTGCAAGTCTAGCATTTTAGAGAGAGCTACCTCACGTTCCTCAATACGATCAGCAGCGCGAAGCTTTTCCAGTCGTATCTCGATGAGATGAATATCATTCTCTACCGCTGATAATGAACGGTCTATTTCGGCAAGGCGGCGCAGTGCAAAGCGATTGCCCTGGCCCAATTCATTGACAATGTTTTCACCTTGCACTTGAAGTGAATCCCGCTCTCCCAATTTAATTCGAATTCGGCTTTCCAGGTTGCTCAATTCGCTGGGCTCTGAGCGTTGAGGTGCCAGAAATACAGCGCTGCTGAGCACTACGTCCTCAGTGGCTTGGTATGGATACCGATAGTGATTTGAGCATTGTCCTGCGCGCTCGGACGAACACCTTAGTATAGGTCGCGATCGTGGGCCTCTGTCTCTGTAATTCATCGGCGAGCCGCAAACGCCGCAGGTTGCAAGTCCCCCGAACAGATTGCTAATAACGGTTCCTTGCCTACCGCCGCTGTTTCCGCCATGCCGTCGCATGCGCTCTGTGGCAATTCTGCGAGCACTAAACCATAGTTCATCATCCACTACCGCAG
The DNA here is from genome assembly GCF_900116815.1 of Methylobacterium sp. 174MFSha1.1. Classification (NCBI taxonomy): domain Bacteria; kingdom Pseudomonadati; phylum Pseudomonadota; class Alphaproteobacteria; order Hyphomicrobiales; family Methylobacteriaceae; genus Methylobacterium; species Methylobacterium sp. 174MFSha1.1. The sequence goes on along the minus strand of NZ_FPCB01000034.1, from coordinate 15,488 downwards.
GAAAATAATTTGGTATTGGATCCCCGATCGGAATCCGTTTGGAGATGCGCTTCCCGTCACGTTCTTCAAATACAAGCTTGTGCGGCTGAAAATAACCTCTCAGCGCTTCGCTGTCGGTTATTTTCTGAACGGTGCCACCGTGCCATCCACGTCCATGACCCCAACACGGAACTCCTTCTTGATTTAGGCGCATGGCAATCTTATCCCGCCCGATGCCGTCCGCGAGTTCTCGAAGTATTCTGCGCACAACATCGACTCGTTCAGGTATCGGTTCGAACAAACTGCCGTTTAGGTGCAGCCAGGCGGGCGCACGTGCCGTGAGCTTACGTTCACCGATGTTTTGCCTTTTATTATCCCAGGTCGATCTCAAGCGCTTTGATTTTAGGTCCGACTCTTCGAATGACCTCATCATGTGCACGATCGATATAAGAAACTGAGTTGGATCTGCTCCACGCCGATATATCTGCTCGTCCATCAATGTAACAACGATTATCTCTCGATTTATCAGGGAAAGCAAAAGCTCAAGCGCTTCGTTAACTTGGGCTCTACTCAACCGATCTAACGATTCGACAAGAAGATAGCTACCAGCCGCGATCTTTCCGGCCTCGACCATCGCTCTGAAGGCTGCGAGCTTGCCCGTGCCGCCTCGTGCGATGTTCGCAGCCGTATAAGCGGACACGCCGATGTCGTGCAGCGTGAGGCTTGTATCGAGCCTGAGGTGGGGATTCTTCTTAAGGTAGGCGTCACGGAGCGCTACCTGGCGGCGGAATCCGTCTTTGTAAGCCTTCTGATCGGCCTTGTTGGCTTGGCGGGCCGATGAGAGCCGGAGGTATGAGTAGGCAGTTGCAGGCGCGGGCGCTGTCATGGTTGACCGGATCTTTACCGAGGCTCATAGTCGCATGCAGGTGAGCACAGAGCGCTCACCAGTTCGTCAATCTGCCGGCTATTCCTCACCATCGTTACGACGTGATAGATTCCGGCCGCCCGGAGGGTGTCGTTGGTCGGCTGGTCGATGAGGCCGCGCTTGCCGGTGACGAGGGCCGCCGCGACGGCACCGGGCTGGCCACCATTGGATTCGGCGATGCGGCGGGTGAGCGCGTTGCGGGCCTCGTCGAGGCCGGCGGCGAGGCGCAAGGCGAGCGGCGCGGGCTCGGGCGGCGGCTTGACGGCGGCCTGGCCGAGGAGCGAGCCGACGGCGCCGATGCCGCGAAAATACGCGTCGCGGGAGAAATCGTAGCCGCCGGGCCGGGCCGGCTCCGGCGGGGGGAGCAGGCGCGCCTTGGCCTCGACGTAGTCGCCGGGCTTGAGGTTGTCGGCGCGGCGGTACGAGACCCTTACCCGGGCCGGGCGCTCGGAGGCGGGCATCTCGCCGAGCCGCAGGACCCGCACCACGAGCCGCGCGCCCTCCTCCCGCTCCTCCAGCGCCTCGACGAAGCCGTGGAGCGGCGCGATCACCGTGCGGGCGAGGACCGGCGCGGCGACGCTGGCGGTGCGGTAGGCGGCGGCGGAAAAGCCGAAGAACACGAAGGCGGCGGCGAGCAGCAGGGCCGGCGCCACCGCCCGGGCGCGCAGGCCGAAGGCGGCCCCGGCGAGCGCGATGCCGCAGCCGAGCGGCGCGGCGAGCACGGCCGGGCCGTCCGCCACGGTGAGGAACAGGAGGGCCCCAGCCCCGAAGGCCACCGCCAGCCAGGGAAACAGCCGGCGCTGCGCGGCCTCCAGGGCGAGCCCGGCGGAGAACCAGCCGCCCAAAGCCGGCAGCAGCAGCACGGGCGCCGGCAGCGCGCGCAGCCGGCGCGCCGCCAAACCCGTTCCTGCCCCCGGCCCCGCCATCCCGCGTCCCGACCCGACGAGGCTGCGCCCAACCGCCGCTGATCCCGCCGTGACGGGACGGTCCGGAAGACGGTTTCTTAACGGCTCGTCCCGCGCATGCTACAGGACCCGGCGCCGGCGGGTCGACTCGAGCAACCCTGCCCTAACGGCCCCGGCCACACCGTTTTTTCGCTCTCACCCGGTTCACGTCGCGCATGTCCTCCGTCGTCACCCGCTTTGCCCCGTCGCCCACGGGCTTCCTCCACATCGGCGGGGGTCGCACGGCTTTGTTCAACTGGCTCTACGCCCGCCGACACGGCGGTCGGATGCTGCTGCGCATCGAGGACACCGACCGCGAGCGCTCGACGCAAGGGGCCATCGACGCGATCCTCGACGGGCTCAACTGGCTCGGCCTCGATTGGGACGGCGACGTGGTCTACCAGTTCGCCCGCGCCGCCCGGCACCGCGAGGTGGCCGAGGGGCTGCTCGCGGCCGGCCGGGCCTATCACTGCTACGCCACGCCCGACGAGCTGACCGAGATGCGCGAGGCCGCCCGCCGCGAGGGCAAGCCGATCCGCTACGACGGCCGCTGGCGCGACCGCGACCCGTCCGAGGCCCCCGCCGGCGTCAAGCCGGTGATCCGGCTGCGCGCCCCCACCGACGGCGAGACCGTGGTCGAGGACGCGGTGCAGGGCCGGGTGGTGTGGCAGAACAAGGACCTCGACGACCTCGTCCTGCTGCGCTCGGACGGCACGCCGACCTACATGCTGGCGGTGGTGGTCGACGACCACGACATGGGCGTGACCCACGTCATCCGCGGCGACGACCACCTGACCAACGCGGCGCGCCAGACCCAGATCTACCAGGCGCTCGGATGGGACGTGCCGAACATGTCGCACATCCCGCTGATCCACGGCCCGGACGGGGCGAAGCTCTCGAAGCGCCACGGCGCCCTCGGGGTCGACGCCTACCGCGACCTCGGCTACCTGCCGGTCGCTCTGCGCAACTACCTCGTGCGCCTCGGCTGGAGCCACGGCGACCAGGAGATCTTTTCGACCGAGGAGATGATCGCCGCCTTCGATCTCGGTTCGGTCGGGCGCTCGCCGGCCCGGTTCGACTTCGCCAAGCTCGAGAACCTGAACGGCCATTACATCCGCTCGTCCTCGAACGAGGCGCTGGTGGAGGCGATCGAGGCGATCCTGCCGACGCAAGGGCAGCGCTGGGGCCTCTCGGCTCCCCTCGATCCGGCCTTGCGGGAAAAATTCATCGCCGCGATGCCGGGGCTGAAGGAGCGGGCTAAGACCCTGATCGAGCTCGTCGACAGCGCCTACTACCTCTACGCGCCGCGCCCCCTCGCCCTCGACGAGAAGGCCACCGGTCTCCTCGGCAATGGCGGCCGCGAGCGGCTGGCCGGCGCGCTCACGCATCTCGAAGCGTTGAACGAGTGGAGCGCCACCTCGACCGAGGGTGCGGTGCGGCATTTCGCCGAGAGCGCCGGGGTCAAGCTCGGGCAGGTGGCCCAGCCCTTGCGGGCCGCGCTCACCGGCCGGACGACCTCGCCGCCGCTCTTCGACGTGATGGAAGTGCTCGGCCGCGAGGAGAGCCTGGAGCGCCTGCGCGAGCAGGTTGCGGCCTGAGGACCGACGGCACGGCCCCCGCGAATCCACCGTCGCGGGGGCGATCCGGTCGCCTCTGAACAGACAATGAATTCTGTCACCCGTGCGGGGAGCCGCGGTTGATGCCGGTGCGACGATCCGCTAACCCGGTCGGCGAGTGAGCACCCGCAGCAAAGTCGCCGCCCTGCCCCGGGGGCCGCGGTCGAGGCGCCAACGCTCAGTCACGTTGATGAAAGGGTCCGCAACCCCATGAGCCTCCCCACCAGCACACTCACGGTGAACGACCGCGCGATCGAGATGCCCACCAAGGCCGGCACGATCGGTCCGAGCGTCATCGACATCAGCAAGCTCTACGCGCAGACCGGTCAGTTCACCTACGACCCGGGCTTCACCTCGACCGCCTCCTGCGAGTCGAAGATCACCTACATCGACGGCGACGAGGGCGTGCTCCTGTATCGGGGCTACCCGATCGAGCAGCTGGCCGAGCACGGCGACTTCCTCGAGACCTGCTACCTGCTGCTGTACGGCGAGCTGCCGACCGCGGCCCAGAAGGCCGATTTCGACTACCGCGTCACGCGCCACACCATGGTGCATGACCAGATGAACCGGTTCTTCCAGGGCTTCCGCCGCGACGCCCACCCGATGGCCGTCATGGTGGCCTCGGTCGGCGCGCTCTCGGCGTTCTACCACGACTCGACCGACATCACGGACGAGAAGCAGCGCATGATCGCCTCCATGCGCATGATCGCCAAGATGCCGACGCTGGCGGCCATGGCGTACAAGTACACGATCGGCCAGCCCTTCGTGTATCCGAAGAACGACCTCGACTACACCTCGAACTTCCTGCGGATGTGTTTCGCGGTGCCGTGCGAGGAGTACCAGCCCAACCCGGTGCTGTCGCGCGCGCTCGACCGGATCTTCATCCTGCACGCCGACCACGAGCAGAACGCCTCGACCTCGACGGTGCGTCTGGCCGGTTCCTCGGGCGCCAACCCCTTCGCCTGCATCGCCGCCGGCATCGCCTGCCTGTGGGGCCCCGCCCATGGCGGCGCCAACGAGGCGGCGCTCAAGATGCTGGCCGAAATCGGCACCCCGGAGCGCGTCTCCGAATACGTCGCCAAGGCGAAGGACAAGAACGATCCCTTCCGCCTGATGGGCTTCGGCCACCGGGTCTACAAGAACTACGACCCGCGCGCCCGCATCATGCAGAAGACCACGCATGAGGTGCTGAGCGAGCTCGGCATCAAGGACGATCCGCTGCTCGACGTCGCGATGGAGCTGGAGCAGATCGCCCTCAAGGACGATTACTTCATCGAGAAGAAGCTCTACCCGAACATCGACTTCTACTCGGGCATCACCCTGAAGGCGATGGGCTTCCCGACCTCGATGTTCACGGTGCTGTTCGCGCTCGCCCGCACCGTCGGCTGGATCAGCCAGTGGGCCGAGATGATCGAGGACCCGTCCCAGAAGATCGGCCGTCCGCGCCAGCTCTACACGGGTGCGCCGAAGCGGGACTACGTGACGGTGGCTCAGCGCGGCTGAGCACCAGATCTTACGAAATGAGAACGGGCGGCACGCGCGTGCCGCCCGTTTCTGTTTGTGCCGCAAACTTCCGCGCCATGGCGCGGGCTTCTCCCCTCCCCCCTCTGCGGGGGAGGGTGCCCCACGGAGTGGGGCGGGAGAGGGGCAGCGCGACGCTGATCCCGGGAGCGCCCGTCATCATGGTCGTGACTTCTCCGGAAGCGGCGTCCCCTCTCCCGGCCTGCTCCGCAGGCCACCCTCCCCCGCAGAGGGGGGAGGGAGAAAGCCCGCGCTTTTCATTTCCCCGGACAGATTTGCCCCTTGTGGGGAGGGGAAAAGCCCTACGCCGGCACCTTCCCGCCCAGCTCGTCCTCGATATGCGCCCGCACGATGGCATCGAAGTCGGGCTCGGCCTTGAAGCCGAGTTCCAGCGCCCGGCGGGCGTCGAAGGTGCGGGGCCAGCCGGAGACGATGCGCTCGATCGTCGGGTCGGGCTCGCGGCGGATGCGGGCGACGGCGGAGTCGCCGGCGGCACGGCGCAGGGCCTCGATCTGCTCGGCCACCGTGGCGCCGACGCCCGGCATGGTCAGGTTGCGACGGTCGCCGAGGCGCTTGGTGTCGATCGTCGCGGCGTGGAGGAGGAAGCCGACCGCCGAGCGCGGCGAGGCGTGCCAGTGGCGGACCTGGTCGGAGACCGGCAGCACCGCTTCCTGGCCGGCCAGCGGCTCGCGGATGATGCCGGAGAAGAAGCCCGAGGCCGCCTTGTTGGGCTTGCCCGGCCGCACGCAGATGGTGGGGAGGCGGATGCCGACGCCGTCGAAGATGCCGCGGCGCGAATAGTCGGAGAGCAGCAGCTCGCCGATCGCCTTCTGGGTGCCGTAGCTGGTGAGCGGCGCCGTCAGGTACTCGTCGGGGATCGGATCGGGCATCGGCGCACCGAACACCGCCACCGACGAGGTGAAGACGAAGCGCGGCGTGTAGCCCTCGCCGATCGCCCGCACCGCGTCGTAGAGGCGGCGCGTGCCGTCGAGGTTGATCCGGTAGCCCTTGTCGAAATCGGCCTCTGCCTCGCCGGACACGATCGCCGCGAGGTGGAAGATCACGTCCGGCCGGCCGGCGACCAGGCGCTCGGCCTCGCCGGGATCGGAGAAGTCGGAGGCCGAGAGCGAGACCGGGATCGCGGTGCCGGCGGGCGCCTCGGGCGGCACCACGTCGTGCAGGGTCAGGCGCGAGATGGTCTCGCCGCCGAGGGAGCCGTCCTTGACCAGTCGGTCGAGGAGCTTGCGCCCGACCATGCCGGCGGCGCCGAGGATGAGGATATGCATGGGAAAAAACTCCTTCGCCGTCGGATCAGAGCGTGAAGCCGCCGTCGGCGACGTGGGTCTGGCCGGTGGTGAAGCGGGACTCGTCGGAAGCGAGGTAGACGGCGAGCAGGGCCATCTCCTCCGGCGTGCCGAGCCGGCCCATCGGCTGGCGATCGATGAAGGCCTGGCGGGCGGCCTCGACCGAGGTCTTGTTCATCTCCGCCAGCGCCGCGATGCGGTCGTCGAGGGAGGGCGACTGGATCGTGCCGGGGCAGATCGCGTTCGCCCGCACGCCGCTGCGGATGAAGTCCCGCGCCACCGCCTTGGTGAGACCGACCACCGCAGCCTTCGAGGCGCCGTAGACGTAGCGGTTCGGCGCGGTGGCATCGGCGCCGACGGCCGAGGCGATGTTGACGATCGAGCCGTTGCCGCGCTCCAGCATGCCGGGCAGGAAGGCCCGGATGGTGCGGTGCATCGAGCGCACGTTGAGGTCGAAGGCCAGATCCCACTCGGCGTCGGTGCAGTCGAGGATGGTGCCGTGATGGACGAAGCCCGCGGCATTCACCAGCACGTCGACCGGCCCGGCCCCCTTCGCGAAGTCTTGCACCGCCGCGTCCGAGCGCACGTCGAGGGAGGCAGCCTGCGCGCCCTTCAAGCCCTCGAGCTTGCCCGCATCGAGGTCGGTCGCCAGCACCTCCGCGCCCTCGGCCAGGAACGCCGCCGCGATGGCGCGTCCGATCCCCTGGCCCGCCGCCGTCACGACCGCGCGCTTGCCCGTCAGACGTCCCGCCATTCTGTCCTCCCGCGTGTGTTCGCGCCCCGCTCGCCGGCGGGGCTTGTCCGTGAAACCGTGGCGCCTCAGGCGAGGCGCTTGAGCATGTGGACCAGGCGCCGGTCCGGCAGGTCCTCGACCCGCTCGGTGGCGTAGCCCCGCCGCGCGTACCAGTCGATGTTCCGCACGAGCTTGTCCCCGGTGTAGAGCCGGAGAACCGACAGGTCGAGGTCCCGCGCCCGGGCTTCGGCCGCTGCGAGCAGGGTGTTGCCGAGGCCCGATCCTTGGTAGGAGGGATCGACCGATACGCTCCAGATCATCAGGTGATCGGGCGTCGGGTCGAGGATCAGGGCGCCGGCGGGCTTTTCGTCCTGGTCGGGCAGCCAGACCTCGTAGCGCGCCAGCACCTCGGCGGCCGGCGTGAGGAGCGGCACCGGCTCGACGCCGAGGAGCGGGCGGTTCGGCGCGTAGGCGGCTTCCTGCAAGGCCGCGAGGGCGCTCTCGTCCGCGGCGGTCGCCCGCCGCAAGGAGGTACCGGGGATCGTCGACCGGTTGAGGGCGCCGAGGCGCAGGGACTGGCCGCCGGCGAGGTTGTCGGGCGCGAGCCAGCGGTCGAAGCCCTGGGCGAGCTGCGGCCACTCGCCGTCGAGCATCGAGAACCAGGCCGTGTCGCGGTTGCGGCCCTTGACGATCACCGCCTGGCGAAACAGCCCCTCGTAGGAGAAGCCCAGGCGCTCGGCCGCGCGCCGCGAAGGGGCGTTGAGGGCGTTGCACTTCCACTCGTAGCGGCGATAGCCGAGGTCGAAGACGTAACCGGCGAGGAGCCGCATCGCCTCGGTGGCGCCGGGCGTGCGCTGGAGCGCCGGGGTGTAGAGGATGTTGCCGACCTCGATCACCCGGTTCGCCCGGTCGATCCGCATCAGGGAGGCGTGGCCGATCGCCGTGCCCGTGCGGGCATCGAGGATGGCGAAGAACAGCGGATCGGCCGAGGCGGCGCAGGCCGCGATGTAGGCCTCGAACGCCGCACGGTCGTCGAACGGCCCGGCGGCCATGTACTGCCACAAGGCCTCCCGGCCCGGTCCGACGGCGCCCTCGGCGAGGTCGGCGGCGTGGCCTGTGTCGAGGGGCACGATCGTGACGTGGCGCCCCTCCAGGCGGACCCGCTCCGGCGCGGGGGCCGGGGCGGTGACGGCGACGGGCCGGCCGATCGGCAGGCCGGTGACGGGATCGCGATCCTGGCTCATGCGCCGCCCTGCTCCTTGAGGTCTCGCGCCTTGAGGTCCTGGCGGAAGAAGCCGTTGATCTCCGAAAAGCTCACCGAGCCGTCGAAGCCGCCGAAGCTGCCCTCGTCGTGGATGCGCCTGGCCGCCCGGATGAAGCCGGTCCAGGCCGCCCGCGCCAGCGACGAGCCGACGCTGATCCGGCGCACACCCAAGGCTTCGAGATCGGCGACCTTGAGGCCCGGATTGGTGCTCATCAGGAGGTTGACCGGCACTGGCGCCAGGGCGTCGACCAGAGTGCGGATTTCCTCGCGCCGTTTCGGGCCCGGCGCGTAGGCCACGTCGGCCCCCGCCTCGGCATAGGCCTGGAGCCGGCGGATCGCCTCGGGCAGCGGCTCGGGGTGGCCGGTGAGATAGCACTCGGCCCGGCCGGTCAGCATCACGTCGGCGCCCGACGCGTCGATCGCGGCCTTGGCGGCGCGGATGCGCTCGGCGCCCTCCCGGATGTCGTAGAGCGGCCGGGCGGGATCCCCGGTGGCGTCCTCGATCGACAGGCCGGCGATTCCGGTCGCCACGCAGGCCGCGACGTTGCGGGCCACCTCCTCGGGATCGTGCGCGTAGCCCGATTCGAAATCGGCGTTCACCGGCAGGTCGGTGGCGGCGACGATCTCGGCGATGTGGGCGAGCATCGCGTCGAGCGGCACCGCCCAGTCGGTGTCCGGCAGGGCGCGGGTGAAGGCGTAGCCGGAGCTGGTGGTGGCGAGCGCCGGAAACCCCATGGCCGCGAGGTAGCGGCTGGTCCCGATGTCCCAGGGATTCGGCATCACGAAGCAGCCGCCCTCGTGGAGCCGCCGGAAGGCGGCGCGGCGCGCGGCGAAATCGGTCATCGGGGTCGTCTCGCGGGAATCGGGGCGCCAGCCTTTCATAGGGCGCGGGCCGCTGTAAACCGTCGTCGCCACGCGTCAGGCGGCGCGCACCGAGGCGATGAAGCCCGCGACCTCGGCCCCGAGCCGGTCGGATTGCTGCGTGAGCGCCGAGGCCGATTCCAGCACCGCGGCGGCGGCGGCGCCGGCCCGTTCGGAATCCTGCGCGACGCTCGCGATGGTGCGCGTCACCTCGCCGGTGCCGGTCGAGGCCTGCGCCACGTTGCGGGCGATCTCCTGCATCGCCTCGCCCTGCTGCGCGGTCGCCGCGGCGATCGCGGCGGCGCCCCCGTCGATCTCCCGGATGCGCGCCGTGACCGTGCCGATCGCCGCGACGGCGCGGGCGGTGGCGGCCTGGATCTCGCCGATCTGGCCGCCGACCTCCTCGGTCGCCCGCGCGGTCTGGCTCGCCAGCTGCTTCACTTCCGCCGCCACCACCGCGAAGCCGCGACCGGCCTCGCCGGCGCGGGCCGCCTCGATGGTGGCATTCAGCGCCAGAAGGTTCGTCTGGGCGGCGATCGACGAGATCAGCTGCACCACGTCGCCGATCCGGGACGCCGCCCCGTCGAGGGCCTGGACGAAGGCACCGGCCTCGTCGGTCTCGGCCACGGCCCGCCGCGCGAGGTCGGCAGAATCCCGCACCTGCCCGCCGATCACCGTCATCGACAGGCCGACCTGCCCGGCCGCCGCCGAGACCGCCTCGACATTCCGCGCCGTCTCCTCGGCGGCCGCCGCCACGGTGGCGGAGCGCTCCGCCGTGCCGGTGGCGATGGCGCTCATGCCGCGGGCGGTCTCCTGGAGGGCGCCCGCCGAGGCCGAGACCGTCGCGACCACCGCGCCGACCGCCTGCTCGAACCGGTCGGCCATGTCCCGGAACGCCGCCCGTCGCTCCGCCTCGCTGCCCGCCCGCAAGGCGGCCTGCTCGGCGACGAGCGCGCCGTTCTCCACCATCTTGGCGTGGAACACCGCGAAGGCGCGGCCGATGGCGCCGATCTCGTCCCGGCGGCGGGAATCCGGCACGGCGACCGCGAGGTCGCCGCCGGCGACCCGCCCCATGGCGTCGGCCAGCTGCGTCAGCGGGCCGGAGATGCGCTGGCCGACCCACCACGACAGGCCGGCGGCGCACAGCACGACGAAGCCGATGCAGCCGAGGATCAGCCGGCCGGTCCAGTCCCGCGAGGCGGTCACCGCTCCTTGCGCCGCGGCGCGCTCCTCCTCGGCGGCCTGCGCGACCGCGGCGATGCGGGGCGCGAGGCGGGTATAGAGGGTCGCGAGGTCGTCGGCTTCCTCCTTCAGGCTGCCGGCGCCGACGAGGTAGGCCATGAAGCCGTCCCGGTAGCGCCCGACGAGGTCGCCGATCTCCCCCCGCTCGGCCGGGCTCAGCCGCGTGGCCTTCAGCGCCTCGACGAATTCCGACGCCCGCTCACGCAGCGCGTCGCCGTAGGCCTCGTCGCCCCGCAGCATGAAGTCCTTCTCGTGCCGGCGCATCATCAGCATCAGCACGGCGAGGCGCGGCTCGTCGAGCCGGGCGAGCCGCGTCTCGACGTCGTGGATCGCCCCGCGCAGGCGCCCCTGCAGCCCGTCCTTCTCGGTGAAGCCGAGGGTGCGCTGCGCCGCCGCGACGTTCTGGAAGCGCGTGGCATAGATGTTGAGGCCGGCCCGCAGCGCCTCCGCCGCCTTGAGCGGCGCATCGTCCGGCAGGGGGGCGACCTGGCGCTCGATCTCGTCGAGGCGCTCGCCGGCCTTGGTCAGCAGAACCTGGCGCTCGTCGATCAGCGCGTCCTTCCGGTGCAGCAGGAAGTCGGTCTCGACCTGATGCGCCTTGAGGAGATCGTCGGCGAACGCGGTGATCCGGGCGGCGAGATCGGCGGCCCGGTCGGCGCTCGCCTGGAGCCGCTCCTGGTTCCACGAGCCCCAGCCGAAGACGATCCCCAGCAGAAGGACTCCGCCGACGCCGAGAACCGCAATCTGTGCGCGCAGACCGACGCTGGGAAACCGGAACTTCATCGAAGGACCCACCGGGGAGACGAGTGTCTTTTGTTAGCCGGGTGAGCGTTAAGATCCGGTGAGATCCGATATTTTACTTCATGTAACGGTTATATAGCGTGATTTTCTGGAATGCTGCGTTGCGGAACGCTGGGTCAGGACGGCGGATCGCATTGCATCTTTTCCCCTTTCCCGGACGATGGGAACCAAAAAAAGAGCGCAGGCCCTCCTCTCGCCCGCGGGAGAGGGGAGGTCCTGCGCTCGATCTCGACACGGCGTCTCTCGGGCGCCCCGAACCGTCGCCGGCCCGGGGCGAGGGGACATCAGTGGTTGTCGCGCGGCACGCCGTGCGTCTGGGCGATGCGCTGGAAGGCCTCGGAGCCCTTGAGGATCATGCCCTCGGAGAGCTGGTCGACCATCGCGCGCTGGATCGCCTGCCAGGGGGTCTGGCTCGCCGGGTAGGGGTAGCCGCCCCGGGCGTTCAGGTCCTCGCGGCGGCGCCGGATCTCCTCCTCGGGGAGCAGGATGTCGGCGGTGCGCTTGTTGAGGTCGATCCGGACGCGGTCGCCGTTCTGGAGCAGCGCCAGGCCGCCGCCGGCCGCGGCTTCCGGCGAGGCGTTGAGGATCGAGGGCGTGCCCGAGGTGCCGGACTGGCGCCCGTCGCCGATGCAGGGCAGCGACAGCACGCCCCTGCGGATCAGCTCGCCCGGGGGCTGCATGTTCACGACCTCCGCCGCGCCCGGATAGCCGATCGGCCCGGCGCCGCGCATGATCAGCACCGTGTGCTCGTCGATCTCCAGCGCCGGATCGTCGATGCGGTGGTGGTAATCCTCCGGCCCGTCGAACACCACGACACGCCCCTCGAAGGCGTAGGGGTCGTCCGGGTTGGCGAGGTAGCGGTCGTAGAACTCGCGGCTGATCACGCTGGTCTTCATGATCGCGGAATCGAACAGCGAGCCCTTGAGGTTGAGGAACCCGGCGCGCTCGCGCAGGGGCTCGTTATAGGGCTTGATGACGTCGCGGTCCCAGGTCTGGGCGCCGGCGCAGTTCTCCGCCACGGTCTTGCCGTTGCAGGTCAGCACGTCGGCGTGGAGCTTGCCGGCCTCGAGGAGCTCGGACATCACCGCCGGCAGGCCGCCGGCGCGGAAATATTCCTCGCCGAGATAGTGGCCGGCGGGCTGCATGTTGACGAGGAGCGGGATGTCGTAGCCGACGCGCTCCCAGTCGTCGCAGGTCAGCGGCACGCCGATCAGCTTGGCGATGGCGTTGATGTGGATCGGCGCGTTGGTCGAGCCGCCGATGGCGGTGTTGGCGACGATTGCGTTCTCGAACGCCTCGCGGGTGAGGATGTCGGAGGGCTTCAGGTCCTCCCACACCATGTCGACGATGCGCTGGCCGGTGGCGTAGGCCGCCTGGCCGCGCTCGCGGTAGGGGGCGGGGATCGCCGCGGAACCCGGCAGCGCCATGCCGAGCGCCTCGGCCAGCGCGTTCATGGTCGAGGCGGTGCCCATGGTGTTGCAGTGGCCGTCCGAGGGCGCCGACGAGGCCACGATGTCGAGGAACTGCTGGTAGTCGATGTCGCCGGCGGCGTGGCGCTCGCGTGCCTTCCACACCACGGTGCCGGAACCGGTGCGCTCGCCGCGGCTCCAGCCGTTCAGCATCGGGCCGACATTGAGCGAGATCGTCGGGATGTTCACGGTGGCCGCCGCCATCAGGCAGGCCGGCATGGTCTTGTCGCAGCCGGTGAGCAGCACGACGCCGTCGAGGGGGTAGCCGTACAGCACCTCGACCAGCGACAGGTAGGCGAGGTTGCGGTCGAGCGAGGCGGTCGGCCGCTTGCCGGTCTCCTGGATCGGGTGGCACGGGAACTCGAACGCCACGCCGCCGGCCGCGGTGATGCCCTCGCGCACGCGCTTGGCGAGCTCGAGATGGTGGCGGTTGCACGGCGAGAGATCCGAGCCGGTCTGGGCGATGCCGATCAACGGCTTGCCGCCGCGCAGCTCGCCCACCGTGAGGCCGAAATTGAGGTAGCGCTCAAGGTAGAGCGCGGTCATGCCCGGGTTGTCCGGGTTGTCGAACCAGAGGCGCGAACGCAGGCGGCTGGCGTCGATGCGGGAGCGCGGCGTCTGGGCCATGGCGGGGTCGTCCTTCCCGAGTTCGTTCTTGTCGAGAACCGTTCCGGGGAACCTATGGACCCGGCCGGTGCAGGAAGGCAACACCGTCATGCGCATGGCCGGCGCCCCCGCGGCTGCGACGCCGAGAGGCCGAAAGTTTCTCGCGGTACTGCTGTCGCATCACGGCGGAGCGGTGCTATGAGGCCGGCTGAACCATACCGCTCGACTAGCCCAGGGGAGCCGCCGATGAGCCAAGAGAAGCCGTCCAACCCGCTCGTGCCGATCGCCATCGTGGTGTCGATCCCGGTCATCGTGTGCCTGATCATCATGCTGACCGACGACGGCATCGAGCGCTCGCTGCTCTGGGCGGCGATCAAGACCGGCATCATCCTGACGGTGCTCGGCGGCGCGATCTCGTACGGCGTCAGCCGGCTGGCCGAGCGCAACGCCTCGCGCTGAGCCAGATCCGTCCCGACGGCACCGGAAGGCCGCGGGACCGCCGGGCGGGGCGCGACGACGCCCTGCCCCGCCTGCCATCGAGGAAACGAGAGACCACCATGCCCGCCATCGTCCCCGCCTTCTCGCGCATCGGGGAGGAGAACGCCTTCGCGGTGCTCGCCCGCGCCACGGCTCTCGCCCAGGCCGGCCGCGACGTGATCAATCTCGGCATCGGCCAGCCCGACATGCCGACCCCGCCGCACGTCGTCGAGGCGGCGGTGAAGGCGCTCCAGGACGGGCACCACGGCTACACCCCGGCGACCGGCATCCTGCCCTTGCGCGAGGCGGTGGCCCGCGACCTCGACCGGCGCCTCGGCGTCCAGGTCTCGCCCGACAGCGTGATGATCGTGCCGGGCGGCAAGGTCACCATGTTCATGGCGATCCTGATGTTCGGCGAGCCGGGCGCCGAGATCCTGTACCCGGATCCGGGCTTCCCGATCTACCGCTCGATGATCGAGTTCACCGGCGCCACGCCGGTGCCGGTGCCGATCCGCGAGGAGAACGGCTTCGCCTTCTCGGCCGAGGAGACCTTGGGGCTGATCACGCCGCGCACGCGCCTCTTGATCCTCAACTCTCCCGCCAACCCGACCGGCGGCGTCACCCCGAAGGCCGAGATCGACACGCTGGTGGCGGGGCTGGCGAAGCATCCCGACGTCACCATCCTATCGGACGAGATCTACGGCACGATGACCTATGACGGCGAGCGCCACCACACGCTGCTCGCCTATCCGGAGATCCGCGACCGGCTGATCTACCTCGACGGCGCCTCGAAGACCTACGCGATGACCGGCTGGCGCCTCGGCTGGTCGGTCTGGCCGGCACCGCTCTACGACGCCGCCCGCAAGCTCGCGGTGAACTCGTTCTCCTGCGTCAACGCCGCGACGCAATGGGCGGGCATCGCCGCCCTCGACGGGCCGCAGGATTGCGTCGCCGCGATGATGGCCGAGTTCGACCGCCGCCGCCTCCTGGTGGTCGAGGGGCTGAACCGGCTGCCGGGCGTCTCCTGCATCACCCCGAAGGGCGCCTTCTACGCCTTCCCGAACATCAGCGAGACCGGCTGGAAGGCCAAGGCCCTCGCCTCGGCGCTCCTGGAGGAGTCCGGCGTCGCGACGATCGGCGGGCCGGATTTCGGGGTGCACGGCGAGGGCTACCTGCGCCTGTCCTACGCCAACTCGGCGGAGAACATCTCTCGGGCGCTGGAGCGGATCGGGGTTTTTCTGGAGGGGAACCGGCGCTGAGCGGGGGCGATCCCACCCAGTTTCCACCGACCGCTCCTTCCATCCTCCATCGGCATCCCGGGGCCGCGAAGCGGAACCCGGGATCCATAGCCGCTGACGATGCCGGATGAGACGGGACGCGGTCCGCTTGGTTCCGCACCTCAGCGGTTATGGATCCCGGGTTCCGCTTCGCGGCCCCGGGATGTTGGGGTGGACGGCCCCCGCCGGCATCATAGGTGCCAGATTGGGGTCGTCTGAATACCCAACCGAGGAGACCGTCCGTGACGCAGATTAGCATCATCGGCCTGGACATCGCCAAGTCCGTCTTCCAGTTCGAGGCTCAGGACGCGCAAGGCGCCGTGGTGAGCACCGAGCGCGTGTCGCGCGACAAGCTGCTGCCGGCGCTCAAGAAGGTCCCCGCGACGATCGTGGCGATGGAGGCCTGCGCCACCGCCCATCACTGGGCCCGCCAGATCCGTGACCTGGGCCACGAGGTGCGGCTGCTGCC
>NZ_FPCB01000030.1:0-100771 GCF_900116815.1 Methylobacterium sp. 174MFSha1.1 | reverse complement strand
CAAGGCAGAGCTTCTGCGGGTGCTGGACCGGCCGGACATCCCGCTGCACACCAATGGATCGGAGAACGACATCCGGGCCTGCGTGACCAAGCGGCGGATCTCGGGCGGCACGATGAGTGTGGCTGGGCGGGCCGCCCGCGATGCGCTGCTGGGTCTCATGAAGACCTGCACCAAGCTCGGAATCTCGTTCTTCCGCTACCTCGGCGACCGCCTCGGCATCCCCGATCACGGGCCACCCATCCCACCTCTCGCAGACTTGGTCAGGCAGACCTCACCAGCCTGACCGCCCGCGATTTTGCCCCGGTTACACTTCGCGATGGCAACGCAATCGTGAAGGGCTCTAGCCCCCTCCCCTCTTCCAGATCCACGATCGAGTCCACGATGCGCGCCCTGATCGACCTTCTCCGCGCCATGACCCCGCGCGAGCGCCGCCGCGCCGGGCTGATCGGGGCCGGGCTGGCGCTCGCGGCCCTGCTCGAAGTGGTCGGCGTCGCCTCGGTGATCCCGTTCCTGACGCTGGTCGGCGATCCGGGCGCCGCGGCCCGGGTGCCGGCGCTGGGGGCGATCCGCGACGGGCTCGGGCTCGCCGACGACCGCAGCTTCCTGATCGTGGTCGGGTTGAGCGCCTTGCTCGCCATCCTCACCACCTCCTGCGTCAATGCCGGGCTCACCTACGCCCAGCTGCGCTTCAGCCACAGCGTCGGCTACGGCTTCGCCCGCCGGCTGCTGTTCCGCACCATCGACCGCGAGCGGCTGTTCTTCACCACGGCGAACAGCGCCGCGCTCGCCAAGACGATCCTGAGCGAGACCGACCGCCTCGTCGTGGGCGTCCTGACCCCCGCCACCGTCATCGCCTCGCGGGCAACCTCGGCGAGTGCCGTGATCGTCTTCCTGCTCGTCGTCTCGCCGCGCCTCGCGCTGATCCTGGGTGCGGGCTTCGGCGGGCTCTATGTCGGCATCTTCCTGGTGGTGCGGGCGCGGCTCGCGCGCATCGGCGCCCGGGCCGTCGCCGGCAACGAGGGCCGGTTCCGGGTGGTGCACGAGACCCTCGGCGGCCTCACCGAGCTCAAGCTCTACGGCCGGGCGGACGCCTTCGCGCGCCGGTTCGAGGCGCCGGCCCGCGCCTACGCGCAGGCCAGCGCCGAGAGCCTGCTCACCGGGCAATTGCCGCGCTTCGTCATCGAGGCCCTGGCCTTCGGCGGCGTCATCGTGGTGGTGCTGTTCGCGCTCTCGCAGGGGCTCGACACCGCCGGCATCCTGCCGCTGCTCGGCCTGTTCGCCTTCGCGGGCTACCGGATGCTGCCGGCGTTCCAGAACGTGTTCAACGCGCTCGCGCTCCTGCGCTTCACCTTGCCGGCAGTGCGGCTCGTGGTCGAGGGGCTCGAGGGCGAGCGCGCCTCCACCCCCCGGACGCCCGAGCGCCTGCCGTTCCGGGACGCGATCCACCTCCAGGGCGTCCGGTTCGACTACGAGCCCGGCCGCCCGGCCCTGTCGGACATCGACCTCACGATTCCGGCCCACGCCACGATCGGCCTCGTCGGCCGCACCGGCTCGGGCAAGTCGACCCTGGTCGGCCTGATCCTCGGCTTCCTCACCCCCACCTCGGGCCGCATCGCGGTCGACGGCACGATTCTCGATCCCGCCACCCTGCCGGCTTGGCAGAACCGCATCGGATACGTGCCGCAGGACATCTTTCTGATCGACGGCACCATCGCCGAGAACATCGCCTTCGGGCTCGACGCGATCGACGCGGCCGCGGTGGAGCGGGCGGCGCGGCTCGCCGGGGCGCACGACTTCGTCGCCACCCTGCCGGAGGGCTACGCCACCCGCGTCGGCGAGCGCGGCGCCCGGCTCTCCGGCGGCCAGCGCCAGCGCATCGGCATCGCCCGGGCGCTCTACCACGACCCCGACGTGATCGTGTTCGACGAGGCGACCTCCGCCCTCGACGACGAGACCGAGGGCGTGGTGATGCGGGCGGTGCAGGGCCTTTCCGGCACCCGCACCCTGATCATGATCGCCCACCGCCTCACCAGCCTCGCCGGGGCCGATACGGTGCACGTGCTGGAGGGGGGCCGGATCGTGGCCTCGGGCCCGCCGGAGCAGGTGCTGCCGCAGCTGGTCCGCGCGGGGGATCAGGGGTGATCCCACGCGGGAGCGAGGAAGCAGTCCTTCGACGGGGTGGATGCCGGCTCGTCGCCGTCGAGACGATAGAGACGAGAGCGGCGTCCTTTCGCAAGGCGACGAGGCACGCCGCCGGGTCGTGATCCTTCCGGCAAGCGAGTAGTCTATCGCAAGCCACCTCCCCTTTCCCGGACGACTGCAGCGAAGCGGAAGGAGATCCGGGATCCAGCGCAAAAAGTCGCGAAGCGTCCGTTCGTCTGCAACGGTGCAAGAGACTGAGCCGCTTCGCGGCACTTCTCTCCTGGATCCCGGATCTCCTTCCGCTGTCGCTTCAGTCGTCCGGGAAAGGGGAGAGTGGATTACGAGGAGCGTTCAGGTGCCGACGCGCACCCCGGTCGCGGAGTGCGGCACGCCGCGGTCGGGCGGTGCTCCAGGAATCACGCTTCCAGCTCGCCGTAATCGTGGGTGTAGGCCCCCTCCTCGAACCGGTCGAAGCCCTGGCTCCAGCACTGGCCGGGCCAGAGGTAATCGACCCGGCCCGCCTCCGGCCGGTACACGGCCGTGTAGGCGGTGGTGAAGCTGAGCTTGCGCGAGTAGAGCGGCGGCGCGAAGAAGCGCGCTACCAGGGTCTCGAGGGTCATCGACGGATCGTCGAGGGCCTCCTCCAGCACCCGCTGGCGCAAGGCCGAGCGCGAGGCGGGAAGAATCCGCTCCTGGTGGTTGGTGCAGGTTCGCTGGCGCGTCACCGCGGCCTCGCGCCGGGGGCCGAGGAAGACCGTGGCGTGGTCGCCGGTCCGGTCGAGCAAGGTGACGTTGTGGAGCTGCACCGCCGGGAGGCGGCGGAGCGCGGCGACGCCCTCGGGCACCGAGCCGCAGGTCTCCAGCACGTAGCGCAGCATCTGGATGATGGCAAAACCCTCGCCGCGCCGGGCGAGGCCGCCGAGGGTGCAGCTGGCCACCAGCCCGTCCTCGTTCATCCCGTCGAGGCAGCCGCCCCAGGGCCGCTGCACCATCCCGATCACCCGCCGCCCCGCCCACGCGGTCAGCTCGATGCGGCCGGTGATCGCGGTCAGGGGATAATCGTAGTTGCGGATGAGGGCCGGCCCCTCGTCGCCGAGCCATACCGCCTGGCTGCATCCCTGGCGGTGGGGCGCCGGGCGGTAATGGCTGAGGATGCGGTGGGCGAGGTCGTCGTCGCCGACCATCCCGCACAGGTCGTCGTAATGCGGGACGAGTTCGGGCATGTGCCGTACCAAGGCGGCCCGGCACTCGGCTGCGTCCGGCCGGTCGGGCGCGCCCTCGCCGAGATACCACCGCGCCGCCTCGTCCCGTCCATCCCGGAAGCGCGCGAGCCACGCAGGCCCGGGCCGGTCCTCGCGATGGGCGGTGAAGGTTTTTTTCATGATGACGCCATGTAGGCGCCCGGCCCGTCACGCTCCAGGCCGCGCGGCAATCGGACTGGCCCCCTCCGCTTCGATCCAGGCCAGGAAGGCGGCGACCGGCCCGGCCGAAGCCCTCCCCTCCCGCACGTAGGTGCAGTAGCTCCGCGCCGGGAGACGCGGTCCCGTAAACGGCGCGACGAGGCGGCCCCGCGCGAGGTCGTCGGCGATCAGGGCCGTCGGGCCCATGGCGACGCCGACCCCGTCGAGGGCGGCCTGGAGCGTGAGATAGAAATGATCGAGGGTCAGCGCCGCCTCCGGCTCCAGCCCCGGAACGCCGGCCGCCGCCAGCCAGTCGTCCCACAGCCGCGGCAGGCTGGCACTGTGCAGCAGCGTGTGATGCCGGAGATCCGCGGGCTCTCGCAGGGCGACCCGGTCGCGCAGGCCGGGGCTGCAGACCGGCAGCCGCTCCTCGGACAGGAAGACCCGCACGGCCAGACCATAGAACGCGTCGGGCCCGCCGCGGATGGCGACGTCGCCCGGGTCGGCCAGGGCCTCGAGCGGCTGGTTCGAGGTTTCCAGCCGGACCCGGATCGCGGGATGCCGCGCCCGGAAGCGGGCGAGCCGCGGCACCAGCCAGCGCAGGGCGAAGGTCGAGGGCGCGTTGACCCGCAGCACCGCGCCCGCCTCGTGGCCGTATTGCGCCGTCGCGGCGGCGATCCGGTCGAGGGCCGGGCCGATCTCGGCCAGGTAGGCGCAGGCCGCGGGCGTGAGCACGACGCGCCGGTTGTGCCGCTCGAACAGGCTCGCCCGCAGCCACTCTTCGAGCCCGCGCACCTGCTGGCTGACGGCGCCGTGCGTCACCCCGAGTTCGTCCGCGGCGGCCTTGAAGCTGCCGAGGCGGGCGGCGGCCTCGAAGGCGCGCAGGGCGTTCAGGGGTGGCAACGCGCGCCGCATTCGGGTGAGTTTTCCTGTCTCGTGCCGCCTGAACAAATGGTTTGTCGGGGCATCCTGCAAGAGCCACCCTCACGCGTGCCCACACCAACCGCGTGACGTCCGATGTCCGACACTCCGACCCGCAGCGCCGAGGCCGCCGCGTGACGCCGCTCGTTCTCGCCTCCGTCACCGGCGCCGCGATCCTGCATGCGGGCTGGAACGCCGTCCTGCGCGGCGGCAGCGACCGGCTGTGGTCGATGACCCTGATGATGGTCGCGGTCAGCGCCGTCACGGGACTCGCCGCCCTGGTCCTGCCCTGGCCGAACGCCGCGAGCTGGCCCTACGTGGTCGCCTCCGCGCTGATCCATGCCGGCTACAACCTGTCCCTGGTGCGGACCTACCGCATCGGCGATCTCGGCCAGACCTATCCGATCTCTCGCGGCTCCTCGCCGGTCCTGGTCGCTCTCGGCGCGATGGTCTTCGCGCATGAGGCCGTCACCCTCGCCTCGGCTCTCGGCATCGCGCTCGTCTCCGGGGGAATCGTCTCGCTCGCCTTGCAGGGCCGGATGGTCCGGGCCGAGGTGCTGCCGGCGGCGCTGACCACGGGCGTGCTGATCGGCGCCTACACAATCGTCGACGGGATCGGGGTGCGGCTCTCGGGCGACGGCGTGGCCTATGCCAACGCGATGTTCCTGCTGTGGAGCCTGACGATGCCGCCGCTCTACCTCGCCCTGCGCGGCCGGCGGATCCCGGCCTATTCGCGGCGCGAGACCGCGATGGCGCTCGCCGGCGGCGTGGTCTCGATCCTCGCCTACGGCATCGTCATCGGGGCGATGCAGTTCGGCGCGATGGGCGTGGTCTCGGCCTTGCGCGAGACCAGCGTGGTCTACGCCGCGCTGATCGGCCGGATCTTCCTGAAGGAGCGGCTGACGGCGCAGCGGATCGCCTCCTGCCTGGCAATCGCCGCGGGCGCGGCCTGCCTCGCCGCCTGAGCCCTCACCACATCGTCTGCTTCGCCCGCTCGGCCCACGCCCCGTCGTAACTCTCGCCGCCGACGCGGCCCTCGCTCAACGCGGCCAGGATCTGGCCGGGGGTCGGCAGGGTCTCAGGGTCCACCTGGGCCTCGGCCCGCCACAGGCCGGAGCGGATCAGCGCCCGGGCGCACTGGAAATAGACCTCGCCGACCCGGATCACCATCACGGTGCGCGGCGCCTTGCCCTCGACGGCGAAGGACGCACACAGGGCCGCATCGTCCTCGATCGCCGCCCGACCGTTGACCCGGAGCGCGTTGCCGATGCCGGGAATCAGGAACATCAGCCCGACCCTCGGATCGCGGATGACGTTGCGCAGGCTGTCGATGCGATTGTTGCCGCGGCGGTCGGGCAGGAGCAGCGTGCGCGGATCGGCGATCCGCACGAAACCCGGACGGTCGCCGCGGGGCGAGCAATCGAGCCCCTCCGGGCCGCTCGTCGCGAGCGCGGCGAAGGGCGCCGCCTCGATGAAGCGGCGGTAATGCGGCGTGATGTGGTCGGTTATCTTGACGGTCGAGGCCTCGCCGACGGCGCCGAACTCGCCGTAGACCCGCTCCAGATCCGCTTCCGTCTCCAGGATTGCCATCGTCTCACCCCTTCCGCCGCCGGTTGCCGCGGTCTTAGGAGAGCGGGTGGTGCGTGACCATCGAGAAGATTGCACCCAAGCGTGAGCGGCGCTCACGGAGCCGGCGGTCCAGGCTGGCCCGGTTGCCACCTGGCAACGATCCGAGGCGAGAAGCCGTCCAGCTCCGTGTTGCCAGGTGGCAACCGCCTCCGTGGTTAATAACGCTTAACCAAAAACCGTTTGCGTCGCCAAGGCCACGCTGGCATCGTCTTACGGACTTTATCCGTGATGCGTCCAGGAACCGTAAATGCCCGATCAGCCGCAGGAGCAGGCGCGAGCCGCAGCCTCCGACCGTCCCTCGATCACCCGGATCATCGCCGATGACGGCGGCGCCCTGTCGAGCGAGCTGAACGCCCTGCGGCGCACGCTCTTCCCGCCGGCCTCGCACAAGCTCCTGCGCTCGTTCTCCTCCGGCGAGGCGGCGAAGCTGATCGGGGTGGCGGACGGCTACCTGCGCCAGCTCTCCCTCGCGAGCAAAGGCCCGCAGCCGGAGATCGGCCCGGGCGGCCGGCGCTCCTACACGCTCGGCCAGATCAACGAGCTGCGCCAGCTCCTCGACGACGGTCCGAAGGCGAAGGGCTACGTGCCGCACCGCTCCGGCGACGAACATTGCCAGGTGCTGGCGGTGGTGAACTTCAAGGGCGGGTCGGGCAAGACCACCACGGCGGCCCACCTCGCCCAGTACCTCGCCCTGCGGGGCTACCGGGTGCTCGCCGTCGACCTCGACCCCCAGGCCTCGCTGACCGCGCTCCACGGCTACCAGCCGGAATTCGACGTCGGCCCCAACCAGACCCTCTATGCCGCGATCCGCCACGACGACGAGCAGCGCCCTCTCGTCGAGGTGGTGCGCAAGACCTACTTCCCGGGCCTCGACCTCGTGCCCGGCAACCTCGAACTGATGGAGTTCGAGCACGACACCCCGCGGGTGCTAGCCGACCGCAACGCCGAGCCGTTCTTCGGCCGCATCGCCACGGCGCTCGGCAGCGTCGCCGACGACTACGACGTGATGATCCTCGACTGCCCGCCGCAGCTCGGCTTCCTGACGCTCGGCGCGCTCTGCGCCGCCACCGCGATGCTGGTGACGGTTCATCCCCAGATGCTCGACGTGATGTCGATGTGCCAGTTCCTGCTGATGGCCTCCGACCTGCTTGGTGTGGTGCAGGAGGCCGGCGCCGACCTCGATTACGATTTCCTGCGCTACGTCGTGACCCGCTACGAGCCTTCCGACGCGCCGCAGACCCAGATGGTCGGCTTCATGCGCTCCCTGTTCCGCGAGCGGGTGCTGACCCACCTGATGCTGAAATCGACCGCGATCTCGGATGCCGGCCTGTCGAAGCAGACCCTCTACGAGATCGGCCGCGAGAGCTTCACCCGCGCCACCTACGACCGGGCGATCGAGGCGCTCGACGGGGTCAACGGCGAGATCGAGGGTCTGATGCACCGCGCCTGGGGACGCAATCCGGCATGAAGCGCAAGGACGCCCTCCGCGCGGCGCTCGGCGCCCGCTCCGCCGACCGCGAGACGGCTGAGTTGCCAGTTGGCAACCCGGCCGAACCGGTGGAAACGCCCCCGGAGGCGCCGCGCCCCCTGGTGCGCTCCGGCGCCGTTGGCGCCATGGGCCGCAGCCTCGGCCGCATCGCCAGCGCGGCGGCGGAGGCCCGCGCCATGGTCGCCTCCGGCGACCGGGTGGTCGAGCTCGATCCGTCCCTCATCGACGGGTCCTTCGTGCAGGACCGCCTCACCGGCGACCCGGCCGAACACGCCGCCTTCGTCGAACTGATCCGCGAGCGCGGCCAGCAGGTGCCGATCCTGGTGCGGCCGCACCCCACGACGGAGGGCCGCTACCAGGTGGCCTACGGCCATCGGCGGTTGCGGGCGGCTGTGGAACTCGGCCGGCCGGTGCGGGCGGTGGTCAAGGCGCTCACGGACGAGGACCTCGTCGTCGCGCAAGGGCAGGAGAACTCGGCCCGGGCCGATCTCAGCTACATCGAGCGGGCCCTGTTCGCGATCGCGCTGGAGGATCGCGGCTTCGACCGCGCCACCATCATGGCGGCGCTCGCGGTGGAGAAAACCCAGCTCTCGCGCCTGATCGGCATCGGCCGGGCAGTGCCGGCGCAGGTCGTGGCGGCGGTCGGCCCGGCGCCGAAGGCCGGGCGGCCGCGCTGGACCGCGCTCGTCGAGGCGCTGGCGCGGGACGGGGCAGGGGAGGTTGTGACCTGCCTCATCGCCGCCCCGGATTTCTCGGAGCTGTCCTCCGACGACCGCTTCGCCCGGCTGCTCGCCGGCCTCACCGCGCCGCCGCCGCGCCCGGCCCCGGCGCCCGCAATCTGGACCAATCTCGGCGGCCGGCCGGTGGTGCGGGTCGAGCGCGGCCGCCAGGGCACCCAGCTCACCGTCGACGACACCCTCGAGCCGGACTTCGCCGCCTATCTTATCCAGAATCTTCCACAGCTCTACGCCAGCTTCACCGAGTCGAAGACGCGCGACGAGACCGATTAAGGTTCGATCCACGATGGAGCCGGCGGGACGAAGACTCGCCGGTTAGGCACAGAGATTCACAGGAATCTGTCGCTCTGCTTCGGGAATCGGCCGGACTCGACTCGGCCGATTCGGGTTTCGCGCGTTAGGACTCATCGCGAGACAACAGTCACGACGCGCGCCTTCAACCGCGCGTCCCCGTGCGGAGCCCTCTTGGTGGAGACGACGACCCCGCCGCAATCCCCCCTCGAACCGGTCGAGGGCGTGCGCGACGCCGACCTGATCGAGATCGTCGAGAAGGCGCGCGGCAGCGTCGCCTACAAGGCGACGCTCGCCTTCGTGCGCGCCAGCCAGGCCAAGCGCGACGCGGAGGCCGAGGCGCGCGACAAGCTGGTGGTGCTGAAGGCCGAGGCCGCGGCCGAGCGCGCCCGGCTGCCCCGCAACGCCCGCCGCCGCGACATGGTACGCGAGGTGATCGAGAACGAGCCGGCGGCGCCCGAGAACATCCAGCACATCCACTCGGTGCTGGCCCTCTGCGGCCTGCCGTATCGCGAGCCGAAGGGCGTCACCAACGTCTCGCGGGAATACGGCCGCAACACGCTCGCCATCAATGCCGGCCGGCTCATCAACCCGTCGACCGGCGAGATGGAGATGCAGGGGCTGCCCTACGGCCCGAAGGCGCGCCTCCTGCTGCTGCATCTCTGCACCGAGGCGGTGCGCCAGCGCAGCCCCAAGGTCGAGGTTGCGCAGAGCATGTCGGGCTTCATCCGCGACATGGGCTTTCCGGTCACCGGGGGCGAGCGCGGCACGCTCAAGCAGTTCAAGGAGCAGCTCAACCGGCTCGCCGCTTGCTCGATGCAGATCGGCCTGTGGGACGGCACCCGGGCCTCGACCCTCAACGTGCCGCCCTTCCGGCAGATGGACGTGTGGCTGCCGCTGCACAACCACCCGGACCAGGGCCTGCTCTGGTCCTCCACCATCACCTTCCACCGCGAGTTCTACGACAACCTGATCCAGCACGCCCTGCCGGTCGACATCCGCGCAGCCCGCGCCTTCGCGGGCTCGGCGCGCAAGCTCGACCTCTTGTTCTGGGTCGGCTACCGGCTCTCGCGCCTCGAGCGACCTCTGCGCCTGACCTGGGACAACCTCTATAAGCAGTTCGGCAGCGAGAACGGCTCGATCCGCTCGTTCCGCCAGGAATTCCGCAAGGACGTCGCCCACCTCACGGAAGTGTTTCCCCGGCTGCGCCTGACCCTCGACGACGGCGGGATGCAGCTCCTGCCCTCCGATCCGAAGGACCTGCTGGTGCCGCCGAAGGCGACCCTGGCAAATAGGCGAGCCCGCGCAAAGGCTTGATTCCGCCGACTTCCCTACGAGGGGAGGCGTGGGCTGGCCCGCGAACGAGGCTCCGTGCGCGGGCGTCACGACCCCGCCGCTTTTGGCATGACTCGATGTAGGATTGTTTTCTTATATTTGATTGCGCCGCTGACTTCGGCTCGGCACATCCGCCAAAGGCACGCCGACCGTTCCCGGCCGCAAGGATCACCCTCCGCGTCATCCCGGGGCCGCGCAGCGGAACCCGGGATCCATAACCGCCGAGGTCACCGGACAAGGGCGGAGATGTTCCGCTTCATCCTGCATTGTCAGCGGTTATGGATCCCGGGTTCTCGCCTTTCGGCGAGGCCCGAGATGACGACGGAGGGTCCGTCCCCCGTCGAGAGAGCTATATCAGGATTTTTTTCGAATTATTCGACTAAATGGATCGTTTTATACCATCCGTCAATGCTCATATGATTTTTTTGACTTAACATCTGACGGCTGTCATCTCAGACATAAGTTGCCTTGTACATCGATATCCAGCGCCATGACCATGTTATTCTACACCACGGCGCCCCGTCGGCGTCGCCACCCTGCGCCGAGTTGCCTACGCTCCGCCACTCCCCGGACCGCCTCCGGCCACGCCGACTCGCCTACGCCCTCACGGCTCCGCACGGCGCCCCGAATCCCGCGTCTTGCCGTTGAGATTCCGTGGCTTTTCCGATTCGTCCACCGCGCAGACCTGCCTACGGGACGTGACCGATCCCACGCCGAATTGCCTACGCTTCGTCGCAACCAGGCAGCCGGCCGGTAACCCTTCGCCCGTGGGGCGCCGCGCGTCGCGTCCAAGTATTGCCGGGCCCCGGCGGCCTCGCGAGAGTCGCGCAAGAGTCCCGCATCGGGACGGCGAATCATCAGTCAGCGTACAGGCGAGTCGGTTCCGGCCGCTCATGCCTCGGCTCGACTCGTTCCCGCGGAAACGATCCCGGCTGTGCTGGGCTTTGTCGGACGAGGACTCGTGAGCCGCGAGTCTCCGACTCGGCGGCGTCGCCCCAAGACTCGGGAGGGGCGGGGAGGGGGAGCGCCTCGCACGGCCCGGGCCCGGATCGCGAAGCCTCCCCCTCCGGCCGATCCGGGACGGGGCGGATCTCGGCGACCAGACCCCGAAAAGACCCTAACTTCCGATCCCCAAAAGCCTTTTTATGAAAGATTCAGAATCTGGATTCTGAGTCTGAATCCGTAGAGCTATATGGGTATTATATGGGGTGGCGATTTTCTGAAGTCCTGCAAGGGGTTGAGCCCTGTTCGCGTAGGCAGGTCTGCGCGGTCGCGTAGGCAACTCGGCGCGGCCGCGTAGGCAGGTCTGCGCGGAAACGGGGGGCCGGCGAAGGCGACTCGGCGTGGCCCCGTAGGTTACTCGGCGCGAGGGTCCGATTAACAGCTTGGAAAGCTGTGTGAATCGCGGATGGCCCGCCGTAGGCGATTCAGCGTGCCGCACGAGGCCGCACGACACCCCGGACGGCACCGGATTCGTGACCTCGGCGCAGCGCGCCGACCCCCGAAGCGCCGGGATCGCCGGAATCTCCGCCAGGCGGCCCGTGGAGGGCCGTCGCGCCCCAGGACAGTTGTACGGCACTTCTCGGCCTCGAATCCAGCTCAGCGGCGCTCCTGGCGGCTTTGCGGGCGTTGTCCAACGGCTGTGCCCGCCTGCCGCCAGATTCGCACGCCCGCCCGATCCCCTTGTTCCACCGCGCTTTCCGGGCGCTGCCGACCCAGCTGTCCCCGCTGCCGTCAACAGGGGGCCGGTTCCCGGAGGCTCCGACAGCGCCGCCGTCCACAGCCCCGATTGACACTTCGGTGAAACCGAACAAAACAAGAACGAGTTGGTGTTTCGGTCGGTGATGGGCATGAGATGCGACAGGCCGAGCGGGAGCAGCAGCTCGCGGCGTTGCGCGAGCGGATCGGGGGGCTGGCGTCCGAGGGGGCGGGCCGGCCGGTCCTGCCGTTCGGCGTCGCGGCCCTGGACGGGCACCTGCCGGGCGGGGGCCTGCGCCTCGGCGCGGTGCACGAGGTGCTGGCGGCGGGGCCCGTGGACGGGGAGGGGGCGCTCGCGGCCCTGTTCGCCGCCGCGATCCTCGCCCGGCTCCCCGGCCCGGTCCTGTGGTGCCTGGCGAGCCGCGACCTGTTCGCCCCCGGCCTCGCCGCGGTCGGCCTCCACCCCGACCGGGTGCTCTACGCCGAGACCCGGCGCGACGCCGAGGTCCTGCCCACCATGGAGGAGGGCCTGCGCCATCGCGGCCTCGCGGCAGTGGTCGGCGAGGTCGCCCGGCTCGGGCTCACCCCGTCGCGCCGGCTCCAGCTCGCCGCCGAGGGCAGCGGCAGCCTCGCCCTGGTGATCCGCCGCTGGGGCGCCGCCGTCCCGGAGCCCAACGCCGCCGCGACCCGCTGGAGCGTCGTCGCGGCGCCGTCCCCCGCTCTTCCCGTACCGGGCCTGTCGCGGGCCCGCTGGACCGTGGCGCTCGTCCGCGCCCGGGGCGCCGAGCCCCGCACCTGGCTCCTCGAGGCTCCCGATGCGAAGGGTCGTCTGCGTGTTCCTGCCGACCTGGCCGACCGACCGCTGGCGACGCCGGAGCGGCGGGCCGCCGCCGGATGAGCCCCTGGTCGCGGCGGCCCAGGAGGGATCGCGCCGGGTGCTCACGGCCGTCGACCGCGCCGCCCGGGCTCTGCGCCTGCGCCCCGGCCTCGCCCTGGCGCAGGCGCAGGCGATGGTGCCGGGCCTCACGGTGATCGAGGCCGATCCGGAGGACGATGCCGCCGCGCTCGCCCGCCTCGCGGCCTGGTGCCTGACCTATGCTCCCCTCGTCGCCCCCGACCCGCCGGACGGGATCTGGATCGACGTCGCGGGGGCGGCCCACCTGCATGGCGGCGAGGCGGCGCTGCTCGCCTCGTTGCGCCGCCGCCTCGGCCGGGCCGGCTACCGGGTGCGGGTGGCGGTCGCCGACACGCCCGGCGCCGCCTGGGCCGCCGCCCGCTGCCTGAACCCTGAGACCGTGCTGCCGCCAGGCAGGCAGCGCGAGGCACTTCCCGCCCTGCCGCTCTGGGCCCTGCGCCTCGATCCCGACACCGTCGCGGGCCTCGCCCAGCTCGGCCTCACCCGGGTCGAGCACCTCGTGCACCAGCCCCGCGGCCCGTTGCGCCTGCGCTTCGGCGAGGCGCCCGCCCGCCGCCTCGACCAGGCGCTGGGCGTGTGCTCCGAACCCCTCGCCACCCTGGCGCCGCCGGTGGAGCACGCGGTGCGGCTCGCCTTCGCGGAGCCGATCGGGGCGCCCGAGACGCTCGCCCGGGTGACCCAGCGGCTGACGGCCATGCTGGCCGACGACCTCGCCCGGCACGGGCTCGGCGCGCGCCGGCTCGACCTGGTGTTTCGCCGCGTCGACGGGCTCGACCAGGCGGTCAGCGTCGGCACCGCCCGGCCGAGCCGCGATCCCCGCCACCTCGCCCGCCTCCTCGCCGAGCGTCTGCCCACCATCGATCCCGGCCACGGCCTCGACGAGGCGCGGCTCGCCGCTCCTCGCGTCGAGCGCCTGGAGGCGCGCCAGCTCGCCGCCCCCGGCGACGAACCGGACCCGGATACGATGGCCGAACTGGTCGACCGGCTGGTGCTGCGGCTCGGGCCGGGCCGGGTGTTTCGCAAGGCCCCGGTCGAGAGCGAGTGGCCCGAGCGCGCGGTGCGCCGGGTCGCCCCGTTGAGCCCCGCCGCCGGCGCGACCTGGCCCGCCGACCTGCCGCGGCCCGGCCGCCTGCTCTCCGTGCCGGAGCCGGTGGCGGTGCTGGCCGCACTCCCCGACGCCCCGCCCACGATGTTCACCTGGCGCGGCACCCGCCGCCGGGTGGCCCGGGCCGACGGGCCGGAGCGCATCTTCGGCGAGTGGTGGCTCGCCGACGACGAGGTCGCGGCGACCCGCGACTATTACCGGGTCGAGGACGAGACCGGCGCCCGCTACTGGCTGTTTCGCGATGCCCTGACGCGGGACGGGGCGCGCTGGTGGCTGCACGGGTTGGGGGAGGCGTGATGCGCCTGATGATCCCCCGAGGCGCGCCGGCTCCGGCCGACGGCGCTCATCCCGCTCGCGACCTCAGAGCCTGCTCGGCTCGCTCGACGGTTTCCACACCCTCCGGGTCATTCCGGGGCCGCGCAGCGGAGCCCGGAATCCAGAACCGCGGATGGTTCAGGATCAAGCGGAGACCTTTCCACCTTCTTCGGGAACACCTGCGGTTCTGGATTCCGGGCTCCGCTGCGCGGCCCCGGAATGACCCGGAGCGTGTGAGATCCGGGAGAGCCAATCGAACTGGCTCACGGGACGGGGTCGAGGGCGGGTTTGTCATCGGTCGTCGGCCGGGCTCCCGATGAGCGTCGAGCTCCAGGTCACCACCCACTACTCCTTCCTGCGCGGCGCCTCCTCGCCGGAGGAGCTTTTTGCCGCCGCCGCCCTCCTCGGCATCCGGGCGCTCGCCGTCACCGACCGCAACACCCTCGCCGGAATGGTGCGGGCCCACGCCGCGGCGCGCACCACCGGTTGCCGCCTGATCGTCGGCTGCCGGCTCGACCTCGCCGAGGGCTGGAGCCTGCTCGTCTATCCCACCGACCGGGCGGCCTATGGCCGGCTGTGCCGGCTCCTCACCATCGGCCGCTCGCGCGAGCGGGCGCCCCACGGCGGTTGCCACCTGACAACCGCGGACGTCGCGGAGTGGAGCCGGGGCCTCCTGGCGGTGCTGCCGGCCGACCGGCCGGACGATGTCCTCACGGAGCGCCTGCGCCTCCTGAAGGCGATCTTCGGAAAAAACCTCTCCTGCGGCCTGTCGCGCCGCTTCGGCGTCAACGACCACCTGCGCCTGGACGGCATCGCGAGTCTCGCCCGCGCCGCGCGGGTGCCGTCGGTCGCCCTCGGCGACGTGCTCTACCACGTCCCCGAGCGGCGGATGATGCAGGACGTGGTCACCTGCATCCGCCTGAAGACCACCATCGCGGCGGCGGGTTTTGCCCGCGAGCGCCATGCCGGGCGCCACCTGCAGGAGCCCGACGAGACCGCGCGCCTGTTCGCCCGCCATCCGGAGACGCTGGTCCGCGCCGCTTCCATCGCCGAATCCTGCCGCTTCTCGCTCGACGAGCTGACCTACACCTACCCGGACGAGGCCGGCGAGGATGGTCGCCCGGCGCAGGTGCGCCTCGCGGCGATGACCTGGGAGGGGGCGGCGCGGCGCTATCCGGGCGGCGTGCCGGCGGCGGTGCGCAAGCAACTGGGCGACGAACTCGACCTCGTCGCCAAGAAGAACTACGCGCCGTACTTCCTCACCGTCGAGGCGATCGTCCGCTACGCGCGGAGCCAAGGCATCCTGTGCCAGGGCCGCGGCTCGGCGGCGAACTCGGCGATCTGCTGGTGCCTCGGCATCACCGCCATCGACCCCGTCGAGCAGGGGCTGCTCTTCGCCCGCTTCATCAACGAGAATCGCGACGAGCCACCCGACATCGACGTCGATTTCGAGCACGAGCGCCGGGAGGAGGTGATCCAGTGGATCTACGCCACCTACGGCCGCGAGCGCGCGGCGCTCACCGCCACGGTGATCCGCTACGGCGCCCGCGGCGCGGTGCGGGAGGTCGGCAAGGTCCTGGGCGTGCCGGAGGACGTCACCGGCGCGCTCGCCCGCCTGGTCTGGGGCTGGTCGCGCGAGGGCGTCGGCGAGCGGGAAGCCAAGGCGCTCGGCCTCGACCTCTCGGCGCGCCCCTTGCGGCTGACGCTGGAGATCGCCCGGGCGCTCATCGGCACGCCGCGCCATTTCGGCCAGCATCCCGGCGGCTTCGTCCTCACCCTCGACCGGCTCGACCTGCTCTGCCCGGTGGTGCCGGCCCGGATGGAGAACCGCCAGATCATCGAGTGGGACAAGGACGACATCGAGGTCCTGCGGTTCATGAAGGTCGACGTGCTCGGCCTCGGCATGCTCGGCTGCCTGCGCCGGGCCTTCGCGCTCCTCGCCGAGCACAGGCCCGAGACGAATCCGCCGCGGGAGATCGCCGACATTCCGCCGAACGACGAGCCGACCTACGAAATGATCCGGCGCGCCGACACGATCGGGGTCTTCCAGATCGAGAGCCGGGCGCAGATGGCGATGCTGCCGCGGATGAAGCCCGAGAACCTCTACGACCTGACGATCGAGGTCGCGATCGTGCGGCCGGGCCCGATCCAGGGCGACATGGTCCACCCCTATCTCCGCCGGCGCCGCGGGCTCGATCCCGTCACCTACCCGACCAGGGAATTGGAGACCGTGCTCGGGCGCACCCTCGGCGTGCCTTTGTTCCAGGAGCAGGCGATGCAGGTCGCGATCGTCGCCGCCGGCTTCACCGCCGAGGAGGCCGACGGCCTGCGCCGGGCGATGGGCACCTTCAAGGGCGACGGCACGATTAACCTCTACGAGGACAAGCTCGTCCAGGGCATGATCGCCAACGGCTACGACCCGGATTTCGCCGCCCGCACCTACCGCCAGCTCGAAGGCTTCGGCTCCTACGGCTTCCCGGAGAGCCACGCCGCCTCCTTCGCCCTCATCGCCTACGCCTCGTCCTGGCTGAAGTGCCGGCACCCCGACGTGTTCGCTTGCGCCCTCCTCAACGCCCAGCCGATGGGCTTCTACGCCCCGGCCCAGATCGTGCGCGATGCCCGCGCCCACGGGGTCGAGGTGCGGCCGATCAGCATCAACGCCTCGCGCTGGGACTGCACCCTGGAGCCGGTCGGCGACGGGCACCTCGCTGTGCGCCTCGGCCTGCGGCTGGTGCGCGGCCTGGGCAATCAGGACGGCGCCCGGATCGCCACGGTGCGGGAGGCCGACCTGTTCCGTTCGGTCGAGGACCTGTGGCGCCGGGCCGGGCTCTCGCTGAAAGGTCTGCGCAGCCTCGCCGCCGCCGACGCCTTCGCCTGCCTCGGGGTGGAGCGGCGCGAGGCCCTGTGGGCGATCCGCGGCCTCGCGCCGGCGCCCCTGCCGCTCTTCGCGGCGGCCGACCGGCGCGAGGCGGTGCCGTCCCCCGAACTCGCCGAGCCGCCGGTGCAGCTCGCGCCCCTCGGGGAGGGGGCCGCCGTGGTGGCGGATTACCGTGCGTCGGGCTTGAGCCTCGGCCGCCACCCGATCGCCTTCCTGCGGGCGACGTTGTCCCGCGACGGCGTCTCGACCTGCGCCACCTTGCGCCGCCTGCGCGACGGCGCCCGGGTGACGGTGGCCGGGCTGGTGCTGGTGCGCCAGAAGCCAGGCTCGGCCAAGGGCGTGATGTTCATCACCCTCGAGGACGAGACCGAGGTCGCCAACCTGGTGATCTGGCCGGCCCTGTTCACCCGCCAGCGCAGCCTGATCCTCCAGGCCGGCCTGATGGCCGCCCGCGGCCGGGTGCAGCGCGAGGGCGAGGTGATCCACCTCGTCGCCGAGCACCTGATCGACCGCTCGGACCTCCTGGGCCGGGTGGCGGAGGACGCGGCCGGGACGCTCACGGTCGATGGCGGGCGGGGGGACGAGGCGCGGCGCGGGAGTGCGGATCCGCGGGGCGCGGCGCGGCCGCTGCGGGTGGGGAGCCGGGATTTCCGGTGAATGTCGTTCGACCAGCACGATGGCGATCGTAGACTCTCTCGTTACCTGAGCGCCGCGCGGCGGAATCTGGGATGACGCAGGGAATATAAGGACGATCGTGCGATTTCGATTGCATATCGGATCAATTAAGTTCGAAAATGTGGTCCGGTCGGCCGTCTGCGCTGGCTGGTCATGCCGAGAGATGCTTGCGGGACCCGCTCGGACATTGCCAGGGTCAATCACGAAGATCATCATGTTGTCGCTCAAGCTTATTCCTGTCGAGAGCTCGGCCGGCTTTGTGATGCCGAAGAAAGTGATGGTGCGCCTCAAGATCGGAGTAGGTGATACCGTGCTCCTGACTGAGGCGCCGAACGGCTACTGGCTGACAGCCGACGATCTGTGTTCGAAGGAGCAGATGGACGCAGCGCGAAGGATCATGAGGCGTCGCCGCAATGTTCTGCGTGAACTCGCTGAGTAACGAGCAGGGCGAGTGCGACACAACCTCGGTCATCCGCTACGGCGCCGGACAAACCGAGGGCAGACCGGCTGTATCCTGCTTGACCTTTCGATATATACCCCCATTATGGGGGTGTTGCGAGGCGCTATGACCGAGAAGCAGAAGCCTCATTACGATTTGGCTGCCGTCAAGGCCGCCTTCGCTGATCCGACGCGGCTCAACCGTTCTTTTGCCTCTCGACGTGGGGCATTCGCGTTGGACATTGATGATGCAGGGGTCGTCGCGATCGTGCAAGCTCTGCGAATCTCGGATTTCGACAAGGCTATGACGTCGTACTCCGACCACAAGATATGGCAGGACGTCTATAAGCCAATGCGCGACGGGAGAACGCTCTACGTCAAATTCACGGTCGATAGCGCGGGAGAATTTCTGCTGATCAGCTTCAAGGAGTCGTGAGCCGTGGCGAAGAGGACACCGAGAAATTATCCTGAGACGATGCCGAGCGCGGAGAGCGGCCGTCCCATGATGCGCGGCGAGAAGAAGCTGTCGATCGAGATCGATGGGCAGACCTTCAGCTACATGCAGCCCGGCTGGTGGTGCTCGTTGACCGATCCGGACGACGAGGAGGGACAGCTGGTCGACGAGGACAACCAGATCGCGGAACTGGCCGAACGGACGGCGAGGATGCTGGCCCGCGGAGAAACATTGTTCGTGCCGGTCGTCTTCCGGGCGCTGCGTGAACGGCTGGGTCTGTCGCAGCGGGAAGCGGGGTTGCTGTTCGGCACCGGCGAGAAGTCGTTCGAGAAATACGAGAGCGGAGAGATCAGTCCGTCCGAGCCGACCAAGCGGCTGCTGAGGCTGGCGATCCAGCATCCGGACCTGTTCGAGAAGCCCAAGCGCGGCGGATCCATGTCATCTTCCGTCAGTGATGCGACCCTTATCCATACCGCCTTGAGGGCCGTAGAGGTCGACCGGTTCTACGAGGGGCTGTTCGCGTCGACGCTAGCGTCGCCATCGCACTGACAGATCGACCCCACCGCCAGGCAGGTTGGCAACCTGCCTCGCGGCGGGAACGCTCGCCTCAATGTGCCGCCACCCCCCGCGCCGGCACGATGTCGTTGGCGATCACCTCGCCGAACGGGCCGTCGTTGCGGGCCCCCGTCGCGCCCGTCCCGGTGGTGCTGCGCAAGGGGAGCTTGGGGAAGACCAGCTCGGCGAACCGGTAGGCCTCCTCGAGGTGCGGGTAGCCCGAGAGGATGAAGCGGTCGATGCCGAGGTCGATATATTCCTTCATCCGGTCGGCGACCTGGTCGGGGGAGCCGACGAGGGCGGTGCCGGCCCCGCCCCGCACCAGGCCGACGCCGGCCCAGAGGTTCGGCGAGACCACGAGCTTGTCGCGCCGGCCGCCATGGAGCTGCATCATCCGGCTCTGGCCGACGGAGTCCTGGCGCGCCAGGGTCGCCTGCGCCTTGGCGATGGTGGCGTCGTCGAGGCGCGAGATCAGCGACTCCGCCGCCTCCCAGGCCGCGCCTTCCGTCTCGCGCACGATCACGTGCAGGCGGATGCCGTAGGAGAAGGTTTTTCCGCGCTTCTCCGCCGCCTCGCGGGCCCGCGCGATCTTGTCCGCCACGTCGGCCGGGGGCTCGCCCCAGGTCAGGTAGACGTCGCAATGCTCGGCCGCGACCTCGATGCCGGCCGGCGACGAGCCGCCGAAATAGAGCGGCGGGTAGGGTTTTTGCACCGGCGGGAAGATCAGGCGCCCGTCCTCCAGCCGCAGGTGCTCGCCCTCGTAGGTCACGGTCTCGCCGGAGAGGAGCCCGCGCCAGACCCGCAGGAACTCGTCGGTCACCGCGTAGCGCTCGTCATGGGCGAGGAACACGCCGTCGCCGCGCAGCTCCACCGGATCGCCGCCCGTGACCACGTTGATCAGGAGCCGCCCGTCCGAGATCCGGTCGAGGGTCGCGGCCATGCGGGCGGCGGTGGAGGGCAATTGCAGGCCCGGGCGCACGGCCACCAGGAAGCGCAGGCGCTTGGTCAGCGGCGCGAGCGCCGAGGCGACGACCCAGGAATCCTCGCAGGAGCGCCCGGTCGGCAAGAGCACGCCGAAATAGCCGAGCTCGTCGGCGGCCTGGGCGATCTGGCGCAGGTAGGGCAGGGTGACGGCCCGGGCCCCTTCCTGCGCGCCGAGATAGCGGCCGTCGCCGTGCGTGGGCAGGAACCAGAGGACGTCGGTCTGGCCGGTCATGGGGGACTCCGTGAAGAGGTTTTAAGCGCCGATCTGCCTGCCGGAGCAGACGAGAGGACACCGACATCGAGAACTCTCCGCGTCATCCCGGGGTTCGCCGGAGGCGAGAACCCGGGATCCATAAACGCTGACGCTTCAGGATGAGGCGAAACGCGATCCGCCCCTTTCTCCAACGTCGGCGTTTATGGATCCCGGGTTCCGCTTTCGCGGCCCCGGGATGACGCGGAGGGTGACAGTGTCGTCGGGCGAATCAACCCCGCCCATCGAGAAGATGATCGAGGATGCGCCCCTCCAAAGCCGCCAGCTCCGGATCGCCGCGGCGGCGCGGGCGGGGCACCGGCACCGCGACGTCGAGGGCGATGCGGCCGGAATCGACCACCAGGATGCGGTCGGCGAGCGCCACCGCCTCGGCAACGTCGTGGGTGACGAGGAGGGCGGTGAAGCCTTGCGCGCGCCAGATCCGCTCGATCATCGCCTGCATGTCGATGCGGGTCAGCGCATCGAGGGCGCCGAGGGGCTCGTCAAGGGCGAGGAGTCCCGGGCGGCTGACCAGGGCGCGGGCGAGCGCCACCCGCTGGCGCTGGCCGCCCGAGAGGGTCGAGGGCCATTGCCCGGCCTTGTCGGACAGGCCGACCTCCTTCAATGCGGCGGCAGCACGCTCCCGCCGCTCCGCCGCCGAGCCGTCGCGCAAGCCCACCGCGACGTTGTCGAGGACCCGCGCCCAGGGCAGAAGCCGCGGCTCCTGGAACATGATCCGGCGCGGCGCCTCCCCGCCCTCGACGGCGACGCGGCCCGCGCTCGGCGTCTCGAGATCGAGGATCAGGCGCAGCAGGGTGGACTTGCCGCAGCCCGAGCGCCCGACCACGGCGACGAACTGGCCGGCCGGGATGTGCAGGTCGAGCCCGTCGATGACGGGTTTTCCGCCGTCGAAGCTCTTCGACAGGCCGCGCAGGGTGAGGCCGAGGCCGGCCGTCCTCCGGTCGCGGGCGATCTCCCGGTCGATCTGGTTCTCCCTGGCCTCGCGGCGCAGGCGGGCCGGGGAGGCGGGCGAAAAACCCTCGAAGCGGCGCAGGGTGCTGGCGATCATGGAACAAAGATCCTGGAAGCGGGGAGCGGGGCGTCAGGCCGAGCGGTAGGCCGGGTTCCAGGCGAGGCAGGCCCGCTCCAGCTGGCGGGTCAGCAGGTCGGCGACCTTGCCCAGCAGCGCGTAGATCAGGATCGCCAGCACCACGACGTCGACCAGCATGAACTCGCGGGCCTGCATCGCCATGTAGCCCAGCCCCGACGAGGCCGAGATCGTCTCGGCGACGATCAGCGTCAGCCACATGATGCCGAGCGCGTAGCGCAGGCCGACGAAGACCGAGGGCAGGGCGCCGGGCAAAACCACGCGCCGGAACAGCTCGGGCCCCGACATGCCGTAGATCCGGCCCATCTCCACCAGCTGCGGATCGACCGAGCGGATGCCGTGCAGGGTGTTGGCGTAGATCGGGAAGAACACGCCGAGCGCCACCAGGAAGAGCTTCGCCTCTTCGCCGATGCCGAACCACAGGATCACCAGCGGGATCAGCGACAGGTGCGGGATGTTGCGGATCATCTGCACGGTGGTGTCGGTGAGCCGGTCGGACAGGCGCGACAGCCCGTTGGCGAGGCCTAAGGCGAAGCCGATGCCGCCGCCGATGAGGAAGCCGCTCGCCGCCCGCAGGAAGCTGACGCCGAGATTGGTCCAGAGCTCGCCGGTCTCGGCCAAGCGCCAGCCGGCGGCGGCCACGTCGAGGGGGGCGGGCATCAGCCGGGTCGAGACGAGGCCAGCCGAGCCGGCGGCCTGCCAGCCGAGGAGGATCGCGGCCGGCAGGAGCCAGGGGGCGAAGCGCCGCGCCGCCGCGGCGGGGGAGGGGAGGGTGGGCAAGTGACGCGAAGACATGAGTGTCAGCCGTTCTGCGGGACGGGCGCGCGGAGCGCGTCGGCGATGCGGATCGGGCGCGGGATCAACCCGAGGGCGTGAAAGCGGTCGGCGACGCGCTGCTGCTCGCTCACCGCCCCGGAGGTCATCGGGCCGATGACGTAGTCGGTGCGGTCGACGGCGCGCCGGGTCGCGGGCAGCGGCACGCCGGTGCCCTTGGAGAGGATCGCCGCCACCTCGCCGCGGTTGGCCTCGCACCAGCGCGCGACGTCGGCGAGCGCGTCGAGGGCGGCGTCGAGCACCCGGCCGCGCTCGGCGGCGACGGTCTTGTGGGCGAGGAAGAAGCTGTTGGGCTTGGCGATGTCGTTGGCGGGCGACAGCACCCGGGTCGTCGGCTGCATCTCCGCGATGGCGAAGTACGGGTCCCAGATCGTCCAGGCATCGACGCTGCCGCGGGCGAAGGCGGCGGCCGCGTCGGCCGGCGCCAGGGTCACCGGCTCGATGTCGCGGTAGGTGAGCCCCGCCGTCTCCAGGGCC
Source organism: Methylobacterium sp. 174MFSha1.1 (assembly GCF_900116815.1). Classification (NCBI taxonomy): domain Bacteria; kingdom Pseudomonadati; phylum Pseudomonadota; class Alphaproteobacteria; order Hyphomicrobiales; family Methylobacteriaceae; genus Methylobacterium; species Methylobacterium sp. 174MFSha1.1. The sequence goes on along the minus strand of NZ_FPCB01000030.1, from coordinate 78,140 downwards.
GCGATGGTGAGGTTGTGCGCGCTCGACGCCTTGGCGAAGGCGACGCGCTTTCCCTTCAGGTCCGCCAGGCTGCGGATCGGAGAGCCCTTCTGCACCAGGATCGCGGCGCCCGAGCCCGCCGCTTCCATCGCCGCCACGTAGACCAGAGGGCTCCCGGCCGCCTGCGCGAAGATCGGCGGCGCATCGCCGGTCGGGCCGAAATCGATGGCCCCTAAGCTGATCGCCTCGAGGAGCGGCGGGCCGAACGAGAACTCGACCCAGGTCACGGCGACGCCGAGGGGCTTGAGCTTCGCCTCGATCGCACCCTGCTGCTTGGCTACGACCAGGATGCCGCTCTTCTGGTAGCAGATGCGCAGGGTGTCACTGGCCGCGGCGCGGGCCGGCAGGGCGGCGCCCGCGAGCGCCGCGGCCAGCAGGGTGCGGCGGTCGATCACCGGGCACCCCCGGCGACGCGGGCGAGCGGCGCAACCGCGGCGGCGCGGGTACCGGCGAGGGCGGCGAGCTGGCTGCCGGCCTCGGCCACGCGCTGGCGGATCGCCGCGGAGTCGAGGCCGCCCTCGCGGAAGTCGGCATCCGAGGCGTAGACGGCGGTCGGCACGGTGAGCGCGGTGAAGAAGCCGAAGAGCGGGCGCAAGGCGTGCTCGACGACGAGCGCGTGGCGCGGCCCGCCGCCGGTGGCGGCGAGCGCCACCGGCTTGCCGGCCAGGGCCTCCGGGGCCACGAGGTCGAACAGGTGCTTGAACAGGCCCGTATAGGCGCCCTTGTAGACGGGGGTGCCGACCACGAGGGCGTCGGCCTCCTCCACCGCCTCGACGAGGCGGCGGGCCGGCAGGGAGAGCTGGTCGCGGGTGAGCGCGGCCCCGAGGCCGGGGCCGGCATCGACGAGGTCGAAGATCCGCACCTCGACCGGCAGCCGCACGGCCGCCTCGGCGGCGATCGCCTCGACCAGGGTGCGGGTCTTCGAGGGCCGCTTGATGTTCGCGGAGAAGCCGACGAGGCGCGGTCGCGTCATGGAAGTCGATTCCGATGGTCGAGGGTGGGGCACGGACGGAGCGTCGCGGCCCCGGTGCTCGATGCCGTCGAAGATGCGGCCGGCCCCGAGATCCGTCAATGAAATGAGATTTTAAATGCGCGTATAGCGGGAGTTGATCCTGCTACGATGGCGACGGAAGAGAGAAAAAGCGACTTTCATCGCGCCTGTGACTGAGAATGATCGTGGGTTTATCGCAAGGTATGTTGGTCCGGTGGCGGTCGTCGGCACAGGGCGACGGCCGGGGCGGTGACGCGACCGTGCAGGACCATGCCGATTACCCGGCCGCCCGGACTCAAGGATTTTCGAGTATTGGACGGGGATTAAATCCGCATGACAAACGTATCAGAGTCCGATCGACCGCTATATGGGAGTTTAAGCCGGCAAATGGAATACGGTTCCCGGCAAAAATACTCGCTCTCGATCGGTCTCATGGCGATCGACACCGCCGCGCCGTTGCGGTAATCGAGCGTCTGCGCTGATCGCTGCTTCAGCACAGATCCAGATCATATTGCCAGGGGCCCCCGACGATGTTCAACATGTTCAAGTCGCAGACCTCGCTCGACCTCACGCCGCGGACCTGCCTCGCGGTCTCGCTGATCTACTGCATGAGCGCCGACGGCGAGATCGACCCGGAGGAGATCGGCCACCTGATGTCGGTGCTCGGCCGCAACGCGACGCGCCAGAGTCTCGAATCCGCCGTCAAGTACGCCCGCGCCACCCAGCCGGCCCAGTTCCTGGCCGACGCCGCGCCCCGCCTGCGCCCCGAGCAGCGGCTCTGCATCATCCTCAACATGATCGACAGCGCCATGGCCGACGGCGAGGCCGAGGCGGGCGAGCAGCAGCTGATCATGCAGTTCGCCCAGGCCTTCGGCCTCTCCGAGAACGACCTGAACCCGTACTTCCGGGCCCTGGTGGCGAAGAACGACCGGGCGGTGCTGGATCGCTGAGGCGGGGGCCGGGCGTCGGAGGGGGACGCCCCGGCATCCGTCCAGGCGCAACGCCCTTTCCCGGGCCCATGCAGCGACAGCGGAATGGGACCCGGGATCCAGCGCAAAAAGTCGCGAAGCGTCCTTGCGCCTGCAACGGCGCAGTCAAGGAGCCGCTTCGCGGCACGTCTCTCCTGGATTCCGGATCTCCTTCCGCTGACGCTTCAGTCGTCCGGAAAAGGGAACCGGTATCCCGACGTGGGCGGACCACGCTTCGCGGTCGCCCTCACACCACCGGGTTCACCAACTCCTCCCCCCGCCGCAGCCGCCCCAGATTCTCGATCAGCAGGTCGATCACCCGGCCCTCGTAGAGGCTGGTCTCGCCGGCGCTGTGGGGGGTGACGATCACATTCGGCATGCGCCAGAACGGCGCCTCGGGCGGCAGCGGCTCGTCGCGAAAGCAGTCGAGGCCGGCGCCGGCGATGCCACCCTCGGCGAGCGCCCGCGCCAGGGCGTCCTGGTCGACCACGCGGCCGCGGGCGACGTTGATCAGGAGCGCGTCGGGCTTCATCGCCGCGAGCGCCGCCCCGTCGATCAAACCTTCCGTCTCCGGCGTCAGCGGGCAGGCGAGCGCCACCACGTCGGCCTGACCGAGCGCCTCGTGCAGCCGGTCGGGCGAGACCACCGCCTCGACCGGATCGCCGGCCTGAAGCGGGCGCCGGCGCAGGCCGATCACCCGCATATCGAAGGCTTGGGCCAGCCGGGCGATGCGGGTGCCGATGCGCCCGAGGCCGATCACCAGCAGGGTTTTGCCGCCGAGCTCCCGCTCGCGCTGGCCCGGATCGGCGATCATCGGCCGCCAGGTCGCGGCGGCCTGGTTGCGCAGGGCCTCCGGCAGGTGGCGGGTGAGGCCGAGCATCAGCGCGAGGGCGTGCTCGGCCACGGCGCGCTCGTTGCCGCCCTGCGCGCTGGCGAGCCGGATGCCGCGCTCGCGCAGAAGATCCCTCGGGAACTGGTCGGTGCCGGCGCTGACCGACTGGATGAAGCGCAGGCGTGGCGCTCGCTCCAGCAGGGAATGGCGCCAGAGCCCCGAGACCACCAGCACCTCGGCCTCCGCCACCGCCTCTTCCAGCGCCGCGAGGTCGCGCACCTCGACGAAGGGCTGGGGCGCGCCCTTCGCCCGGTACGCGTCGCCGAGGCGGTAGGCGGCGTGGGCGAGGACGATGGGGCCTTCGAGGGCGGGTGCGGTCATCGGCGGGCGGCTCGCGGGCGTGGGGAAGCGGGACCGCGGGAGTTCACACCGGGCGCGAGGCCGAGGCAAGCCGGCGCGCCGCGTCGAAACATGAAAGCCCGCCCCCGCTTGCGCAGGGACGGGCTTCACCGGCTCGCGAGAGCGATGATCCCGAACGGGGCGGACGGGATCCTCGTGCTCGATCAGCGGCCGTAGACGTACGGGGCGGCCGGGGCGTAGCCCGGGGGCACCTCGCGGACCAGCACGCCGCGCTCGTCGCGCGGATAGACGACGACGCTGCCGGTGCTGTCGACGGCCGGAGCGCCGCCCGGGGCGCCGTAGGCGCGCTCCTGGCCGGCGAGCGGGCCGCCGGCCTGCGAGCCCGCGCGGTTGTAGGGCGTGCCGCCCTGGGCGAAGGCGGGGGCGGCGGCAACGGTCAGCAGGGCCGCGGCAAGGGCGAGGCGGGTCTTCATCACAGTACCTGTCAGTTGAGGGGGACCGCGTTGCGGTTTCGCAGCGTCAACCATCCGCCCGGCGAAAGGTTCACTGCGACATGTGCGCTGCCGCACGCAGCCGCACCTGGGCGGTGCGGGGCACAGGATTACCTTGGATCGCGTCTAGCCTGGAGGAAGCCGCATGAGCGTCGACATCGTCCTGACGGTGAACGGCACGAGGCGCACGATCCCGATTCCGGACCCGCGCATCACCCTGCTCGATCTGCTGCGCGAGGGCCTGCACCTCACCGGTGCCAAGAAGGGCTGCGACCGCGGGCAGTGCGGCGCCTGCACGGTGCTGGTCGACGGGCGGCGGATCAATTCCTGCCTCGCGCTCGCGATCAGCCTCGACGGCGCCGAAATCCTGACGATCGAGGGATTGGCGGAGGGCGACCGCCTGCACCCGGTGCAGGAGGCCTTCATCGCCCATGACGGGTTCCAGTGCGGCTTCTGCACCCCGGGCCAGATCATGAGCGCCGTCGGGCTGATCCGCGAGGCGCAGGCCGGCAACGATCCCGAGCGGGTGCGCGAGGCGATGAGCGGTAACCTGTGCCGCTGCGGCGCCTACGCGGGCATCACCGAGGCGGTGCTGGAGGCGCAGGGCGCCATGAATCAGACAACCCGGCATCCGGCCACCCGGCAGGGAGAGGCGGCATGATCCCGTTCGAGTACGTCCGCGCCACCGACGTCGCCGGCGCGCTCGCCGCGGGGTCGGCCCCCGGCGCCGCCTACCTCGCCGCCGGCACCAACCTCCTCGACCTGATGAAGGGCGACGTCAGCCGGCCGACCCGCCTCGTCGACATCACCCGCCTGCCCGGCCTCGCGGCGGTCGAGCGGCGGGACGACGGCTCGGTGCGGATCGGGGCGCTCGCCCGCAACAGCGACCTCGCCCACGACCCCGCCTTCGCCAAGGCCTACCCGGCGGTGGCGGAGGCGCTGCTGTCGGGCGCCTCGGCGCAATTGCGCAACGCCGCGACGGCCGCCGGCAACGTGATGCAGCGCACCCGCTGCCCGTACTTCGCCGACACCGCCAGCGCCTGCAACAAGCGCGCACCCGGCAGCGGCTGCGACGCGCGGGGCGGCGAGACGCGGCTCCACGCGATCCTCGGCTGGAGCGAGGCCTGCATCGCCACCCACCCGTCGGATTTCTGCGTGCCCCTCGTGGCGCTCGGCGCGAGCGTCGAGATCGCCGGTCCCGCCGGGACGCGCGCCGTGCCGCTCGAGGATTTCCACCGCCTGCCCGGCGACGCGCCGGAGCGCGAGACGGTGCTCGAACCCGGCGAGCTGATCACCGCCCTCGTCCTGCCGCCGGAGGCCGCCGCCTTCGCCGGCCACAGCCGCTACCTCAAGGTCCGCGACCGCACGTCCTACGCCTTCGCGGTGGTCTCGGCCGCGGTGGGCCTGCGGCTCGATAACGGGCGCATCGCCGAGGCGCGGCTGGCGCTCGGCGGCGTCGCCCTCAAGCCCTGGCGGGCGAAGGCAGCGGAGAGCCTGCTCGCCGGCCGCACGCCCGACGACACCGCCTTCCGGGCGGCCGCCGACGCCGCCCTCGCGGGGGCAAAACCCTCCGGCGACAACGCCTTCAAGGTCGAGCTCGCCCGCCGCCTCGTGGTGCGGGCCTTGTCCCGCGCCGCGTCCGGCACGCCGGAGCGCCTGCCGGCGTTGCCGGGTTCCGCTTTCGCTCCCGCCCCGGAGGCCGCTCATGTCTGAGACCCGCCTGTCTGAGACCAAAATGTCCGAGACCGCTCCTCGGGCTCGCCACGGCTCGAATCTCGGCCAGCCGCTCACCCGCCGGGACGGGATCCTGAAGGTGACGGGCGCGGCGGCCTACGCCGCCGACCACCACCCGCCCGGGATGCTCTACGCGGTGATGGCGGTGAGCCGCATCGCCCGCGGCCGCGTCACCCATCTCGACGTCGCGGCGGCGCAGAGCCATCCCGGAATCGTCGCGGTGATGACGCCGCAGAACAAGCCCCAGCTCGCGCAGCACCCGGACGAGAAGCATGACGGCTTCACCTTCCGGCTCGACCTGCTGCAGGACGATCGGGTCCGCTACGCCAACCAGCCGGTCGCGGTGGTGATCGCCGAGACCCTGGAGGCCGCGACCGAGGGCGCCGCGCTGCTCAACCCCACCTACGAGGCCGAGACGCCGGCGGTCGGGCTCGATTCGGCGAAAGAGTTCACCCCGCCGGCGATCGGCGTCGGCGACCCGGCCGACCTGGAGACCGGCGACGTCGAAGCGGGCCTGGCCGCCGCCGCGAGGACGATCGAGGCGGCCTACGAGACGCCGGCCCAGTACCACAACGCGATGGAGCCGCACGCCGTCGTGGCGACCTGGGACGGTGATAAGCTCGACCTCGACATGCCCTCGCAGGGGCTGGCGATGGCACAAGGGCGCATCGCCGGCCTGTTCGGGATCTCAGCCAGCGACATCCGCATCCGCAGCCCGTTCCTCGGCGGCGGCTTCGGCTCGAAGGGGATGGTGGCGGGCCCGCAGGTGCTCGGCATCATGGCGGCCCGCCTCGTCGGCCGGCCGGTGAAGCTCGTCATGAGCCGGCCGCAGATGTTCGGCCCGGTCGGCCACCGCGCCCCGACCCGCCAGACCCTGCGCCTCGGCGCGGGCGAGGATGGCGGCCTCACCGCCCTCGACCACCACACGCTCACCGCCACCAGCACCTTCGACGACTTCATCGAGCCGAGCGGCGGCGTCTCGCACACGCTCTACGCCGCGCCAGCTTTGGCCACCCGGCACCGGGCAGTACGGCTCGATACCGGCACGCCGCTGTTCATGCGTGCGCCGGGCGAGGCCTCGGGCAGCGCGGCGCTGGAGGCCGCCATCGACGAGATGGCCGAGGCCTGCGGCATGGACCCGCTGGCGTTCCGCCTGCGCAACTACGCCGAGACCGAGCCGGCCTCCGGCAAGCCGTTCTCCTCGAAGGCCCTTCGGGCGTGCTACGCGCGCGGGGCGGAGGCCTTCGGGTGGAGCAGGCGTCCGCTGGCGCCCGGACAGATGCGCGATGCGAATGGGCTTCTCGTCGGCTGGGGCGTCGGCACCGCGACCTTCCCGGCCCTGATGTTCCAGGCCGAGGCGCGGGCGACGCTGAAGGCCAGCGGCGAGGCGGCGGTCGCGATCGGCGCCATCGACATGGGTCAGGGGGCCTGGACGGCGCTCGCCCAGATCGCCGCGGAAGAACTCGGCCTCGACATCGACGCGATCGACTTCCGCATCGGCTCCTCGGACCTGCCGAACGGCGGCATCGCCGGCGGCTCGGCCCACACCGCCACCGCCGGCACGGCGATCAAGGGCGCGGCGGCCGACGCCATCGCGCAGCTCACAGACCTCGCGACGCAGGATTCCCGCTCGCCGCTCTACGGCGCCGGCAATGCCGGGGTGATCGCCCGCGGCGGCCGGCTGGTGCGGCGGGACGACGAGAGCCGGTCCGAGGCCTTCACGGAGATCCTGGAGAGGGCCGGCCGGGATTCCGTCGAGGGCAAGGGCGCCGCCGGGCCCGACGCGGCGCGGGAGCACTACGCCATGCACGCCCACGGCGCGGTCTTCGCCGAGGTGACGGTCGATCCCGATCTCGGCCAGATCCGCGCGACGCGCCTTGTCGGCGCCTTCGCGGCCGGGCGGATCATCAACCCGCGGCTGGTGCGCAGCCAGTATTACGGCGGGATGATCTGGGGCGTCTCCTTCGCCCTGCACGAGCAGGCGGTGATGGACCCGCGCACCGGCCGGCCGATGAACGCCAACCTCGCCGAGTACCACGTGCCGGTGAACGCCGACGTGCCCTCGCTGGAGGCGATCCTGGTCGAGGAGGAGGATCCGCACGTCAACCCGCTCGGGATCAAGGGCGTGGGCGAGATCGGGGTCACGGGCAGCGCCGGGGCGATCGTGAACGCGATCTGGCACGCCACGGGCAAGCGGGTGCGGACGCTGCCGGTGACGCTGGACAAGCTGCTGTAGGGGAGCGCGTCTGGACCCTCCCCCTTCTGCGGGCTGGAGCATTTTTCCGGCGAAGTGGATGCGGGTTCGTTGAAGAAGATACGACAGGACCAAGACTTGGAGCCTGCTTGATTGTGAGGACGGCGCTGGCCGCCACCTTTCTCTCACCCACGCCCTCATCCTGAGGTGCGAGTGAAACGAGCCTCGAAGGAGGCCTCCAGGGATCGCGAGACTTCTGGAAGCTTCCTTTGAGGTCAGTCGATCTTCAATCGACTGACACCTCAGGATGAGGGCGTGGGTGGGATAATCTATCGATCAATCGAACAGGATCTCAGAAGTTGGAGCCTCCGGGAAACCCGGGGCGGTTCACTCTGCCAGTGGTCGCGGAACTGGGGCGGACCTGCGAGGGTAGCACCGACCACCTGCGCAACCCTCACCCCGTCGGTATGAGCTGGTTCGTGCGGATCGTGGCCTGCCACGGCGGCTGGAACGCTCCTGACGCGCCACCCGGTCCCAAGGTCGTCGGGCGCGGATGGCAACGCTTCTCCGCCATCCTCGCCGGCGCCCTCCTCGCGCGAGGCTTACTTCCGTCAAGGCCGTCGCCACACGGGAGAGGGGATCCCGCGACTTCCTGTTGTCGCGACGAGCCAGATCGAAATGTCATGCAGCGTCCGGCGCCGGGCTCGGGTAGGAGAGAGGCGGCCGGCCCGTCGTCAAGGTCGGTTGCAGGAGACGGCGCGTGCGCGCGAGAGAGCGGATCTGATTCCCGATGACCGCCCACGACCCCGCCCGCCCCGAGGCCCGGCCGGTCTCGCTGCACCAGCAGATCCTCTCCGAACTTCAGGGCCACATCCTGTCCGGCCGCTGGCCCCCCGGCCACCGCATCCCGTTCGAGCACGAGCTGACGGCACAGTTCGGCTGCTCGCGGATGACCGTCAACAAGGTGCTGACCCAGCTCGCCGCCGCCGGGCTGATCGAGCGGCGGCGCAAGGTCGGCTCCTTCGTGCGCCAGCCGCACTCGCAATCGGCGGTGCTGGAGATCCCGGAGATCCGCAGCGAGGTCGAGGCGCTCGGCCTGCCGTACCGCTTCGTCCTGCTCCAGCGCCGCCGCCGGCGCAGCACGCAAGCCGACCGCGCGGCGCTCGGGCTCGACGCGCCGGCCCCGGTCCTGGCGCTGACCGGCCGGCACGAGGCCGGGCCGCGGCCGTTCTGCCTGGAGGAGCGGCTGATCCACCTCGCGGCGGTGCCCGAGGCCGAGGCGCAGGACTTCGCCGTCGAGCCCCCGGGGGCGTGGCTCGTCCACCACGTGCCCTGGAGCGCGGCCGAGCACCGCATCCGCGCCCGGAGCGCCGATGCCGACCTCGCCGCCGCGATGGCCTGCCCCCCGGGCACGCCCTGCCTCGTCGTCGAGCGCCGCACCTGGAGCGCCGCACGCCCGGTCACCGTCGTGCGGCTGACCTATCCGGGCGAGGCGCACGAACTCGTCGCCCGTTTCGCGCCGTCACGTAACTGACGTCATACTCTAGCCCTCACAGGCCCGATCGGCTATCAGCCGCGCCGCCCCGGCAACGGCCGGGCTTGTCGGGCGTTCCGTACGGTCAGCGCCCGGCGCCCGCCGCCGCGCGGCGGGGCACGAACGGTCGAGGGTGATGCGGTACGAGGTCGAGCGGAAGTTCCTGGTCGCCCATGCGGGATGGCGCGAGCGGGCGGTGAGCCGGCACCGGCTGACGGACGGGCTCGTGGGCGAGTTCGCAGGCGGCAAGGTTCGGGTGCGGCTCGACGACGAGCGGGCCTGGCTCACCGTCAAGGGCCGGCGCGAGGGCCTGTCGCGGCCGGAATTCGAGTACGAGATCCCGCGCGACGAGGCCGCGGACATGCTGCGCCTCGTCTGCGAGACCTGCCTGATCGAGAAGACGCGCCACTGCGTGCCGCATGACGGGATGGTCTGGACCGTGGACGAGTATGGCGGCGCGCTCGCCGGCATGGTGCTCGCCGAGGTCGAGCTGGAGCACGAGGCGCAGGTCGTCGCCCTGCCGGACTGGCTCGGCCGCGAGGTCACCGCCGATGCCCGCTTTCGCCAGTCGACCCTGCTGCGGCTCGCCCGCGAGGCCGGCCGCCCGGTGACCCTGACCGAGGTGATCGCGGCACGCCTGTGAGGATACGGGCGCCGGCGGGACACCGAATCGTCACCGAAGCGGACCTGCCGGCGAGGACATACCGGCATTCCACAGCATGACCCGGCGATAAATGCCGCGGCCGGGCCCATTGCCGGGCGGTCGTTGTCCTTTGCCCAGGCATCGTCTAAGACGCGGCCCCAGAATAACCGAGCCACACCAGCCTGCGTCTTCCAAAGAGCCCCCGAAGCGGCCGTCAGGCCGCCGCGAAGAGCGGGCGAAGCGGACGCCGCCCCGCCCTCCGGACCATCCGGACGCGCGCGGGGATTCCCAGGCCGCGAGGGACCGACAGCGTCGGGGTACCGCGGCCGCCCTTCGAGGAAACCACCCGAAAAGGCCTTGTGCGGCGAGCCGGCGGCTCGCCCGCGAACGGACGCCTGTCACGGCCGGGGGCGCGCGCGCCCGCCGGTCCTGGAGCAGAACGGGGTTTGGCCATGCGTGCCGACGACACGACCACCAGCGCGACCGGCATGAACCGGCGCCAGATCCTCGGCGGCGCGGCCGTCGGCCTCGCGGCTTCGGCGCTGCCCGATTCGCTCGCCCTGGCGCAAGGGGCCGACAAGGTCGACGTGCTGCTGATCGGCGGCGGCGTGATGAGCGCGACGCTGGGCGTGTGGCTGAACGAGCTGGAGCCGGGCTGGTCGATCCGGATGCTCGAGCGCCTCGACACGGTCGCGATGGAGAGCTCGAACGGCTGGAACAATGCCGGCACCGGCCACTCGGCCCTCGCCGAGCTGAACTACACGCCCGAGAAGAAGGGCAAGGTCGAGATCGCCAAGGCGGTCGAGATCAACGAAGCGTTCCAGGTCACGCGCCAGTTCCTGGCTTGGCAAGTCAAGAACGGCGTGCTGAAGGACCCCAAGACCTTCATCAACTACACGCCCCACATGAGCTTCGTCTGGGGTGACGACAACATCGCCTATCTCCGGAAGCGCTACGAGGCGTTGAAGGCGAGCCCGCTGTTTGCCGGGATGGAGTTCTCGACCGACCCCGAGCAGCTGAAGACGTGGGTCCCCCTGATGATGGAGGGGCGCGACCCGAACCAGAAGGTCGCCGCCACCTGGTCGCCGCTCGGCACCGACGTCGAGTGGGGCGAGGTCACCCGCCAGTACGTCGCCCACCTCCAGCGCCAGAAGACCTTCCGTCTCGACGTCTCGACCGAGGTCCAGGGCATCGCGAAGAACGCCGACGGCTCGTGGCGGGTCACCGCGCGCAACCTCAAGGACGGCTCGCGCCAGGCGGTCGACGCCAAGTTCGTGTTCATCGGCGCCGGCGGCGGCGCCCTGCACCTGCTCCAGGCCTCCGGCATCCCGGAGGGCGAGGATTATGCCGGCTTCCCGGTCGGCGGCTCGTTCCTGATCAACGAGAACCCGGATGTCGCGACGCTCCATCTCGCCAAGGCCTACGGCAAGGCCTCGGTCGGCTCGCCGCCGATGTCGGTGCCCCATCTCGACACACGGGTGCTCGGCGGCAAGCGCGTCCTGCTGTTCGGCCCCTTCGCGACCTTCTCGACCAAGTTCCTGAAGGAGGGCTCGTATCTCGACCTGCTCACCTCGACCACGACCAGCAACGTCTGGCCGATGATGCGGGTCGGCCTCGACGAGTTCCCGCTGGTGGAATACCTCGCCGGCCAGCTGATGCTCTCCGACGACGACCGCCTGGCGGCGCTGCGGGAGTACTTCCCCAATGCCAAGAAGGGCGAGTGGCGCCTGTGGCAGGCCGGCCAGCGCGTGCAGATCATCAAGCGCGACAAGGACAGGGGCGGCGTGCTGAAGCTCGGCACCGAGATCGTCAACGCGAAGGACGGCAGCATCGCCGCCCTGCTCGGCGCCTCGCCGGGCGCCTCGACGGCGGCGCCGATCATGCTCGAGGTGCTCCAGAAGGTCTTCGCGAAGAACGTCGCCACCCCCGAGTGGCAGGCGAAGATCCGCCAGATCGTCCCGAGCTACGGCCAGCGCCTCAACGACGATCCGGAGAAGGTGGCGCAGGCATGGGCCTATACCAGCGAGCAGCTGCAGCTGCCGGCCCCGCCGGCGATCGACCGCGGCCCGCTCAAAGCCACCCCGGTGAGCGATACGGTGCTCAACAGCAGCGACACCCCGGTGAAGGCGCCGGTGCACGATCTGGCGCCGTGAGGGGGCGCGGTTCGCGGGATCGCGCGGGCCGTGTAGCTTCCCGGCGTTAGAACAAGGCGCGGGTTTTTTCCCCTCCCCCCTCTGCGGGGGAGGGAGCCGGGCGGGAGAGGGGGCGCCGCTTCCGGACAAGGCGGAACCATTCTGAAGAGCGCCCCCTGGATCAGCGTCGCGGTCCCCTCTCCCGGCCCCTGCTGACGCAGGGACCACCCTCCCCCGCAGAGGGGGGAGGGTTCACGCGCGAGCCTCCAGCCTCTGCTTCACATCAGATCAAACGCCAACTCATCCGGCCGATGATCGAAGACCCCGCAGGTGCGCCGGTCCACCCGGGGGGCCATCCCACGCATCACCACCCGGCGGTCGGCCACCACGTAGCCGTCGACGCTGTAGGTAAAGGTGCCGCAGGCGCCGGCGAAGACCGTCGCTGTGCCCGAATAGGTGTTGCCGCGCCGCACGCCGTCGAACAGCAGGCTGCCGCTGCGGGCGCCGGCCTCCGCCATGCCGGGACGCGGCCGGTGATAGAAGAACCGCCGCCGCGCGCCGTCCGCCACCAGCACCATCACCGAATCGTTGTGGTCCCAGTACGACCCGCCCCGGGGTGCCGCGCCGAGGACCGCCTGCGGGGCCGGTGCGCTCGGGCCGCCGGAATGATTGTAGATGTGGACGTGGGTGGTGCCGCCGCTCTGGTTGATCTGCTGGTTGATGACCTGCGCCTGCGCGACGGAGCCGGCGCCCGCCGCGAGCGCGAGCGCGGCAAGACAGACGAAAGGGTCCCTGGTCATCGACAACGTCCTGAGTGTTGGAGGTCGACGCGAAATGTTCCGGCCCCAGGTCTATCCCGGCGCCAGGATGCACATCCCACGATGCAAGTCTTGAGCGAAAACATCCTACGGGGTTTCGCGCGGTCGGCAATCGCAGCCGCGATCCAGCCTTAAGGAAGACCGAAGGCCCGCCCGTAAAATCCGCGCCTTCGGGTCAGGGGATCGAGGAACGCCCGCCGGAGTCAGTCCCAGATGTCCGCGTTCAGAATCTCGTGCGCCAGCGCCCGGCTCGGCTCGCGGTGCAGGCCGGGGCCGGACAGGACGAACTCGACGTCGGCAAGGCGCGGCAGGTCGGCGTGGGAGAGCTCCTGCAACCCGTCCGGGATCAGGCTGCGGGGCTGCGCCATCAGGCCGACGCCGGCGAGCGCCGCGGCGCGCAGGCCGCTGAGGCTGGCACAGGTGCAGGTGATGCGGAAGGCCCGGCCCTCCTGGGTGAGGGCCGCCAAGGCCACCGCCCGGGTGATGCTGGGGGCCGGAAAGCTCGCGAGCGCCACCGGCTCGCCCCGCTCCGGCAGCGCCGTGGGGAGACCGACCCAGACCAATCGGTCGCGCCGCACCAGCATCCCTTGCGTCTCGCCGACATGGCGCTTGCCGAGGACGAGGTCGAGCTCGCCCCGCGCGAGCGCGTCGTGCAGGAAGCCGGTCAGCGCCACGCTCAGTTCGAGGTCGACCGACGGATAGGCCTCGCGGAAATCGCGCAGCACCTCCGACAGCCGGCTCTGCACGAAATCCTCCGAGGCGCCGAACCGCACCTTGCCGCGCACCGGACCGCCGGCGAGCGCCCGCTCCAGCCGCTCGTGCGCGTCGAGCACCGTGCGGGCGAAGCCGAGCACCGTCTCGCCCTCCGGGGTGAGGGCGACCGAATGGGTGTCGCGCGCCACCAGCCGGCGCCCGACCTGCGCCTCCAGGCGCTGGACGTGCTGGCTCACCGTCGACTGGCCGAGGCCGAGCTGCTCGGCCGCCCGGCTGAAGCTGCGGCTGCGCACCACCGCCGCCAGGGTGCGCAGCAGCACGGGATCGATCAGGCGGGTCATTTCGGGCGGATCATTTCAGGTAGGTCATGGCGGCTCTCCCCATCCTGCATGAGCAGAGGCCATGCTATCGCATCTCACGATAACTGTAATCCTGGGCGCCTCCGTACCCATCCGGCGCCGGTCCGATTAGGTAGGCGGGACCCTTCCAGACCTTCCGGCCCGCCATGCTCTCCCGCTTTCGTCCCGACACCTTCACGCTGATGATCGTCGGCGCCCTGATCCTCGGCAGCGTGCTGCCGGTGCAGGATCAGGCCGCCGAGTGGCTCAGCGTCTTCGCCAACGGCATGATCGCGCTGCTGTTCTTCCTGCATGGGGCGCGGATCGACCGGCAGACGGCGTTGGCCGGGCTGGTGCATTGGCGCCTGCACCTCGTCGTCTTCGCCTCGACCTTCGTGCTGTTCCCGATCCTCGGCCTCGCCGCCGGCCTGCTCAGCCCGACCCTGCTGACCCCGGCGCTCGCCGCCGGCGTGCTCTTCCTCTGCGTGCTGCCCTCCACGGTGCAATCCTCGATCGCCTTCACGTCGGTGGCGGGGGGCAACGTGCCGGCGGCGATCTGCTCGGCCTCGGCCTCGAACATCCTCGGCATGTTCATCACCCCGCTCCTCGTCGCGGTGCTGCTGAACACCCAAGGCAGCCACCACGGCTTCGACTGGGGGGCGGTGGGCAAGATCATGGCGCAGCTGCTGCTGCCCTTCGCCCTCGGCCAGCTGCTGCAGCCGCGGCTCGGCCCGTGGCTGACCCGGCACAAGCCGCTGACCATGGTGGTCGATCGCGGCTCGATCCTGCTCATCGTCTACATCGCCTTCAGCCACGCGGTGGTGACCGGCCTGTGGAGCCGCACGCCCCTGCCGGCGCTGGCCACCATGCTGGTCGTCGACCTGGTGCTGCTCGCGCTCGTGCTCGCGATCACGACCGCCGCGAGCCGCCTCCTCGGCTTCTCGAAGGAGGACGAGATCACCATCGTGTTCTGCGGCTCGAAGAAGAGCCTGGCCTCCGGCGTGCCGATGGCGAACGTGATCTTCTCCGGCCAGGATGTCGGCGGCGTCCTGCTGCCCCTGATGCTCTTCCACCAGGTCCAGCTGATGGCCTGCGCGGCGCTGGCCCGCCGCTACGCCGCGCGCCCGCAGCCGGTGCTGGCCGAGGAGGGCCCGGCCCGGGTCGGCGTCGCGCCCGCCGCGAAGCTCGCGGCGCGCTGAGTTGCAGGCGGCGTTGACGAAAGATTCACTCCGTCGCGCCATTCTCGACCAGAGCCAAGTTGCGTACCGGCTCTGTTGAGTGTCCGGCCCCGTCGCGCGTTCCGCGGCGGGGCCGCGCCGTTTCTCGGGTCTGTTCGACGGGAAGACTGTCGGACCTCATCCTCCGGTCTTTTTTAAGTCTTCATTCACCCTGTCGCTTCAGCCGGCGCACACCATCCCGCCGCTAACCTCCCGGGCGTCGTCACCCGAGGAGGCGCCCGATGGCCACGTTCGTCCTGCCGCGCCGCGATCTCGCCGCGGTGCCGGTCCTGTCGCTGCTGCGGGGCCTCGGCCACGCCCTGATGGCGGCGTTCATCTTCTTCGCCTGCTTCGCCTTCTCGGATACCTCGCCCTACGACATCGTGGCGATCCCGACGATCGTGCTCTGGGTCCTGCTCGGCGTGCGGCTCCACCGCGGCGCGGTGCCCGTGGTCCTGGTGCTGCTCGTCTTCGTGGGCGCCACGGTCGTCGCCCTGATGCCGTATCTCGACGAGGACCTCTCGGCGATCTGGACGGTGCAGCTCTGCTACCTCGCGATCACCGGCATCTTCTTCACGCTGTTCTTCTCGGACGGTACCGACCGCCGGGTCGAGGCCGCCCTCAAGGTCTACACCGCCAGCACGCTGCTCAGCGCAGTGCTCGGGATCGGCGGCTACCTCGAGCTGATCGGCAACGAGGACCTGTTCGCCAAGTACGGCCGCGCCGCCGGCACCTTCCAGGACCCGAACGTGTTCGGCTCGTTCCTGACGCTCGGCGCGCTCTACCTGATGCACAACCTGCTCACCGGGCGCGCCCGGCGTCCGCTCCTGTCGGGGCTCGGGCTCGGCATCCTGCTCGCCGGCGTGTTCCTGTCCTTCTCCCGCGGCTCCTGGGGCGGCACCCTGGTGGTGGCCGGCCTGATGGTGCTGATGGTCTACCGCACCAGCGCGCCGCGTTTACGCCGCCGCATCGTGCTGCTGGCGGCGCTCACGGCGGGGTTCGGGGCGGTGGCCCTCGTCGGCCTGCTCTCGGTCGGCACCGTCGGCGAGACCTTCGCCAAGCGCGCCGCCGTCACGCAGGATTACGACGAGGGCGAGACCGGCCGCTTCGGCAACCAGATTCGCGGCATCGGCATGCTGATCGAGGACCCGCTCGGCATGGGCCCCCTGCGCTGGCGCCGCACCTTCAACCTCGAGCCGCACAATTCCTATATCGGCGCCTTCTCCAACGGCGGCTGGGTCGGCGGCGTCGCCTTCGTGTTCCTGGTGCTGATGACGAGCCGGGTGGGCTTTCGGCTGATGAGCCAGGACACGCCCTACCGGCGCCACGCCCAGATCGTGTTTCCGGCCCTGCTGATGTTCTTCCTCCAGGCGATGCAGATCGACATCGAGAAGTGGCGCCACGTCTACATGATGCTCGGCATCGTGTGGGGGCTGGAGGCGGCGCGGGTCAGGTGGCTGGCGACCGGGGAGGCGTGAGGCGCCCTACGCGGCGAGTGTCCAGCCCCGCTCGGTCTCGCGCAGCCGCAAGTCCGTCCGCGGCTGCGGTTCCAGGCCGGCGAGGCGCTCGACCATGCGGCGCACCGAGCCGTCGCCGCCGACGTATTCCGCGTAGAGCGCCCGGAGCAGGTGATCGACCGGCCCGGGCACCGCCTGGCCGCGGGCCTTCTCGTAGCGGCGCAGGGTCTGTTCCGTCGTGCCGAGGAGTCCGGCGAGCGACCGCTGGCTCAGCTCCATCTCGATGCGCAGGAAGCGCAATTCGGCACCCGTGAGTGGTGCGCTCGCGTCGATCAGGCAGCGGCCGATCGCGGCGTGAAGGCCGTGCACATCCTCGATCGATACGGCAGGGCCGTGGCTCGTCTCCAGCAGGTTGAAGCCGTTCTCGAGGTGGACGTTGTCCAGGCCGCTCTCGACGTAGTGGTAAGCCATCGCGAACTCCTTCAGAACACGGTCACGACCAGCAGCCGACGTGGTAGCTCAAACTCCACGACGCAGGTCATCTCCTCCCCCGCGGCGTGCCGCGAGACGTTGCAGCGCCAAGCCCCGTTCGCGACCTGATACGGCCCTTCCGAGATCGAGCCCTTCAGCAGGCAATCCACGATCTGCTTGAACGAGATCACGCGCTGCCGACCGCGCTTACGGCCATGCGGCAGAACGAAGACGCGGGCGCTGTCCCGCGCGATCTCACGGATCAGCGCACGGGCGGCCGGGGCAGTGCGCGGCGCTGTGTCGTTCATGGACCTATCATTATGATAGGTCATTGCCTCGGTCAACGCGAGCGCAGGAAAGGGGCCATCCGCCCCGGCGGGGCTGGAGCCCAGGCGGATATCGGCCTATGTGGGCGCGAGCCCACGAACCCCACGCGCGCTTGCCCCTGCCGCCCGGCGGCACGCGCGCCGACCGATTCCTGCCTGCGAGACCCGATGTCCAAGCCCGCGAAGGCCGAGAAGGCCGCCACCCTCAAGCCCCGCCTGCCGCGCGGCCTCGTCGACCGCGGGCCGGCCGAGATCGCCGCCACCAACCGGATGCTGGACAAGATCCGCGAGAGCTTCGAGCTCTACGGCTTCGAGGCGGTGGAGACCCCGTTCATCGAGTATACCGAGGCGCTGGGCAAATTCCTGCCCGACCTCGACCGGCCGAACGAGGGCGTGTTCTCGTTCCAGGACGACGACGAAGCCTGGCTGTCGCTGCGCTACGACCTGACGGCGCCGCTCGCCCGCTACGTCGCCGAGCATTTCGATGCGCTCCCCAAACCCTATCGCAGCTACCGCGCCGGCTACGTCTTCCGCAACGAGAAGCCGGGCCCGGGCCGCTTCCGCCAGTTCATGCAGTTCGACGCCGACATCGTCGGGGCGCCGACCGTCGCGGCGGATGCCGAGATCTGCATGATGGCCGCCGACACCCTGGAGAAGGTCGGCATCGGCCGCGGCGACTACGTGGTGAAGGTCAACAACCGCAAGGTCCTCGACGGCGTGATGGAGGCGATCGGGCTCGGCGGCGACGACCAGGCCGGCCGGCGCCTCACCGTGTTGCGGGCGATCGACAAGCTCGACCGCCTCGGGCCCGACGGCGTGCGCCTGCTGCTCGGCCCCGGCCGCAAGGACGAGAGCGGCGACTTCACCAAGGGCGCCGGCCTGTCGGACGACGCGATCGAGCGCATCCTGCGCTACGTCGCGTTCCAGGCCGCCCCCACCGAGGGCGGCGACCGCCTCGCCTTCTGGGAAAACTTCTTCGGCGGCTGGAGCGAGGTGGTCGGGGAGTCCGAGACCGGGCGCCAGGGCATCGCCGAACTGCACACGATCATGAAGCTGTGCGAGGCGGCGGGCTACGGCCACGACCGGGTGCGGGCCGATCCGTCGGTGGTGCGCGGCCTCGAATACTATACCGGCCCGGTCTTCGAGGCCGAGCTGACCTTTCCCGTGGTCAACGAGGACGGCCAGACCGTGCGCTTCGGCTCGGTGGCCGGCGGCGGGCGCTATGACGGCCTCGTCGGCCGCTTCCGCTCGGAGCCGGTGCCGGCGACCGGGTTCTCGGTCGGCGTCTCGCGCCTGTTCTCCGCCCTCCAGGTGGTCCGCAGCCCGATCGTGTCGGGTCAGGCCGCCCCCGGCCCGGTGGTGGTGCTGGTGCTCGACCGCGAGGAGACCGCCGCCTACCAAGCCCTCGTCGCGGCCCTGCGCCAAGCCGGCATCCGCTCCGAGCTCTATCTCGGCGCCTCCGGCATGAAGGCCCAGATGAAGTACGCCGACCGCCGCGGCGCGCCCTGCGTCGTCATCCAGGGCAGCGACGAGCGGGCGAAGGGCGAGGTCCAGATCAAGGACCTGATCGAGGGCGCGAAAGCCGCCGACGCCATCGCCAGCAACGCCGAGTGGAAGGCCGCCCGGCCGGCCCAGTTCTCGGTGCCGGTGGACGAGATGGTCGCGCGGGTGCGCGAGGTGCTGGGGCGGCATTACGGTGGCTGAGGGTCGATACTCTTCGTAATTCGTAAGTTCGCCACCGGGTTGGGCGCGTTCGCCTCTCCCCGCGGGCGGGGAGAGGAGAGATCCGCGCCGCATCCGGCAACGTGGATACAACTCCACTCCGCACACCCCCACGGTCGCCAAGCCCGCCCGCGGCTGCTACAGGGCCGTCCGGATAGTGTAGGTGTTGGGACCAATGACGGGTAACGGAGCCGCGGCCCCCCGGCCGGCGGCGGCGCACGAGGCGCTCCTGGCGCTGTTCGAGGACCGGGGCTACGCGCGGGTCGAGCCGCCGGTGCTGCAGCCGGTCGAGCCCTTCCTGGAGCTGTCCGGCGAGGACATCCGGCGGCGCATCTTCATCACCCAGGACGGCGCCGGGGCGGAGCTCTGCCTGCGGCCCGAATACACGATTCCGGTCGGGCGCCATCACCGCGCCGTCGCCGACGGGCAGGCGGCCGATTACAGCTATCTCGGCCCGGTCTTCCGCCTGCGGGCGGCCGAGCCCGACGAGTTCCACCAGGCCGGCATCGAGTCGATCGGCCGGACCGACGTGCCGGCGGCCGATGCCGAGATCCTCGGGCTGGCCCTCGACGGGCTCGACCGGCTCGGGCATCGCGACCGGCAGGTGCGCCTCGGCGACATGGGGCTGATCACCGCGCTCCTCGACGCGCTGAACGTCCAGCCGGCGGCCAAGCGCCGGACGCTGCGGGCGGTGGCCGCCGGCCGCTCCCTCGACGAGATCGCGGTGCCGGTCTCGGTCGACGCGGCCCATGCCGGCCTGCTCTCGGCCATCCAGGGCCAGGACCCGCAAGGGGTGCGCGCCTTCGTCGAGGACGTGCTCGCCATCGCGGGCATCAGCCGGGTCGGCGGCCGCACCGCCGGCGAGATCGCCGAGCGCTTCCTCGCCAAGGCGGCGGCGCATGCCGAGGGCGGCGCCGGCCTCGGGGCCAAGGCCCGCGAGGTGCTCGATGCCTACCTCGCCCTCACCGGCGATCCCGATGCCGCGGCCCTCGCCGCCCGCGACCTCGCCCGCCGGGCCGGGCTCGACGATCCCCGGCTCGAGGCGGCGCTCGCCCTGTTCGAGGAGCGCAACGGCTTCATCGCCGCCCGCGGCCTGCCGCTGGAGCGCTTCGCGTTCACCGGCAGCTTCGCCCGCAACCTCGACTATTATACCGGCTTCATCTTCGAGGTCGCGCAGGACGGCGAGAAGCCGGTGGTCGGCGGCGGGCGCTACGACGGCCTGCTCCAGCATCTCGGCAGCCGGGACGCCCTGCCGGCGGTGGGCTGCTCGTTCTGGCTCGAACGCCTCGGGGGCGCGCGCTGATGACCGACACGACGAAAGCCGCTCCCCTCGACGGCCCGCTCGATGGCCCCCTCGTCCTGGCGGTGCCCTCGAAGGGCCGCCTGCAGGAGAACGCCGCCGCCTTCTTCGGCCGTGCCGGCCTGACGCTGGCCCAGACCAGCGGCGCCCGCGACTATCGCGGCCGTCTCAAGGGCGTCGACGGGGTCGAGGTGCGCTTCCTCTCGGCCTCCGAGATCGCCGGCCAGCTCGCGTCCGGTGCGGCGCATCTCGGCATCACCGGCGAGGACCTGATCCGCGAGACCCTGCCGGACGCCGCCGGCCAGGTCGAATTGCTGACGCCGCTCGGCTTCGGCCAGGCCACCGTGGTGGTGGCGGTGCCTCAGGCCTGGATCGACGTGCGCTCGATGAGCGACCTCGACGAGGTGGCGAGCGACATGCGGGTGCGCCACGGCAAGCGCCTGCGCATCGCCACCAAGTACGTCAACCTGACCCGCCGCTTCTTCTACGAGCACGGCGTCGCCGATTACCGCATCGTCGAGAGCCTGGGGGCCACCGAGGGCGCGCCGGCCTCCGGCAGCGCCGAGATCATCGTCGACATCACCACCACCGGCGCCACCCTGGCGGCGAACGCGCTGAAGATCCTCGACGACGGGGTGATCCTGCGCTCGGAGGCGAACCTCGTCGCCTCGCTCGCCGCCTCCTGGAGCGAGACGCCGCGGCGCGCCGTGCAGGCGGTGCTCGGCCGCATCAGCGCCGAGGAGCGGGCCCGCACCACCCGCGAGGTCCGTGCCGGCATGCCGGCCTCCGGCGAGATCGACCTCGCGGCCCTCGCCGCCCTGCACGAGGCCGAGTTGCCCTACGGCGCGCCGGAGGGGCGCGGCGAGATCGTGCTGCGCTGCCCTGCGGATGCGGTGTTCGGGCTCGCCGACGCGCTGGTCCGGGCCGGGGCGCAGGCGGTGAGCGTGCGGCGGATCGACTACGCCTTCGCGGCGGAGAACCCGCTGGTGGAGCGGTTGTTGGGGCGGTTGTCGTAGATCGTCCGGGGTCTGCCCGTGCTACGATCAGGGGATCGGACATCGGCGCAACCCGGCGATGACGGATCGGCTGCGGCAAGCGGCGGCGGCGCTGGAAAGGCTGCCGCCCGAAATGCGCGATGAGTTCGCGCGGGCGCTTCTCGCCTCTGTGCGGGGATGGCGATCGTGGCGAGGTCGAGCCTGAGGACATCGATCCCGACCATCTCGCAGTCGTGCTCGACGGCATGGCTCAGGCGGAGCGGGGGCGCTCGCTGTTGGCGATGCCTGTGTGACGTCGTGAAGGCTGCCTTCGATCGCGCTCGGTCATGAGCATGCATTCATCGTCACGTTCACGAGGATGGTCGCACAGAAGGCCCTCGCCATTCGTGGTGAAAGGCCGGGCGAACCGTGCGATGATGGCAGCCTGCCGCTGGCCGTATCGTCGACCACGAGGATACATAAGCAATGACAATGCTTTTGGACAAGGCCGTGGAAGCTCTGCGTCGCCTGCCGCCGAATACGCAGGATACGATGGCGCAAGCGATCCTCTTATTGGCCCAGGACGATGTCCTGGCAGATATCGCGCCGGAGCATCTGTCTTACATCCTGGAAGGTTTGGCGGAAATCGAGCGCGGCGAGTTCGCGACTGACGAGGAGGTGGAGGCAGCGTTTCGAAGCTTCGAACGGTGAAGCTGCGCCTCTCGTGGCGAGCGCGTCGCGATATCGATGCGATCGGCCGTGACATCAGCGCCCATGACCCGGTCGCTGCCAAGCGTGTGGGCGACGCGATCCGCTCGGCGCTGACGATGCTGACTGTGCACCCGCAGGCCGGACGCATGGTCGGGAAAGGCCTGCATCGGTTTGCGGTACCGCGCCTGCCCTACCTGATCTTCTACAAAGTGGATGTGGTGGCCGATGCCGTGCAGATCGTCACCATCCGCCACGCCGCCCGCCGGGAGGAGCACTGACGAAGGCCGTCAGTGCTCCCAAAAAAGCTTACTCCGCCGCCTCGACGAACACCGTCCCGGCCCGCGGCAGGTTCAGCGCGTCCCATACCTCGACCAGCGCTTCGCGGAGCGCCGCGATCTGCGCCTCGCCGTGGAACGGGGAGGGGGTGATGCGCAGGCGCTCGGTGCCGCGGGGCACGGTGGGATAGTTGATCGGCTGGATGTAGATGCCGTGGCGCTCCAGCAGCCGGTCGGCCGCCGCCTTGCAGGCCTCCGCGTCGCCGACCATCACCGGGACGATGTGGGTGTCGGTGGCGAGCACCGGCAGGCCGGCATCGAGGAGGGCGGCCTTGGTGCGGGCGGCCTGGCGCTGGTGCGCCTCGCGCTCGGCACCCGACCGCTTCAGGTGGCGGATCGACGCGACGGCGGCGGCGGCGATCGCCGGGGGGAGGGCGGTGGTGAAGATGAAGCCGGGCGCGTGGCTGCGCACCGCGTCGCAGAGCGCCGCCGAGCCGGTGATGTAGCCGCCGACGCAGCCGAAGCCCTTGGCGAGCGTGCCCTCGATCACGTCGACCCGGTGCATCACCCGGTCGCGCTCGGCGATGCCGGCGCCGCGCGGGCCGTAGAGGCCGACGGCGTGGACCTCGTCGAGATAGGTCATGGCGCCGTAAGCTTCGGCGAGGTCGCAGATCTTCCCGATCGGCGCGACGTCGCCGTCCATCGAGTAGACGCTCTCGAAGGCGATCAGCTTCGGCCGGTCGCCGGCCGCGATCAGCAGCTCCTCGAGATGGGCGAGGTCGTTATGGCGAAAAATCTGCTTGTCGCAGCCCGACTGGCGCACGCCCTCGATCATCGAGTTGTGGTTGAAGGCATCGGACAGGATCAGGCAGTCCGGGATCAGCCGGGCGATCGTCGAGATGCCGGCCTGGTTCGAGACGTAGCCGGAGGTGAAGACGAGGCCCGCCTCCTTGCCGTGCAGGTCGGCGAGCTCGCGCTCCAGGTCGACGAGCGGCGAGTTGTTGCCGGCGATGTTGCGGGTGCCGCCGGCGCCGACGCCGCAGCGCTGCGCGGTCTCGGTGAGCGCGGCGACCACCGAGGGGTGCTGGCCCATGCCGAGATAGTCGTTCGAGCACCACACGGTGATCTCGCGGGTGCCGGCGCCGCTGCGCCACAGGGCGGTGGGAAAGCGGCCGTTGATGCGCTCGATGTCGGCGAAGACGCGGTAGCGGCGCTCGTCGTGCAGGCGCGCGAGCGCGCCGCGGAAGAGGGCCTGGTAATCGGTCGCGCCCTGAACGGTGTCGGGGCGGGTCTCGGGCCGGGTCTCGGGCATCGTGGTCCTTCGCGGTCTGGCCGGATGGGCATCCGGGGGCGGGACCGGGCCTGACCCCGGGGAGGAGCCGGTCCGCGCGGCGGATGGCCGAATCGCCGATCCATCGCTGGTCGCGCCTTGATCTCGCTCAAATGCGACGGCTTTGTCTTTGGAAAAAGTCGAGGGCGAGGCGGGCGTTCTGACTCCTCTCGCACGGTCACGGAAGCGGGAAATTGGTCATGGCGACGAAGGGTCGCGCGCGATGAGCGGGCAGGGCGAGGGAGCCCGGCAGGACGACCGGCAAGGGACTCGCGACGCGACGCGCGACGAGCGGCTGAAGGCGGCGCTCCGCGAGAACCTGCGCCGCCGCAAGGCGCAGGTGCGGGGCCGCGAGGCGGCCGAGCCGGCGCCGGACGCGCCCGCGGATCGAAAGGCCGGGGATGAGCGTTGACGCCCAAGCGTAGCGGTAGCATCGCTGCGGTGCAATAAAGCAGGTTTCGGAATCACGAGGCGCGCCGGTCCGGCGCGCGGGACGCGCCGCGGGCGCGAGGGACGTTGTCACCATGGATCGCATCCACATCGTCGGCGGCCAGCCGCTTCACGGCATCATCCCGATCTCGGGCGCCAAGAACGCGGCCCTGCCGCTGATGATCGCCAGCCTGCTCACCGGCGAGACGCTGGAACTGTCGAACGTGCCCCGGCTCGCCGACGTCGCCTCGCTCCTGCGCATCCTCGGCAACCACGGCGTCGACCACATGGTGGTGGGCAAGCGCCCGGGCCAGACCACCGAGGCCGGCCAGACCATCCGGCTCACCGCCTCGAACGTCATCGACACCACGGCGCCCTACGACCTCGTCTCGACCATGCGGGCGAGCTTCTGGGTGATCGCGCCGCTGCTCGCCCGCTTCGGCGAGGCGCGGGTGTCGCTGCCGGGCGGCTGCGCGATCGGCACGCGCCCGGTCGACCTGCTGCTGATGGCGCTGGAGACGCTGGGCGCCACGATCGAGATCGACGGCGGCTACGCGGTGGCGCGGACGAAGAACGGGTTGCGCGGCGGCGAGATCAAGTTCCCGAAGGTCACGGTCGGCGGCACCCACGTCGCCCTGATGGCGGCGGTGCTGGCCCACGGCACGACCGTGATCGAGAACGCCGCCCGCGAGCCGGAGGTGGTGGACCTCGCCGCCTGCCTGTCGCGGATGGGCGCGCGGATCGAGGGCGCCGGCACGCCGCGCATCGTGATCGAGGGCGTCTCGCGCCTCTCCGGCGCCCGCCACGCCGTACTGCCCGACCGGATCGAGACCGGCACCTACGCCATGGCGGTGGCGATGACCGGCGGCGACGTGACGCTCGAAGGGACCCGGGCCGACCTCCTGCACAGTGCGCTGGACATCCTGGCCACCACCGGCACCGAGGTGACGCCGCTCGATCACGGCATCCGGGTGCGCCGCAACGGCCACGGCGTGGCGGCGGTGGACGTCACCACCGATCCGTTCCCGGGCTTCCCGACCGACCTCCAGGCCCAGTTCATGGCCCTGATGACCAAGGCCAAGGGCCAGTCGCGCATCCGCGAGACGATCTTCGAGAACCGCTTCATGCACGTGCAGGAGCTGGCCCGCCTCGGCGCGAAGATCCGGCTGGAGGGCGACGTCGCGGTGGTCGAGGGGGTCGAGCGCCTCAAAGGGGCTCCCGTGATGGCGACCGACCTGCGCGCCTCGGTGTCGCTGGTGATCGCCGGCCTCGCCGCCGAGGGCGAGACCCAGATCAACCGGGTCTACCACCTCGACCGTGGCTTCGAGGCGCTGGAGGCCAAACTCGTGCGCTGCGGCGCCGAGATCCGGCGCGAGCGGGTGTGACGATCCCCGGGGACGGTCCCGCCTCCGGCGGGGCCATCCCCGGCGGCTACTTCCGGTAGACCGCCACCGCGCTGCCGTCGGTCAGCAGGAACACGATCCCGGCCTCCCGGAGCGCCGCGACGGCGGTCCGGCGGGTGCGGGAGGTCAGGGCCTCGCCGTCATCCTCCAGGCGGCGGACCGAGGAGAGCGAGAGGCCGCTCCGGGCGGCGAGATCCTGCATCGACCAGCCGAGCAGGGCGCGGGCGGCGCAGAGATGCCGGCCGCCGATCCCGCTCTCGAATCCCTGCTGCACCGGCTCGTCCATCGCCGCATTCATCGGGCCGTCGAGGCGCGAGGCCATGATCGCCCAGGTGCGGATCGCGTCGGTCTCGTCGCGCAGGGGCGCGTAGGCGAAGCGGAAGCGGGCCTCCCCGCCCTCGGCGAGGCGCAGCACCTTGCCCATCACGAAGGGCCGGCCGGCCTGCAGCAGCGTGCGCACCTGCTCGCGCGCCCGCGGCCGGTCGCCCGCGGCGATCACCCGGCAGCAATCCTCACGGTACTCCTCCTGCGTCAGGCCGGTCAGGGCCAGCACCTCCTGCGAGCCGACGCGCTGCGCGGGATCGTCGATCGCCGCGTGGGTCCAGGACTGGGTCTGCTCGAACAGGGCCCGGCGGCGGCGGCGCTCCTCCGCCTGCACGGCGGCCAGGCGCTCGCGGTCGGTGACGTCCAGCACGGTGCCGGCGGCGGCCCGCGGCCGTCCGTCCGGGTCGTGGTAGACCTCGCCGCGGAATGACAGGATGCGCAGCGACCCGTCCGGCCGGATCACCCGCACCGTGCCGTCGGGCAGGGTTCCGGTCTGGATCGTCTGCGCCGCCGTGGCGAGGTCGAAGCGGTCGTCCGGGTGCACCATCGCCAGGAGGGTGGCGTAGCTCGGCCGGATTGCCCCGGGGTCGAGGCCGAGCAGGCGGTACAGGCCGGGCGACCAGACGTGCTCGTCGGTGGCGAAGGTCCAGCCCCAGCTGCCGGTCAGCCCGCGGATCTCGAGCAGCCGCAGGAAGTCCCGCGACGAGAAGGCGGGCCGGTCCGGCACACCGGGAAGAGGGGGAGACATGCGGCGATCCTGACAGCCGTGCGATGCTGGTTCGGAGTCAAGTCGACTCTCCGGCAGAGCAGCGTCCTGGCCAGACCAGCCGGCCACGACGCGACGTCAACGCGAGACTGTCACGTACGCTGCATGCGTATCACCGTTAGGTCAAGCTGCCGCCTCCGCCAGCCGCGTCCGCTCGGCGGCGAGCCGGGTCACCGCGGCGAAATCGACCTTGCCGGAGCCGAGCTGCGGCAGCTTGTCGACCGTCACGATCTCGGCCGGCACGGCGAGTTCGCTCATCCCGCTGACGCGGGCGCGGGCCTGGAAGGCGGCGCGGGTCGCGTCCGCCTTCTCGGTCACCAGCACCAGGCGCTCGCCCTTGCGCGGATCCGGCAGGGCCGCGACGGCGCTCGCGGCCTCCGGGTAGAGTTCGGCGGCCAGCGCCTCGACGGCCGACAGCGAGATCATCTCGCCGGCGACCTTGGCGAAGCGCTTGGCCCGGCCGCGGATGGTGACGAAGCCGTCCGCGTCGATCGTCACGATGTCGCCGGTGTCGTGCCAGCCCTCGGGCGGGGCTTCGAGCACGCCGGGATTCTCGGCCCTGAGATAACCCAGCATGACGTTGGGGCCGCGCACGAACAGGCGCCCGCCTTCCGCGACGCCGGGCACCGGCTCCAGCCGCGCCTCCATCCCGGGCATGATCCGCCCGACCGTGCCGAAGCGGTTGAACATCGGCGTGTTGAGGGCGAGCACCGGCGCCGTCTCGGTGACGCCGTAGCCCTCCAGGATCCGCAGGCCGAACTTCTCCGCGTAGGCCTTGCGGGTCGCCGGCTTCACCGGCTCGGCCCCGGCCAGGATGTAGCGCAGCGAGCGGAAATCGTAGGCGTGGGCGACGCGGGCATAGCCGGCGAGGAACGTGTCGGTGCCGAACAGGATGGTCGCGTTCGAGCCGTAGACCAGCTCGGGCACGATCCGGTAGTGCAGCGGCGAGGGGTAGAGGTAGACCGGCACGCCGGAGACCAGCGGCAGCACCAGCCCGACGGTGAGCCCGAACGAGTGGAACACCGGCAGGACGTTGAACACCTTGTCGGTGCGGCCGAAATCGATCCGCGCCTGGGCCTGGGCGGCGTTGGCCAGCATGTTCCGGTGGGAGAGTACCACGCCCTTCGGCGTGCCCTCGCTGCCCGAGGTGAACAGGATCGCCGCCGGGTCGTCGGGCTGGCGCGGGTGGAGCGCCTGGCGCCAACTGATGAGGCCGCGCAGCTTGTCGAGCCGGCCGACCTGCCCGCGGACATCCTCCAGGTAGACGATGGTCAGGCTCTCAGCGAGCGCCTCCAGGAGCGCGTCGAGGCGGCCCTTCTGCACGAAGGCCCGGGAGGTGACGATCGTGTCGACCTCCGCCGCCTTGCAGGCGTTGAGGATGTTGGTCGGGCCGGCGGTGAAGTTGATCATCGCCGGCACCCGGCCCGCCGACATCAGCCCGAGCACCGTGACGGCGGCGGCGTTGGCGTTCGGCAGCATCACGCCGATCGCCCGGCCCCGCGGCGCCAGCGGCCCGAGCTTCCCCCCCAGCACCCGGGCGCCGATCAGCAGGCGGCGATAGGTGAGCGTGCCGGAGACCGGATCCTCGACGGCGACGCGGGCCGTCCCCTCGCGCTCGGCCGCCTGGACCACCGCGTCGAACACCGTGCGGTCGGTCGGCGCGGTGCGGAAGATCAGGTCCGACATCACGCCGTAGAGGGCGGCGCCCGCCGCCTGGCGGCGGGCCTTGCCCTTGAGCGCGGGATCGACGTCGAGCCGCACCGGCTCCAGCACCGTCACGGTGAATTTCGGCCACCAGCGCCGGCGCACCTGGGCCCGGGACAGGCGCGAGAACGCCGTCCGCTCCGGCCCCTCGATCTTCACCGGCACGACCGGCACGCCGGACTTGTCGGCGATGAGGCCGGCGCCGTCATAGACCTTCATCAGGCTGCCGGTGACGGTGAGCCGCCCCTCGGGGAAGATGATCAGCGTCTCGCCGGACTTCACGGCGTTGATGAGGGTGCGCGTCGCCATCGGCTTCGTGGGATCGAGGGGCAGCGCCCGGGTGAGCCACAGGAACGGGCGCACCCACCATTTCTGCGCGATGGTGTGGTCGATGGCGAAGGTGGGGTCGCGCTCGGTCAGCGACAGGGCGAGGCCGGCATCAAGGAAGCTGACGTGGTTGAGGGCGATGATGGCGTTCGGCCCCGCCTTCTCGACGTTCTCGATGCCCCGCACCTCCAGCCGGTAGAAGGCCCGGAACAGGATCGACAGGAAATCGCGAAAGCCGCTGGTCGGCAGGACCAGGAGGATCGCGATGCCGGCGAGGAGGTTGGCGATGCCGACGATCAGGAACTGGCCCGCCGAGGACAGGCCCGCCTTCTGCAAGCCCGCGAGACCGACGGCGCCGAGCACGATGAGGGCGGCGGCGAGCACGTTCGAGGCGGCGATGACCCGGGCGCGGCGCTCCTTCGGGGTCCAGGCCTGGAGCGCGGCGAAGGACGGCACGATGAACAGGCCGGCGGCCGCGGCCAAAAGCACGAAGTCGAGGGCGATCCGGGCGCCGCGCCAGGACCCCAGGAAATCGAGGGCGCCGACGGGCGAGGAGGGCGGCACGCTGGTGGCGGCGACGTGCGCCAAGTCGAGGGAGACGAGGCCCATGACGAGCGC
This sequence comes from Methylobacterium sp. 174MFSha1.1, assembly GCF_900116815.1. Taxonomy (NCBI): domain Bacteria; kingdom Pseudomonadati; phylum Pseudomonadota; class Alphaproteobacteria; order Hyphomicrobiales; family Methylobacteriaceae; genus Methylobacterium; species Methylobacterium sp. 174MFSha1.1. The sequence goes on along the minus strand of NZ_FPCB01000030.1, from coordinate 48,998 downwards.
GGCGACCGGCGTCGGCAGCATCACGATCCGCCCGGCGCAGAGCCAGGAGGCGAGGCCGGAACCGAGCGCCACGCCGACCGAGAACATGGCGAGCAAGGCCGTCACCACGGTCTCGTCGCCGCCGAAGGTGCCCTTGACGAGGGCCGGCAGCAGGGCCAGCACCACGGCGCCGACGAGCCAGAACCAGCTCGTGATGACGCCGGTGCGCCACAGCCGCGTGTCCTCGTAGAGGTCGCGCATCAGGCTGCCCGTCGAGCGCAGCACGTTGCGGTCGACGGTGAGGTAGGGAGCCGCCTCGCCGGTCTTCGGGATCGCGAGGCTGGCGAGCCAGCAGAGGACCGCGAAGCCCATCACCAGGAGGCCGAAGGCGTGCGCCCCGCCATGGGTGACGGCGAGGCCCCCCGCGATGGTGCCGGTGAGGATGGCGAGGAAGGTCGCGGCCTCGATGAGCGCGTTGCCGGCCGGCAGCTCGGCGCGGGCGAGGTGGTCGGGCAGGATGCCGTACTTGATCGGCCCGAACAGGGCCGCGACGATCCCGAACAGGACGAGGGCCACGAACAGGATCGGTACCGAGGCGAGCCAGAAGCCGAGCACCGCGACGCCCGCCGCCACGATCTCGGCCGCCTTGAGGCGGCGCGCGATGTAGGCCTTGTCGTAGCGGTCGGCGAGCTCGCCGCCTAACCCTGAGAGGAAGAAGAACGGCGCGATGAAGGCCGCGCCGGCCAAGGTCACCAGGGCCGCCGAGCCGCCATCCGCCCCGCCGCCGACCCCGCCCGCCCCGAACATGATCAGGAACACCAGGGCATTCTTGAGGAAGTTGTCGTTGAAGGCGGAGAAGAACTGGCACCAGAACAGGGGCGCGAAGCGCCGGCTGGCCATCAGCTTTCCGGACATGGAGGGCGTTCCTCGCTCGGTGACGGGTGGGCGGACGAGCCGGGCGCCGCCGCGCCAGGAGACGCAGCCCTTAGCCGGTAAACCCTAACCGGCTTTGCTGCCGCGGTCTCGGGGTGATCCGAAGGCCGGCGATCCGACGACTGGCGATCCGATGTCGGGAAGCCGGCCGCCCGGAGGGCGACGGGCTATTCCTTGCCCATCTCCATCAGCAGGCGCTCGGCCCGGGCATCCTCGATCCGGTTGACGAGGCGCTTGCCCTCGTGGACGTCGCGTACGGTCTTGACCAGGGTGATGCAGGACTGGACCAGCATCGTCACCCCCATGGCGAGATAGGCCTTGGTCCAGAGGTCGAGGGGCAGGAACAGGATGCCGCCGGCCACCATGGTGGCGGCGCCGATGAAGGAGGCGTAGGTGAAGGCCACCCAGGCGGAGGTGTGCTGCGGGGTCTGCGGGGTCATGGATGGGGTTTCCTCAGGAGCGTGAGACGGGGGGCGGGTCGCGCTCAGGCGGCGCCGGTCGGGGTCTGGGCTTGGGACTGGGCGTTGGTCCGGGCCTCGGCTTTCGCCCGCAGGCGCTCCATCACGCGGCCGGCACTCGGCCGGGTGCGCGGGCCGAAGCCGGCCTCCTCCAGGCGCTCGCTCAGGGATTCGGGCGTCGCCGCCTCGATGATCGCCAGGGCCTCGTCGGAGGCGGCGTCCGCGGCCTGGGCCTCGCGCAGGCGCCGCAGGGTGGCCTGCGCCTCGGCGAGCGCCGCCGGGCTGCCCAGCCCCTGCCCGCGCCGGGCCCGCAGGCGGTGCACCGCCTCCGCCGCCCGGGCGATGCGCTGGCCGCGCTCCAGTTCGGCGAATTGCCGGCCGCCCTTGCGCACGGCCCGGCGCAGGGCCGCGACCTCCGCGGCGTAGGCCGCACGGCTCGCCTCGAGGGCTTGCGCCTCCTCCTCCATCTCGGCCAGGGCCTCGGCGGCCTCGGCCGCCAGGTCCTCGCGCCCGCCGGCGAGAGCCGCGACGGCGCTTCCCTCCAGCTCGGCGATCCGGGCGGCGAGCGCGGCCTGCCGCTTGGCGTCGGCCGCCTCCCGGGCGAGGGCGAGCCCGAGCGTCCGGCGGCTGTCGTCGAGGGCGGCGGCCGCGTCGCGCAGCTGCTGCTCCAGGATCAGGAAGGCGTGCTGGTCGTGAAGGTCCTCGGCGGCCCTGGCGGCGGCGCCCCGGACGAGGGTGGAGAGGAGGTTGAGCATCTTAGGCTCCGTGAGCATCTTGGCTCCGCTGGCGTGAACGTTGTTCACGAACGCAAGTTTCCACAGCTCTGAACGGTGTTCAAGCGCGAATTTGAACGGCGTTCACGAGCGTTTTCAGGCAGGTGCGAAAACGCACGCGAGAGGCGACGGACGGGATGCGCAACGACGAGAGGCGGGAGCGGTTGCGGACGGCCCTGATCGACGCCGCGGAGGCCGCCATCGCGGCCGGGGGCCTGTCGGCCCTGAAGGCGCGCGACCTCGCCCGGGATGTCGGCTGCGCGCTCGGCGCGATCTACACGGTGTTTCCCGACCTCGACGCCCTGATCCTCCGGGTGAACCTGCGCACGCTCGCCCTGTTCGAACGGGCAATCACCGCGGTGCCGATCGCGCCCGAGCCGGTGGGGAAGGCGACGCCGGCCGAGCGGGACGCGGCGGTGGAGACCCTGGTGCGGCTGGCGGTGGCCTACCTGCGCTTCGCGGCGGGCCATCCGGCGCGCTGGCGCGCCCTGTTCCAGCACCGGGTCACGCACGCGCTGCCGGACTGGTACCTCGTCGAGCAGGTGCGCCTGTTCCGCTACATCGAGGCACCTTTGCGGGTGCTGCGGCCCGATCTGCGGGACCGCGAGCGGGCGCTGCTCGCCCGCTCGCTGTTCTCCGCCACCCACGGCCTCGTCAGCCTCGGCCTCGACGAGAAGCTGATGGTGCTGAGCGAGCCGGTCCTGCGCGGGCAGATCGAGATCGTGGTGGGGGCGCTGGGGCGGGGATTGGCGGGGGAGTGAGGTGGGTTGTCTCTTCTCCGCTCAGCCGCTTGGGCGCGACCTTCCCGCTTCACAGGGTCATTCCGGGGCCGCGCCAGCGGAGCCCGGAATCCAGACGCTCAGGTCTTTCCGACGCGAGCGGCACGCATCCCGCCATGATCTGCATCACCTGCGGTTCTGGATTCCGGGCTCCGCTGACGCGGCCCCGGAATGACGCCGAGGGTGTCAGAGCCGATGCGTCGATCGGTAGGGCCGCACTCCTACCACGCCACCGTCTCCCCCCGATATTCCAGGTACACGCAGCCCCGCTGCCCGAGCCGTCCCTCGACCACCGCCACCATCCCCTCGGCGCTGGTGGCGACGTCGATGTCGGCCTCCGGGCCGCCCATGTCGGTGCGCACCCAGCCCGGATGCATCAGCACCGTGCCGAAGGGCGCGTCGCCGTGGCGGGCGGAGAAGGAGCGGGCCAGCGTGTTGAGGGCGGCCTTGCTCGCCCGGTAGCTCTCCCAGCTGCCGCCCTCGTTGAGCGAGACGCTGCCGAGGATCGAGCTCATCAGCACCATCAGGCCGCCGGGGGCGACCCGGTCGGCGAAGGTCTCGGCGAAGCGGATCGGGCTCACCGCGTTGGTCTCGTAGACCTTGAGCGCCGTCGCCCGGTCGCCCTGCGGCAGCGGCACGTGGGCGCCGTCGGCGACGCCCGCCACCACGAACACCACGTCGAAGCTCTGGCCCGCGAGGTCGTCGTGCAGGCGCGCCACGCCCGCGTCGTCGTCGATGTCGACCCGCGCGAGGGCGGGCGCGACGGGGCTCAAGGCGGCGAGCGCCGGCGCCTCGCCCCGTGAGGTGGCGGTGACGGCCCAGCCGCGGGCGAGGAAGACCCGCACCAGCCCGAGCCCCAGGCCCCGCGAGGCCCCGACGATCAGCGCGCTGCGTTCCTGCTGGGCCATGGCGGACATCTCCCGTGTCGGTTCCGGTGCGGGGAGAAGTAGGGCCCGCGCGACCGTGGCAAGCAGTCCGTGGCAAGCGGTCCTGGGCAAGCGGTCCGGGGCCGAGCCCTCAGGCCGCGTCGGCCGTCCGCGGCGCGCTCCACCGCTCCACCGTCGCCAGGAGCTCGTCGGGCCGGAACGGCTTGCCGACATGGTCGTCCATGCCGGCGGCGCGGAACTGGGCGACCTGCTGCGGCAGCACGTTGGCGGTGAGCGCCACGATCGGCAGGCGGCTCGCAGGGGCGCCCAGCGCCCGGATGTGGCGCGTCGCGGTCAGCCCGTCCATGCCGGGCATCTGCACGTCCATCAGCACCACGTCGTACCCGCCCGCCTGCAGGGCCGAGACCGCCTCGGCGCCGTCGCCCGCCACGCTCACGGCGTGGCCGCGGCGCTCCAGGATGGCGCGGGCGATGTCCTGGTTGATCGGGCTGTCCTCGACGAGGAGGACCCTGGCCGGGCGCGCGAGCGGCGCGAGCGGGGGCCGCTCCCGGGCCGGGTCCTCTTCGGCGGCGGCCGCCAGCGGCACGGTGAACCAGAAGGTCGAGCCGGCGCCCGGCCGGCTCTCGACCCCGATCGTGCTGCCCATGGCCTCGACCAGCTGCCGGCTGATCGCCAGGCCGAGGCCGGTGCCGCCGAAGCGGCGCCGGATCGAGCCGTCGACCTGGCTGAAGCGCTGGAAGAGCTGCCCGAGGCGGTCGGCCGGGATGCCGATTCCGGTATCGCTGACCGAGACCCGCAGGGCGTGGCGCCCGCACGTGAGCGGCGTGCTCGCGAGGTGCAGGGTGACGCGTCCCGCCGGCGTGAACTTGATCGCGTTGTTGACGAGGTTGAGCAGCACCTGGCGCAGCCGGTTCGGGTCGCCGACGAGGCGTGAGGCGAGGCCCGGCGCCGTCTCGACGATCAGTGCGAGGCGCTTGGCGTCCGCCGCGGTCCGGACGATCGCGACCGCGCCGTCGGCCAGGGCCGCCGGCCCGAAGGGCTGCGGGTCGAGGTCGATCTGCCCGGCCTCGATCTTCGAGAAGTCGAGGATGTCGTTGACCACCGTCAGCAGGGCCTGCCCCGCCTCCTGGATCCGCGCGGCGCTGCGGCCCTGGACCGGCGACAGGTCGCCCGCCCGGACCAGCAGCTCGGCGTAGCCGATCACGCCGTTCAGCGGCGTGCGGATCTCGTGCGACATGGTGGCGAGGAACTCGGTCTTGGCGGCGCTCGCCGCCTCCGCCTGGACCCTGGCCGCCTCGGCGACGCGGTTGGCCTCCAGGACGGCGAGCTCGCGCCGCTTGCGCTCGGTCACGTCCGAGAAGGTGCGGATCGCCCCGCCCTCGGCGAGGCGCACGGTGCGCACCTCGAGCACGGTGCCGTCGGGCCGCGTGCGCTCGTAGACCGGCGGGGCGCCGAGGAGGTCGCCCCTGAGTGCGAGCCAGGGCGCGCGCTCCGCCGCGGCGTCGCCGAACTCGCCGCTCGCGCTCTGCCAGGCGACGAGCTCGGCCAGGGTCGGGTGGCCGTGGCGGTACTCCGGCGGCAGGCCGAGGAGGTCGATCGCCCGCTCGTTGCAGAGCTGGACGATCCCGGCGGCGTCGATCAGCAGCACGCCCTGGTCCATGTTGGCCAAGGTCGCGTCGAGCAGGGCCTTCTTGCGCTGCAGGGCCGCCTCGGCCTCGCGGCGCGCCGTGATGTCGGTGAGGGTGCGCAGCACGCCGCCATCGGCGGTCGGCGCGTTGTGGACCTCGAGGATCGTGCCGTTCGGCCTAGTGCGCTCGTAGCGCGCGCCGATCACCGCGAGGTCGCCGACCGAGATCGCGTGCTCGAAGGCCGGATCGACCCCCGCATACTCTCCGGCCGCCGTCAGCACCCGCCGCATCTCCGCCCGCGACGGCCGCGCCGCCAGGAAGGCCGGGTCGAGGTCGAGGAGCTCGGCGAGCCGGCGGTTGGTGACGGCGACCCGCCCCTGCGCGTCGACCATGATCAGGCCCTGGTCCATCGCGTCGAGGGTCGTCGTGAGCACCGCCTCCTTCGCGACGAGTTCCCGGGTGCGCGCGGCGATGCGGTCCTCGAGGTCGGCGTTGCTCTTGCGCAGGGCGTCCGCCTGCCGCTGCAGGATCGCGGAAGTCTGCGCCAGCACCGCCCCGACCTCGTTCACCTCCCGGATCGGCGTCACCGGCATCCGCAGGGTGACGCCGCGGCTGAGGTCGTCCGCCGCCCGCGCCAGCAGCGCCTTGGCGAGCAGGATCCGGCGGCCGACGAGCAGCGAGGCGATCAGGGCGATCAGCGACAGGCCGAGGATCACCGGCGCCAGCACCAGCACGGAGGTGACGAAGGGCGCGCGCAACGCCGCCTGCTCGATGCCGATCGTCACCACCCAGCCCGAGAGGGCGGAGCGGTGATGGGTGCCGAAGACCGGGATGCCGCTGAGGTTGCGGCCCCACCATTGCCCCGTCGTCCCGGAGACCGAGCGGAAGCCCGGCAGCGGCTTGCCGGCCGCCGCCGCGGTGTCGACCGACCGGCCGATGATGATCCCGTTCCGGTCGGCGACCGAGCCGGAATAGGGCGCGGAGACGCCCGCGCCCCGCAGGAACTCGCCGAAGAGCGGCGCCGGCAGGGTGGCGTTCAGGAAGTAGGCGAGCGCCCCGCCGTGCCGCACCGGCACCGTGACGACGACGATCGGCTGGCCGGTGACGGTGCCGGCGACGAGGTCGGAGATCGCCGGCGCGCCGGTCTCCCGCACCACCCGGTCGTTGTCGATGACCGCCCGGGGCAGGGGGGTTCCCCAGGGCAGCCGCGTGTTCACGCGCTGCTGCCCGTCGGCGTCGCGCAGCACGACGTTGATGCCCTGCAGGCGCACCAGTTCCCGGGCCTGGCGGTCGAACCGGGCGAAATCCCCGTGCTCCAGGGCCGGCGAGGTCGCGAGCGCCTGCAGCATCGCGATCTGGCCGCTGAGGAAGCGGTCGATCTGCTCGACCGCGTGGGCGTTGAGGGTCGCGGTCCGCTCCTCCATCCGCGCCCGCTCGGCCTGGACCCAGTGATGCGCGATCAGCCCGATGATGAGCAGCGCCGGCACCAGCAGGGCGACCGCCAGGGCCGCGACATGCGTGCGCAGCAGGCGCGCGCGGAACCCGGACGGTCCGGCCCCGCGCGTCGCGCAATGTTCGTGATCGGACACTCGTCTCTACCGGCCAAACCGTTCTTGCGCCCGTCGCAAGCCGATCGTCTACGTGAGAGAAGACTGTAGAACGTTGTCCTTGGTAAGGCGATAACCGTTATGCATCGCCTGATCTTCGCGGCTGGGCGGGTGGCGTGCGGACTAATCCACTCGGCGGGACGATATAGGCTGCATGATCAGTCCGGACTTAGGCCCAAGAGCTATCTCGAAGCGTGTTTAGCTTTCTCGACAGTATTGGTACCCTCTGCGTCATTCCGGGGCCGCGCAGCGGAGCCCGGAATCCGGACACTCAGGTGTTTCCGACGCAAGCGGAACGATCTCCGCTTGATCCTGAACCATCCGCGGTTCTGGATTCCGGGCTCCGCTATCGCGGCCCCGGAATGACCCGGAGGGTGTCAAGGCTGCCGGCTCGATCGAAAAGGCTTTCGATCCGCGCCCCGCCTCAATCCATGTCGCGGCTCGAATCCCCGCCGTCGAGCCCGCCCTCGAGATCGTCCTCGGCCTCGGCGTCGGATTCGTGCGCCTCGAGGCCGGCGGCCTCGGCGAGGTTGCGGGTGGCGCGGCGCAGGAGCTTGCGCAGGCGCCGGCGCTCCTTGTTGTCGAAGCCCTCCAGCATCTCGGCCTCGATCTCGTCCCAGAGGCCCTCGATCGCCGCGGCCTTGGCCAGGCCGGCCTCGGTCAGCCGCACCCGGACGATGCGGCCGTCCCCGGCCTCGGTCCGGCGCTCGACCACCCCCATGGCGGCGAGCCGCGTGATGGTCTTCGAGGCGGTGGGCGGTCGCACCCGCAGGGTCGCGGCGAGGTCGCCCATGGTCATGGTGCCGGCCGCCGCCAGTGCCTGCACCACCTGCTCCTGGCCGGCGAAGAGATCGAGCTCCGCCAGGCGGTCGCCGATGCGGCCGCGATGGAGGCGGGCCGCCTGCATCAGGGCCCAGCCGACGCTCTTGGCGCCGGGGGGCCGGAGGCGCTTGGCCGCCCGGCGCGGCGCATCCACGGCCAAAGCCTGCTCGCCCGCTGCCATGGCACCCGCCCCCGCTCTCGAGACAAATCCTGCCGCGCGTGCATCGTGGGAGCAAGGGCGGCGGGCCGGGCGCCGCGTGGCGCCCTCACCGGCGCACATGCCAGCCGGCCTGTGACGACTGGATGACGCGAAGGTGAAGAACATGCGCCGGTTTCGGCCGGTCCGTCCGCGGCTTATGGTCGGCCGCGCGAGACGCGCGTGAGAGACGGAGGATGCGCGATGCCGGCCCGGCCCTGGGGCGACCTGACCACCGAGGAGTGCCGCGACGGCGCGCTCGCGGCCACCGTGGCGGTGCTGCCGGTGGCGGCCGTGGAGCAGCACGGGCCGCACCTGCCGCTCTCCACCGACGTCGTCATCGCCGAGGGCTACCTGGCGCGGGTCGCGGACCTCGTCCCCGACGACCTCGACGTGCGGGTGCTGCCGGTGCAATCCGTCGGCCTGTCGCCCGAGCACGGGGATTTTCCCGGCACCCTGACGCTGAGCCCTGAGACGGCGCTGAAAGCCTGGACCGAGATCGGCGATGGGGTGGTGCGGGCGGGCTGCACCCGGCTCGTCATCGTGTCGTCGCATGGCGGCAACAGCGCGCTCATGGATCTCGTGGCCCTGTCCTTGCGCGGCCGGCACGGGATGGTGGCGGTCACCACCGCCTGGAGCCGCTTCGGCACCCCGCCGGGCCTCTTTCCGGACGAGGAGGTGCGTCACGGCATCCATGGCGGCGGGATCGAGACCGCCCTGATGCTGGCGCTCCGCCCCGACCTGGTGCGGCGCGCGGCGATCCGCGACTTCGTGCCGGCGAGCCGCGCGATGGAGCGGACCTACGCCCAGCTGCGCGCCGGCCGCCCGGCGGCGTTCGCCTGGCACGCGCAGGACCTCAACCCGGAAGGCGCCGTCGGCGACGCCCGCCTCGGCACGGCGGAGGCCGGCCGCGCGCTCCTCGATCACGGTGCGAGGGCGTTCGTCGAACTCCTGCGCGACGTCGCCCGCTTCCGCCTCCCCGGACCGGCCTCGCGCCCGGCGGAGTGACACACTATATCACTCCTCGCGGCGCCTCCCGGCGCCCGGCTCACCAGCGAACAGACGGCCCCGCATGTCCGACAAGATCCCCGTCACGGTGCTCACCGGCTATCTCGGCGCCGGCAAGACCACGCTCCTCAACCGCATCCTCACCGAGCCGCACGGCAAGCGCTACGCCGTGATCGTCAACGAGTTCGGCGAGATCGGCATCGACAACGACCTCGTGGTCGGCGCCGACGAGGAAGTGTTCGAGATGAACAACGGCTGCATCTGCTGCACCGTGCGCGGCGACCTGATCCGCATCATGGACGGGCTGATGAAGCGCAAGGGCAAGTTCGACGCGATCATCGTCGAGACCACCGGCCTCGCCGACCCGGCGCCGGTGGCCCAGACCTTCTTCGTCGACCAGGATGTCGGCGAGGCCGCCACCCTCGACGCGGTGGTGACGGTGGCCGACGCCAAGTGGCTCTCCGAGCGCCTGAAGGACGCCCCCGAGGCCAAGAACCAGGTCGCCTTCGCGGACGTGATCCTGCTCAACAAGTCCGACCTCGTCGACGCGGCCGGCCTCGACGCCGTCGAGCGCCAGATCCGGTCGATCAACCCCTCGGCCGAGATCCACCGCACCCAGCACTGCGCCGTGCCGCTCGAGACCGTGCTCGACCGCAAGGCCTTCGATCTGTCCCGCATCATCGAGGTCGAGCCGGACTTCCTGGAGGAGGGGCACCACCATCACCATTCCGACGAGATCCAGTCGATCTCGGCGCGGCTTCCCGGCGCGGTCGATCCCAACAAGTTCATGCCCTGGATCTCCGACCTGACCCAGGTGCAGGGGCCCGACATCCTGCGCTGCAAGGGCATCGTCAGCTTCCCCGACGAACCGCGCCGCTTCGTCTTCCAGGGCGTGCACATGATCCTCGACGGCGATTTGCAGGACGAGTGGAAGCCGGGCGACCCGCGCGAATCCCGCGTCGTCTTCATCGGCCGCCACCTCGATCCGGAGGCGATCCGCAAGGGCTTCGAGGCCTGCCGGGCCTGAGCGAGGCGATCGGTCCCGCCTGAACGGGACCGACCGAGCGTCGCGCTTTCGCGAGCACGCTCGGCTGGATCAGGGCGGCGGGCTCCTGCCGGCCTCCGGTGCGGTGCATCGGGGGCCGAGGCCCGACCTTTTCGAAGGCCCGGATCTCGGGAGCTGGCACGTCGATCGCCCGGCCCCCGGTGCTCACGATCTCGCCGCGGGCTTGGGTGCCCGCGGCGCCAGCCGCAGCACCAGCGCTCCCGCCGCCATGCAGGCCAGTGAGCCGGCCAGCACGCCGATCTTGGTCTCCGCCTCCAGCTCCGGGCTCGCGGCGAAGGCCAGGAGGCCGATGAACAGGCTCATGGTGAACCCGACCCCGCACAGCAGCGCCACGCCGTAGACCTGCGGCCAGGTCGCGTGCGCCGGCCGCTGGGCCCAGCCGAGCCTGACCACGGCGAGCACGAACCCGAACACGCCGAGCTGCTTGCCCACGAACAGGCCGAGCGCCACGCCGAGCGTCACCGGATCGAGCAGCATGGCCGGCATGAACCCGGCCAGCGACACGCCCGCATTGGCGAACCCGAAGATCGGCAGGATCAGGAACGACGACCACGGATGGATCGCGTGTTCGAGGATGTGCAGCGGCGAGGTCGGGTCGTCCGGCTTGCCGACGCTGAGGCGCAAGGGGATCGTCAGCGCCAGCAGCACGCCCGCGATCGTCGCGTGCACGCCGGACTTGAGCACGAACACCCACAGCACCACGCCGAGCAGCAGGTAGGGCCACAGGCGCGCCACCCCGGCCTTGTTCAGCCCGTAGAGCACGGCGAGCGTCAGGCCCGCGCCGCCGAGCATCGGCAGCGAAAGGTCGGCGGTGTAGAACGCCGCGATGATGACGACGGCGCCGAGGTCGTCGATGATCGCCAGCGCGGTCAGGAACACCTTGAGCGACACCGGCACGCGCGAGCCGAGCAGCGCCAGCACGCCGAGCGCGAAGGCGATGTCGGTCGCGGCCGGGATCGCCCAGCCGCGCAGCGTCTCCGGCGAGTGCCGGTTGACCGCGACGTAGACCAGCGCCGGCATCATCATGCCGCCGAGCGCGGCCACGCCCGGCAGGATGCGGTCGGGCCAGGTGCGCAGTCGCCCGTCCAGCATCTCGCGCTTGATCTCCAGGCCGACCAGCAGGAAGAACACCGCCATCAGGGCGTCGTTGATCCAGTGCAGCACCGAGAGCGGGCCGAGATACGCCTTGAGGACCGAGAAGTAGGTCTCCGCCCAGGGCGAGTTCGCGACCACCAGCGCCAGCGCGGCGCTGGCCATCAGCACGAGGCCGCCGCTGGCCTCGTTGCGCAGCATGTTGCGCAGGGCCGAGAGCGGCCGGCGGACCGGCAGGGGAGCCTGGATGGTCATGTCGTCGCCTTGTGGGGATGCGGGGAAATCGGCCGGGCGATCCGCCCCGTCCGCGGGAGCGCCGGGGCCCGGCGGCTCGCCGGCGACAGCCCGAGGCGGCAGAGTCGGATCAGAGGAGGCATGGGGATGAGGTATGGGCACGGGTCTTCCCCGCGGGCGGCCCGACCCGCGGAAGACATCCTGCAAGCCCCGCCCTGGGACCGCACACCTTGGCGCCCGTATCCCATCGATGGGCCCGGCGCGCAACGGGCGCCCGCGATCCGGATGCGCTATGGGGCAGGCCCGCTCCGCCCGACCGGACTCGTTCCCCCCTCAGCATGACCCCGCTCAAAGCCAGACTGCACGCCCTCTACGAGGGCGACACCGACCAGGTGCACCGCTTCCGCTACGCCCTGCTCGCCTTCGACGTCGCGACGATTGCCTTTGTGATCGCGACCTCGTTCCTGCCGCTCGCGCCCTGGATCGTCGCCCTCGATGTGGCCCTCGGCCTCGGCGTCCTGGCCGACTTCCTCGGCCGCCTGACGATCAGCCGGGCGCCCGCGCGCGAGTTCCTGCGCCTCAGCACCTGGACGGACGTGGTGGCGATCGTCTCGTTCCTGGCGCCGATGTTCGTGCAGGGCGTCGGCTTCCTGCGCATCCTGCGCACGCTGCGCCTCCTGCGCACCTACCAGCTGCTCGACCGGATGCGGCAGGACAGCGTGGTCTTCCGGCGCAACGAGGAGGCTATCCTCGCCGCCACCAACCTGGTGGTCTTCGTCTTCGTGATGACCGGCGTGGTCTACGTCACGCAGGCCGGCAGCAACCCGGCGATCGGCAGCCCGGTCGATGCGCTGTACTTCACGGTCACCTCGCTGACGACGACCGGCTACGGCGACATCACCCTGCCGGGACCCTCCGGACGGCTGATCTCGGTGTTCGTGATGATCTGCGGCGTGACGCTGTTCTTTCGCCTCGCCCAGGTGGTGTTCCGGCCCTACAAGGTGCGCTTCCCCTGCCCGACCTGCGGCCTGCAGCGCCACGAGCCGGATGCCGTCCACTGCAAGGCCTGCGGCACCACGCTGAACATCCCCGACGACGGCGCAGACTGAGCCGGTATCGGGCCCATCGCGGGCGATCCTGGTGCGTGTCGCTCCGGCCCGACGGACCGGGCGTCGGATCCTGCCGGGGCTTCGTCCACCGACGAAGCCTACCGCACCGTCACCTGACCCTTGATCCTGTCGTAGGTCGCCCGGCTCAACACCCGCTTCGACAGGAGCTCGCCCGGGGAGGCATAGGGCCGCTTGGCGATGATCGCCTTGCCGATCATGCCGCCGCCCAGGCCGTTCAGTTCCGCCACGCTGGCGGTGTTGAGATCGACCGTGCCGCTCGACGAAGCGTCGGCGGTGGTGTCGGCCTGCGGCAGCGGCGCGGAGGGCGCGGCCGGGGTGAAGACCGGGGGAGGGGGGGAGGGCGCCGGCGCGGGAGGCGGCGCGGGCGCCGGCAGGGGCGCCGGCATCGGGGCGGGGTTCGCGGGGGCGGGGCTCGCGGTCGGGGGCGCCTCCGCCGTCGGGGCGGGGCGGGGCGCCGGCGGGTCGGCCGGGCGCGGGCCGCCCGGATAGACCGAGCGCACCGCGTCCCCGCTCGTCGGGGCCGGCGTCGCGCCGCGGCCGGCCTCGGCGCGCTTCTGCGGCTCGGAGACGTGCGGGCCGGCGGCGCGCGGCATCAGGAACTGCCACAGCCCGGCGAGGCCGGCCGCCAGCACGACGATGACGAGGGCGCGGGTGATGGCCGAACCGGTCAGCATCGCGGGCGGGTGTCCTCAGGGCTCGGGAGCGGGGCCGCCGGCGGCGGTCCTCGATCTTATTGTACCGCGGGTTATGGCCGGCGCGAGGCATGAACGGTCGTGCGCGGCCAAGATCCCGCCGGATGTCCACGGATTTGACGCGAAACTCCCGTCCCGCGGGGCGCAAGTGCCGCAGGGTTCAAGTGCCGCAGGGTTCAGGCGCCGCGGGGTTACGGGGATCGTCCGCGGGCCGGACCGGCCGGCGGCACCGTCAGGCGGCGGGATTCAGGCGCCGGACCGCCCGGATCGCCCCGTCGCCCGTGCCCGGCCCGGTCCGTCCGGCGCGGATGCGGCCCTCCGCCTCCGCCAGGGGCTCGACCGCCACCGCCATGTGGTGCCCGTTGGCGTGGATCAGCCGGGTCTCGTCCAGCATCATCCCGACATGGCCGCGCCAGAAGACCAGGTCGCCCCGCCGCAGGCCGGCGAGACCGGGGGCGAGCGCCACCGCCTCTCCCAAGGCCGCCTCCTGCTGGTCGCTGTCGCGCGGCGCCGGGATGCCGGCGGCGGCGAGCGCGGTCTGCACCAGCCCGGAGCAGTCGAGCCCGAGGCTGCTGCGCCCGCCCCAGAGATACGGCGTGCCGAGGAAGCGCAGGGCCGTCGCGGCGACGTCCGGCTCGATCGCCGCGACGGGCGCGAGGTGCCCGGCCCAGACGAAGCTCCCGTCGGCGAGGCGCGCATAGGCGCCCTCCCGCTCCGCCACCGTCACGCGGGCGCCGAAGCTGAGCGCGCCGAGGACCGGGCGCTTCAGGTCGGCGGCGGGGTAGAGGAAGGTGCGCAGGCCCGAGACCCGGTGGGTCGGGGCGGGACCCGCGGGGCCGAGCACCTCCTCCGGCAGGTAGCCGACATAGCCGTCGGCGGCGAGCTGCGCGAAGGCCCAGCCGTCGCGCAGGTCGTAGACCGTGGCGGCCTCGCCGAAGAGGGCCTCGCTGTCGAGGGCGGCGGTGGGATCGGGCGCGCGCCGCAGGGGCGCGACGGGCACGGCGATCCGGTGCGGCCGGCCGGGCACGTAGCGCGCCGCCTCGACGCGGCCGCGCAGGCGCTCGTCGGCGAGGTCGGGCCGGGCGGGGGTCAGGCGCGGGTCGAGGCGGGGGAGGTCGGTCATGGCCGATCCATTGTCCCAGGTCCGCCGGATCCGGACAAGCCGGCTGCCGCGGCGCGGTGCGACCTTATGCCCGATATCCTGCCGGCGCGTGAGATCGGGTCGAATTCCCTTGGCCGCAGCGTGAGCTAACCGTGAGGCCGGGGCAACCATTCCGGCGGCGTCGGGTTGGACATGCGCGTGTTGCACTGCAACAATCGCGACCTCCGCGCTATGCTCAGCCGCATGATGATGAGCCGCACCGTGAAGAAGCCGACCGACAAGCCCCGCAACCTGCCGCCGATCCGGGTGCGCAAGGAGCCCCCCACCATCTCCGAGGCGGTGGCGGCGGCGCAGGACCTCGCCGACGACGTCGAGCAGCAGGTCGAGATCGCCGCGGGCCTGATCGGCCTGCCCCCCGAGGAGGTGCGCCCGCACGTGCTCCAGGCGGCGCAGGCCCTGGCGGCCAAGCCGAAGACCGAGCGCGCGCCGGAGCGGATCATCAGCACCGGCAGCGGCCTGCGCGGCCCGCGCACGGTGATCGTCGAGCGCCGGGCCGGCCGGCCGCTGGTCGAGCGCCGGCTCCGCCCGCCGCTCGACGGCCGGCGCTGAGACGCCGTCCGGAAGATCCCTTACTGACGGCGTCCCGCGAGCCCGCGCGGTGTCTGAGGAAGCCGCTTTCCGCATTGCGACAGCGATCCACCGGAACGCGCATGAGAATCCGGTCCCAAGATCGCGGCCGGCTTCGAGAATTCGGGCGGCCGCGATCCAGTCGCCCATCTTATGCTGTTGCGGATGGAGCCCCATTCGAGAGATGATCGTTCACCATCGAACGCATCCGCATGGATTTCGGTGGTCCGCCCGGCGTGTTAGGCTGGCGGCATGAGGATCCTGCGGCGAGGGCGGCGCCCAGGTGCCGTTGGTATGGTATGAACATGAACTCTCTCGAGCCTGTTTTGTCAGGTGTGGAAGCGCTGCGGCTCGACAACCAGCTCTGCTACGCGCTCTACGCGGCCTCCCACCGCATGACGAAGTGTTACCGGCCGCTCCTCGAGCGGCTGGGCCTCACCTACCCGCAATACCTCGTGCTGATCGTGCTGTGGGAGAGCGACGGGCTGACCGTCTCCGACATCGGCCGGCGCCTGCGCCTCGATTCCGGCACGCTGACCCCGGTGCTCAAGCGCCTCGAGGCCGCCGGCTTCGTGCGACGCACCCGGCGGCAGGCCGACGAGCGCGAGGTCGAGATCAGCCTGACCGAGGAGGGCCAGGCCCTCCAGGCCGAGGCGGTCGAGGTGCGCCGCTCGGTGGTCCGCACGCTGCAGATGTCGGAGAGCGAGATCGCCGATCTGCGCGCCCGCCTCGACGCCCTGATCGCGACCCTCGGCAGCGAGGCCTGACCCCGGCCCGGCAATTGTTTTGCCGGTTAACAAATCCTGCTTGAGCGCCGCGACCCGCACCGGCTAAAGGGACGGGTGAGGTGCGCCGTCCGCCGCGAGGAAGTCCGGACCGCGGAGCGTGCCCCCAAAGGATCCTTCGAGGGATCTTTCGAGGGATCCGTCTCGAAGGATCTTTCCCGGCCGATGCGGTTTCTCGCGAGGGGAACCCGCGCCGGGATCCCTTCCAACGGGGTACTCCTGGGCCCGCCGCCCGGGAGCGGGACCAGCGAGTGCGCCGCGACGTGACATCCGTGACCTGCCCCGGGCTCGGCCCGAGTTCTCTTCCGAGCCTTCGCCCCTGCTGCCCGGGCCGCCGTTCCGTCGCGGACCGCGCCGGATCATGAAGAGCCTGAAGGCCCTGGCGGGTTTCCTGACCGGCTGGTCGGAGCGCGGCGGCGAGCCGCGCCGGCAGGTCGCCGTGCTGCCGGTCCGGCCCGCGCCGGACGGCAGCCTCCAGGTCATGCTCATCACCTCCCGCGAGACCCGGCGCTGGGTGGTGCCGAAGGGCTGGCCGATGAAGGGCCTGAAGAACTACGAGGCCGCCGCCCGCGAGGCCTACGAGGAGGCGGGCCTGATCGGCCGGGTCGGCCGGCGGGCGCTCGGCAGTTATTTCTACAACAAGCGCCTGAAGAGCCGCGACGCGGTCCTGTGCCAGGTCCAGGTCTTCCGCCTGGATGTGCGCAAGCAGCTCAAGACCTGGCCCGAGCAGAACGAGCGCGAGTGCCGCTGGTTCAGCGTGCCGGAGGCGGCCGAGGCGGTGACCGAGGCCGGGCTCGCCGCCCTGATCCGCGCCGCCGGGGCCGAGGGCGCCAAGGCGCGCAAGGACAAGGCCAAGGTGGTCAAGGCCCAAAGCCTCAAGGGATCGGCCCTCCGGGGCCAGACTCCCAAGGATCCCGCGTCCAAGGATCCCGCGCCCAAAAACCCTCCTTCCAAGAATCCTCCCCCCAAGGCCGCGCCCTGACCCCGCCGCTATGCGGCCGTCACACGGCCCCGCTATAGGCCGGGATTTCGGCGCGGGCCGTCGAGGCCGGCGCGATCCTCCACGAGCGGCGCGACGCGATGGCGATCATCCAGGCCTTCCAGGCCGGCGAATTCCTCAACTCCACCCTGAGCCTGTTCTGCGCCTTCGTGCTCGGCACCCTGATCGGGGCGGAGCGCCAGTACCGGCAGCGCACCGCGGGCCTGCGCACCAACGTGCTGGTGGCGGTGGGGGCGGCGGCCTTCACCGATCTCGGCATGCGCATCGGCCATGCCGACGGGGCGATCCGCATCGTTGCCTACGTGGTCTCGGGCGTCGGCTTCCTGGGCGCCGGCGTGATCATGAAGGAGGGCATGAACGTCCGCGGCCTCAACACCGCCGCGACCCTGTGGTGCTCGGCCGCCGTCGGCGCCCTGTCGGGCGTCGATCTCGCGGCGGAAGCCGCGCTCGTCACCGTCGCGGTGCTCGCCGGCAACACGCTGCTGCGGCCCCTCGTCAACGCGATCAACCGCATCCCGATCGACGAGCGCGATTCGGAGGCGACCTACGAGGTCCGCGCCACCACCGACACCGACCGCCTCTCGGAGGTGCGCGACCTCCTCGTCGAGCGCCTGGAGGCGGCCCACTACCCGGTGAGCGAGGTGGACGTCGAGGAGCGCGGCGAGGACGATGTCGAGGTGGTCGCCACCCTGGTCAGCACGTCGATCGAGCCGGAGGAGATCGACGCGGTGATCGCGCGGCTCGGCGCCGCCGAGGGCATCCGCCGGGCGACCTGGACGGTGCGGACGACGGATTGAGGGCCTGTTCGACGGGCCGCTTTGGGGTCCAAGCCCCTCCGCGTCATTCCGGGGCCGCGCAGCGGAGCCCGGAATCCAGACACTCGGATGGTGCAAAACATGGCGGATAGCGTTCCACCTTGTCCTTTCTAACCTGCGGCTCTGGATTCCGGGCTCCGCTGCGCGGCCCCGGAGTGACGCGGAGGGTGGCAAGACCGTCGAGAAAAACAAACAGGCGTCGGGTCGGGATTTCTGCATTCTCTCCGCAAGCTGATCGCGTTCATCGATCGCATAAAGGGATGAGCATGTTGGTGAGCGACTACTCCGTCGACGTCACGCACCTCCCGACCGAGGACGGGGGGGATGGCTCGCGACGGTCCCCGACCTCCCGGGGTGCATGTCGGATGGCGACACGGTCGAGGAGGCGCGCGAGAATGTACGCGATGCCATTGCGTGCTGGATCGCGGCGGCGAGACGCCTGGGTCGCGCCGTGCCGCCGGCGAGCGTGAGCGAGCGGCGGGCCTGACGTCGACGCTCACTTGGCGCAAGCGTGCGAAGAGCTGCTCGACCCGCCGGCGGCGTGAGGATGCCAGGACCCGGACGGTGACACCCCGCCCCCGCTTCACGACAGCCCGAAGCCCCGCCGCACCAGCCCGGCCATCGCCCCCGACAGGCGGGCTTGGCGGGCGATGCTGTCCCGCGGCGTGCCGTAGAGCATCAGCACCAGGGCGCGGCGCCGGGCGAAGTCCGGATCGAGCCGCACCAGGCCCCCGCCGAGGGGCGTGACGGGCACCGGGCCGATGCCCGGCAGGTGCAGCACTGCGCCCGCCGGGATCGCGACGTCCGGCGCGAGGGTGGCGCGATCGGTCGAGAGATGGGTGACTCGGGCCGGCACCGAGCACCCGTCCGCCTCCAGCACCGCGTCGAGTTCGCAGGGAAACAGGAGGTCGGCGCGCGGGTACTCGAAGCAGACCAGGAAGGCCACGAAGGTCAGCACCATCGCGACGCCGGCCCAGACGAGGTTGAAGTAGTCCATCGAGGACACCTCCGAGGCGGCCTCCGGCGCCACGAAGGCCCAGACGATGCTGAAGGCCGAGAGCAGCGAGAAGCCGCCGAACAGGGCGGCGAGGCGCCAGCGCACCATCATCCGCGAGCGGTCGCCGCCCTTGTCGGTCACCTTGAACGGCCGGCCGAACGGCTTCACGGCGGCCACCGCCAGGGTCACGGTGATCGGCAGCGCCGTCATGGTGTGGGTGACCTCCATGAACAGCGGCAGGGTGCGCGAGCCGGAGATCCAGCCATTGTAGGCCCAGACCGCAAGCAGCATCGGCAGGCCGAAGCGCAGGAACGAGAGGTAGTCGGCCTGGAAGGCCGGCAGGCCGGCAAACCAGTAGATCGAGGGGGCGATCAGCATCAGCACGATGAACGGCTTGCACAGCCAGTTCAGCACCCCGTGGACGAAGTGCAGGCGCTGGACGAGCGTGTAGCCGGAGCCGAAGAGCGGGCCGGAGCGCAGGAGGGCCACCTGCATCGTGCCGAGGCACCAGCGGGTGCGCTGGGTGATGTATTCCGGCAGCCCTTCCGCCGAGAGGCCCATGCTGAGGCGCTCGTTGAGCCAGTGTGTGCGGTAGCCCGCCCGCATCATGCCGCAGGAGAGGTTGAGGTCCTCGCAGATCGCCGCGTCCGGGAAGCCGCCGATCTCGTCCAGCCGGTCGCGCCGCACGATGAACGAGGTGCCGACGCAGAACGAGCAGCCCCAGGCGTCCTTGGCCGGCTGAAAGACGTCGAAGAAGATGCGCTGGTCGTCGACCCAGCTCTCGGAGGCCGCGAGGTTGTGCTGGATCGGGTCGGCGTTGAAGAAGAACTGCGGCGACTGTACCAAAGCCGCGCGCGGATCGTCGAACAGGCCGACCATCCGCGTCAGGATGTCGGGCTGCGGCGCGAAGTCGGCGTCGAGGACCAGGATCAGGGGCGCGTTCGTCTCGGCCGCGGTCGCCCGCAGGCCGTTGTTGAGGTTGCCGGCCTTGGCGCCCGTGTTGTCGGGCCGGCGCAGGTAGCGCGCGCCGACCGCCCCGCAATAGTCGCGCAGCCAGTCGCGGCGGGTGTCGTCGAGCACCCAGACGGTCTTGTGCGGATAGTCGATGGCGAGCGCCGGCAGGATCGACTTCTCGAGCACGTCGAGCGGCTCGTTGTAGGTGCAGATGAAGACGTCGACCGCCGGCCAGTCGTTCGCGGCCTCGTGGCGCGCCTGCGCCAGGTCGGCCTCCGCCGAGCGGTCCTTGTGGCGCATCAGGATCGCGATCGACATCAGCGTGTAGGTGATCGCCACCGCCTCGAAGGTGAAGAACAGGTAGGGCCACAGGGCCTCGGCCGAGAGTTCGAGGGGCGGCAGGGTGTCGGTCCAGCGCCACGAGAGGTAGGTGACGACGAGCGCCGCCGTGAGGCCGCCGAAGACCCAGCGGTCGTAGGCGCGCTGCGGCACGAGCAGGGCCGGCAGGGCGTAGAGCGCCAGCGCGACCGCGAGGTTGAGGGCGAGCACCGTCGAGACGTCGCCGGGAGTGCCGAACATGCGCGCGACCTTAGGGTTGGGCCGGCAGGATCCTGCCGTCGAAGGGGTTCCAGCCCGCCTGCGCCAGCACGGCCCAGGCCGTGGCGCCGAGATGCGGGCGGCGGAAGTAGAGGAAGTCCGGCGTGGTGCTCCCCGGGCCGATCGTCAGGCCGGTGGTGAGCTTGGCCTCGCGGGTGGCGTAGAGCAGGCCCGAGGGAGCCCGCTCCCCCAGCGCGGTCCTGAGCAGTGCCGCACTGCGGGCGTGGTCGCCGGCGGCCCGGTAGGCGAGGGCGGCCTGCGCCGTGCCCTCGACCCACAGCCCGTCGCGGTCGTCGTTGAAGTCGAACCCGCCGGGCACGGCGAGGCGTTCTTCCGCGCAAGGAAGCGCCCGGCGCCAGGGGGCAGGCGGATCGGCCACCGCGAGCAGCGGCCAGAGCTGGGTGTCGAGGGCGATCTCGGCCGTGTCGCGCATCCGTCCGTCGGGCCCGGTTCCCATCCGGAAGCAGCCCGCGCCTTCGTCGAACGCCGCATCGACGAATTCGCGGGCGGAGCGCGCCGCCCCTTCCCCCTCGGGGCCGAGCCAGGTGCCGAGCCAAGTGCCGAGCGCCACGACGTCGAGATTATGCTCGGTCGAGGCCCAGGGCAGCGGGGTCTGCTCGGGATCGTAGCCGTCGCGCCCGCCGGTGAATCCGGTGGCGGCGGCCGCGTTGGCGGTGATCCAGCCCAGGAGCCGGGCGGCGCCCGCCCGGTAGCGCGCCTCGCCGGTGGCCGCGTGCAGCGTCATCAGCGCGAGGCCAACCCAGGCGACGTTGCCGGTGGCGCTGCCGACCTGGTAGCGGTCCTCCGACCAGCGCTTGGCCTCGCCGTCCCACCAGCCCGGCAGCAGCACCGGCCGCGCGGTCGCCGGGCCGGCCCGGTAGGCGTTGCGCACCCGTCCATCCGCGAAGGTGCGGTCGGCATCGAGCGCGCCGAGGAACGCGTCGCCGATCCGGCGGGCGCGCTCCCGGTCGCCGCAGGCGGTGAGCGCGATGACGGCGAGCGCGTTGTCGTAGGCGAAGGCGGTGTTGCGCAGGGGCAGCGGCACCGCGACCTCGCCGGGGCCGGGGCCGTAGCTCGCCGCGAAGGCGGGCCCGCTCGGCGCGACGGCATCGAGGGCGGCGGCGACCGCCCCGCATGGGGCGGGTGCGGCCAGCGCCGGCGCCGCGAGGCCGGTCGCCAGGGCGAGGGCGGCGAGGAGGGCCTTCA
Source organism: Methylobacterium sp. 174MFSha1.1 (assembly GCF_900116815.1). Taxonomy (NCBI): domain Bacteria; kingdom Pseudomonadati; phylum Pseudomonadota; class Alphaproteobacteria; order Hyphomicrobiales; family Methylobacteriaceae; genus Methylobacterium; species Methylobacterium sp. 174MFSha1.1. The sequence continues at coordinate 27,631 of NZ_FPCB01000030.1, read as the reverse complement.
CTCGCTTGAGACCCTTCAGCGCTCGGCCCGCTGCTCGCGGCGTCCCCGCTTCGGATCGGCCTGACCCGGCCCGAATTCCTGCGGGCGCTGGGGCGGCAGCGGCATGGCGTCGGCGCGCGGGGCCGGCCTCGTCGAAGCCGTGGTCTCGGGTGCCGGGATCGCCGGGACCTGAGTTGCCGGGACTTGGGTTGCCGGGACTTGGGTCGCGGCCATCGCCGGGGCCTGCTGCGGTGCCTGGGTGTCGGCCGGGGCGACGGGCGCCGGCTCGGTGGCGGCGACCGCGGTCTCGGCGGTGAGGGGCTTCAGCGCCGCCGTCACGAGGGTGCCGGCCCGGGTCGCGAGGCTCGCGGCGTGGTCGCCGGCCGAGCGCCACAGCATCGAGGTCGAGGGCACCCAGCCGGCCTCGCGGGTCACGCTGACCCAGCGGCCGAAGCCGCAGCTATTGGCGGGAATCGCGCTGCCGGCTTCCGTCGCGGGAGCGGCCGGGGCCGGATCGGGCTTGACCAGGACGTAGAGCTCGCGCCGCTCGGTCTGCGGGAACGGCACCGCGTAGCCGGCATCGGCCTTGTCGCTGGTCTTCGGCAGGATCTCGGTCACGGTGCCGGGCCGCGGACCCGACGGCTCGCCGTCGATGGTGACGCGACTGCCGACCTGCAGGTTCTGGCCCTGGCGGTAGGAGAAGATCGCGACGACGAAGCTCTGCCCGCAATCGACGAGGGCGGCGAGGCTGTCGCCGGCGGTGACGTGGCGGCCGACGCTCGCCCCGACATTGAGCACGAAGCCGCCGCCCGGCGCGCGGATCTCGGTGCCCGACAGGCTGTCGATGCGGGTGTTCTCGCGGGCGAGCAGGCGCTGCTGCTCGGCGAGCGCCGCCTTCAGCTCGGTCTCCTCGATCTGCAGGCGCTGCGCGTCGTAGAAGATCGCCATGCGCTTCTGGGTGATCTCGGCGAGCCCGCTGAGGTCGTCGCCGGCATAGACCTTGCGCAGGAGGCCGTCGAGCTGGCCGGTCTTCTGGACGAGCCGGGCTTCCGCCGCCTTCTGCTCCTGCTGCGCCGCCGTGTAGGCCTGCGAGGTCGACTTGACCATGTCGGGGCTGGCGACGTTGCGCGACACCATGCTGACCTGGCGGTCCATCAGGACCTTCTTCTCCTCGGCCGAGGCCTGGGCCGAGGCGATCTTGGCCCGCAGGGCCTCGATCTCGGAGCGGAACATCTGGGCGATGCCATCCGACTGGAGCTTGATCGCGGTGTCGAGGCTCTCGAGATAGGCAAGGTTCGACAGGCGCTTGCGCTCGGCCGAGAGCGAGCGCTCGCGCAGGTCGGTCACCTTGCTGTCGAGCTGGATCGCCGTCGTGCGGTCGACCCGCGGGTTGGCGATCCGCGCGAGCAGCGCGCCGGGCTCGACGCTGTCGCCGGGCTTCACGGGAATCGCCGCGACGTCGCCCGAGATCGGCGCGGTCAGGAGCGCCACCGGCGCGTTGACCACCGCCCGGTCCGACTGGTCGGCCACCAGCGGCGGCAGGACGGAGGTTCCGATCAGCAGGGCGAGGACCGAGGCCAGGCCGACGCTCGACAGCCGGACGAGGCCACGGTGCCGGTGCGGCGCCTGCGGGCTGGAAGACGATTGGGTCACGGGGACCTCCGATCGAAGCGTTGCGGACGAGCATCGACGATCAGGGGCGCGCTGACGGCGCGGCCCGTGTCTCTCGCTGATGCGGTTATTCTTGAAATACCGCACTGCGAAATTCGATCAAATTTTTTAACTGATTGCTTGTAGTCGATTCTGATCTGGCAGAATTTTTACACCCGCGCGATGGAACGGTTTTGCCACGGCGTTTTTCACCAGTTGGAACCCGCGCAGCACTTCGGTCATGAGGTCTATGTTGCGATGCAGCAAAGATCGGAATGCGGCGATGATCGGGCGGACGAGGTGTTATGGAAAATATGCCTAGCTGCGCCGGGCGCGTAGACTGGGCGTTTTCGTCACCGTCATGCCAATTATGACGCAGAGGCATCTTCGTTAGAGTTTAGCGATTCACATGTCATAATGTGACATTCATGACCTAAGGGCGGGCGCGCGGCGGCGAGTCGGAGCCGGGAGCGCTCCCACCGGGCGGATCGAGCGCCCAGGATGGCGTCCCACGGCGCTTCCCATGCGGCATTATGCCAGGCGGCGCGCAGCGGTACGCGACCCCGCGCGGTCAGAACTCGCGCTGCACCCGCATGCGGAACTGGAACACGTCGGTGCTGCTCACGGTCCGCAAGGGGGCGCCGGCCGCGGTGACCGGCACGCCGTCGACCACGTCGGCGACGACGGCGCCGGGATAGCGGCCGAGGTCGATCGTGCGGCCGGACTGGAGCCCGACGCGGCTGTAGAGGCCTTCGAGCCCGATATCGAGGTCGCGCACCGGCGACCAGATCAGGTTCATGCCGGCGACGAGCTGGTTGGTGTCGCGCAGGGTGCCGCTGAGCGCGAAGGCCGCGGGCCGCAGGGCCGGGTTCGGGATGCCGGCGAAGTTGAGGAGGCCGAGCCCGGTCCGCGCCGCCTTGCCGAACGCGATCTCGCCGTAGCTGCCGAAGAACGCCGAGCGCCAGTTCGGAGTCCAGTTGTGCAGGTAGGAGGCGAGGATCGTCCAGCTCGTCGAACGGTCGAGGCGGCCGGTGACCGGATTGAGCACCGCATCGACGAAATCCTGCGGCACCGCGGTGCCCTGGCCGAGCGAGGCGGTCGCGGTGTAGCTGGCGGTGTAGTTGGCGTAGCCGGTATAGAGCGTCGCGCCCTCGCCGTAGGCGCCCTGGAGGTAGAGCGCGTCCCCGGCCGCGATCATCGGCAGGTTGACCTTCGCGCCGCCCTGGACCGCGAAGCCGTAGGCCGCGGCCGGGCGCGGGGTCGCGACGGCGCCGACCGGCGTTCCGGAAAAGCGCGTCAGCGACGAGGCGTTGCCGACGGTGATCTCATGCAGGGCGGCGGAGGCCTGCACCGAGCCCCATTTGGCGTCGTAGCGCAGGACGCCGACGATGTCGGGCAGGCGCGAGCGCTGCGCCACGTCGTTGAACGCCTCGCCCAATGGTACCCCGGCTGAATCGGTGACGACGAGGGGGGCGAAGTTGCCGCTGCCGGGGAAGAAGACCTGGAACTGGCTCGCGGTGTTGCCGGCGACGCCGTTGCCGAAGACCGGGTTCTTGCGGTGGATCGGGTCCTCGATCGACAGCGTCGCCTGAAGGCCCTCCCCGACCTTCGCCGTGTAGGCGACCAGGTTGGTGGAGAAGAGGTCGGAGCCGAGCGAGGCCCCCACGATCTCGAAGTCGTGGGCGTAGAAATCGTAGAACGAGGCGGCCCGGCCCGCGGTGAGGCCGGCGAACTGGATGAACGCCTTGTCGACGTTCACGTAGGTCTGGCCCCGGCCGAAGGTGTCGACGCCGAGCGCCGGGAAGGCGCGGCCGAGGCGCTGCTGCGAGCCCGAGGTGACGTAATTGCCGGTGCGGCTGATCAGGTCGAAGCGCACGAAGGCGCGCAAGGTGCCGTAGGCGGTCTCAGTGCGGGCGTCGAGGTTGAGGCGGCCGGCACCCCAGAAGTTGGTGAGATCGCCGTTGCCGCCGCCGCGGCTGTAGGACTGGACGTAGCCGGTCTGGACCTGCGCCCGGCCGGAGACCCGCAGGCAGGTGTCGGTGCCGGGGATGAAGAAGAAGCCGGTGCCGTGCGCGGTGCAGATCCGGACGTATTCGATCGCCGCCGCCTTGCGCGCCGGCAGGTCCGCGGCAAGCACTCCGTGCCCGGCGCCGTGCAGGGCAGCGAGCCCGGCCACCGACCCGAGAAGCCGCCAGCCCCCGCCCATCCCCTGTTCCCCCCGGCCTCGTCCGCACGACACGGAGCGTTGACGCTGGGGACACTGCGCGACCCTGGGGCAGGGTTCAACGACGCCGGGTGCGGGCCTGCCGGATTGTGACGGATGTGTGTCCGGCTTGCCACCGTATCACTCGCCACCGCCCCACGTGCTGCCGGGTCAGGTGCCCGGCAGCGTCACCCGCCGGGCGCGCCGGCTTTGGATCGCGAGGTAGCTGCCGAAGGCGAGCCCGATGACGAGGAGCGACACGCCCGTCGTCACGGTGCCGAGCGCGTAGATCTCCGGCGTCGTCACGGTGGTGGTGAGGCCCTGCAATTCCAGCGGCAGGGTGTTGCGCCCGCCGATCGCCTGGCTGGTGCGGGCGAGCTCGTCCCAGGACAGCGTGAAGCCGAACAGCGCCACGCCGACGAGGGAAGGCAGGATGATCGGCACCACGACGTGCCGGAGCGATTGCGGGCCGGTGGCGCCGAGGTCGCGGGCGGCCTCCTCGTAGGCCGGGTTGAAGCGGTTGAACACCGCGAACATGATGAGGAGGCCGAAGGGCAGGGTCCAGGTCAGGTGGGCGCCGAGGCCCGAGGTGAACATCCCCATCACGGTGCCGTGGTCCTGGAGGAAGCCCCAGCCGGTGCGGGCGGCGAGCGCCTTCAGCCCCTCGTCGATCAGCCGGAACTCGAGGCCGATGCCCAGCGACACCACGATCGAGGGCACGATCAGGCTCGCCACCGCGGTGTAGAACAGGGGCGTCTGCCCGCGAAAACCCTTGCGGAAGGCCAATCCTGCGAAGAACGCGATGGTGACCGTGAGCCCCATCACGACGACGCCCAGCGCCAGCGAGCGCCGGAACGCCGCCCAGATGTCGACCACGCCGAGCCCGGCCCAGAGGCGCGAGAACCAGAAGGTCGAGACCCCGTTCATCGGGAAGGTGAGGCCGCCCTGCGGACCCTGGAAGCTGAGCGCCAGGATCGTCAGGGTCGGCCCGTAGAGGAAGAGCACGAACAGCCCGAAGAAGGCCGCGAGCACGTAGAACGAGAAGGGGCGGGGCCCGTCGCGGCGCATGGTGTCAAAGCTCCCGGCGCAGGTCGATCAGGCGGGTGAGCGCGGCGATCAGCACCATCACGGCGCCGAGCAGCACCACCGCGTTGGCGGCGGCCGCGGGGAATTGCAGGTAGGCCATCTGCACCTGGATCACCTTGCCGACCGAGGCGATCTGCTGGCCGCCCATGACGCCCACCGTGACGAAGTCGCCCATGATCAGCGTCAGCACGAAGATCGACCCGATGGCGATGCCGGGCTTGCAGAGCGGCACGATGACGTTCCACAGGGTCTGCCAGGGCGTGGCGCCGGCATCCGTCGCCGCCTCGATCAGCGAACGGTCGATCCGCATCATCGAGTTGAAGATCGGCACGATCATGAACACCGTGTCGAGGTGGATGAAGGCCAGCACCACCGAGAAGTCGGAATAGAGCAGCCCCTCGATCGGGGTGCGGATCAGGCCGAGACCCATCAGCGTGTCGTTGACGAGGCCGTTGCGGCCGAGCAGTGGGATCCAGGCGATCATCCGGATCACGTTCGAGGTCCAGAACGGGATGGTGCAGATCAGGAACAAAACCGTCTGCATCGCAGTCGAGCGGACGTGGAAGGCGACGAAGTAGGCGACCGTGAAGCCGATGGTCAGCGTCGCGGCCCAGCCGAGCAGGCAGAACTTCAGCGTCGACAGGTAGGTGCGGAAGGTGGTGCAGAGGTCGCCCCCCGACAGGCAGCCCTCGAACACGTCGGCGTAGTTCTGGAGCGTGAAGGCCGGGATGATCTCGTACTCGTTGTACTCCCAGAAGCTGACGATCAGGGTCAGCGCCAGCGGCACCAGGAAGAACACGAGGAAGACGAGCCCCAGCGGCATCGCCTGCCAGTAGGCGAGGCGGCGCTGGCGCTTCGTCGCCGCGGCGAGGCCGACGGGGCCGGAGGCGGCTGGCGCCGCCTCCGGAAGGGCTGGAGCCGTGGCCGTGCTCATGCGGCGATGAACTCGTTCCACTTGCGCACCATGTAGGTGTTCTCGTCCATCACCGAGTTCCAGCAGGCGACGGCGCCCATCCGCTGCTCGAACGAGCCGCCGTCGCGCACCGCGCCGGCCTTCTCCATCACGGTGCCGTCCGGGGCCTTGATGTCCTTCTCGGCCGGCTTGCCCTCCATCCAGAATGCCCATTCGTAGGGCTCCATGTGGGCCTTTGCCGTCTCAAGCACGGCCGAATAGTAGCCCTGGCGATTCAAATAGGCACCGGCCCAGCCAGAAAGGAACCAATTGATGAAATCGTAGGCAGCGTCGAGCTTCTTGCCGGTCAGGGTCTTGGGCAGGCCGAAACCGGTCGCCCAGGCGCGGTAGCCCTCCTTCAGCGGCTGGTAGGTGCAGGCGACGCCCTGCGAGCGCACCTTGGTGACGGCGGGCGACCACATCGACTGGATCACCGTCTCGCCGGACGCCATCAGGTTCACGGACTCGTTGAAGTCCTGCCAGAAGGCGCGGAACTGGCCGGCGCGCTTGGCCTCGATCAGCACCTTCATGGTGCGGTCGATCTCAGGCCTAGTCATGTTGCCCTTGTCGGGATAGGTGTAGTCGCCGGTGGCCTCGACCACCATCGCGGCGTCCATGATGCCGATCGACGGGATGTTGAGGATTGAGGCCTTGCCCTTGAACTCGGGGTTGAGGAGCTCCTTCCACGAGGTGATCGGGCGCTTGATCAGGTCGGGCCGGATGCCGAGCGTGTCGGCGTTGTAGGTGGTGGGGATCAGGGTGATCCACTCGGTCGGGGAGGCGGCGAACTTGGTCGAGTTCTGGCCTTCCAGGTAGAACACCTTCTTGGGTGCCGTACCCTGGTCGCCGATCTTTTTGCCTCCGACCTCGCCCTTGGTGAAGACCGGGGTGATCTTGTCGGCGTTCTTGATCCGGCGCGCGTCCATGCCGACGAGGTTGCCCGACGGCATCAGCTTCTTGAGGCTGAAATACTCGGAATCGACGATGTCGAACGAGTTCGGCTGGGTGACGACGCGCTTCGAGACCTCGTCGGTCACGACCGGGATGTACTCGATCGTGATGCCGAGATCCTCCTTCACCTTGCGGGCGATGTCGCCGCTCTGGTTCACGGCGGTGCCGAGGTAGCGCAACGTCACCGGCTCGGCGGCGATGATCGCCGGAAAGCCCGTGATCGCGCCGGAGCCGGCGGCGAGGCCGGCCGCGGCGCCGGCCCCCTGCAGCAGCGTGCGGCGCGACAGGCGGGGCGTCTTCATATCTGCCATGGCGAAAGTCTCCCTTCTTAGAAGTCGTGCTCAGGCGTCGAGGCGGTGGGCCTCGTTCGCCGGCCAGCCCACCCGCACCGTGTCTCCGAGGGCGAGGGGGTGGCCGGCATAGGCGTGGTCGCTCAGGATCGCCGTCAGGGCGGCCCCCGGCTCGGCGGAGAGGTCCGGCGCCTCCAGGCTCACATGGACGGTGCTGCCCTGGTACTCGACCGCGACGACGCGGGCGCTCGGCGCCTCCGGGCCGGCCTCGTCGCCGAGGCGCATCCGGTCGGCCCGCACCGCGATGCGCCGGTCGGGGAGCGCGATGACGTTGTGGCCGCCGATGAAGCGGGCGACGAAGGCGGTGGCCGGCCGCTCGAACACCGTGCGGGGATCGGCCGCCTGCTCGATGCGGCCGCCATTCATCACCACCACGAGGTCGGAGAGCGCCATCGCCTCTTCCTGGCTGTGGGTGACGTGCACGAAGGTGATGCCGAGCTCGCTCTGCAGCCGCTTGAGCTCGGTGCGCATCCGCACCCGCAGGAACGGGTCGAGGGCCGAGAGCGGCTCGTCGAGGAGCAGCACCTTCGGGCCGGTGACGAGGGCGCGGGCCAGCGCCACGCGCTGCTGCTGGCCGCCCGAGAGCTGCGCCGGCAGCCGGCCGGCGAGGTGGTCCATCTGGACCAGCGCCAGCATCGCCTCGGCGCGCTTCATGCGCTCCGCCTTCGGGACGCCCCGCATCTTGAGCCCGAAGGCGACGTTGTCGCGGCAGGTGAGGTGGGGAAACAGCGCGTAGCTCTGGAACATCATCGCGGTGCCGCGCTGGGCCGGCGGCAGGTCGCCGACGGCCTTCGGGCCGATCACCACGTCGCCGGAGGTGACGGTCTCGTGCCCGGCGATCATCCGGAGCGTCGTGGTCTTGCCGCAGCCCGAGGGCCCGAGCAGGCAGCAATACGAGCCGGACCGGATCTTCAGGTCGATGGAATCGACCGCGACGGTGTCGCCGTAGCGCTTGGTCAGGCTGGCGAGTTCGATGTCCACGCGCTCTCCCCTCGGCGGCTCCCCTTGCGCCACGGTCCAAGCAAGGTGCGGGCCAGGGGCGCGGAGCCGGCGGGGTCCGGTGGGGCGGCGATTCCTGTCGGCGAGCCTGTTGCAATGCGCCGGGCGATCCGCTATCCCCCCGCTCGTCTTCGGCGCACCACGGTTCGCCCGGCCACGCGGCCTTGGGCGGGACGAGCGGCGCCGACGGGCCGTTGTAGCTCAGTGGTAGAGCGCGTCATTGGTAATGACGAGGTCGGGAGTTCAATCCTCCCCAGCGGCACCATCTTCACCGTGAAGTCAGAGATTTCGCTCGGTGTGTCTGAAGCCTGTTCGGTCCCGCTCGGGACGGCAGCACGGCACCGGCGGGCCGTTGTAGCTCAGTGGTAGAGCGCGTCATTGGTAATGACGAGGTCGGGAGTTCAATCCTCCCCAGCGGCACCATCCTTCTTGCTGAAAACTCCCAGTGTCGGAAACGCGATCCGCTGATCGCCAGGCTACCGCTCGTTCGGCTCGGTGGCGGCGGCATGTCAGGGCACCGTCAACCCTCCGATATTCAGATCGCGCACACGACTGCTCGGCGCGATGGCGCCGAACGCCTGTGCCGGACCCTCCAGGTCCGATGCTGCCGATAGCGCGATGGCCCATCCGGTGCCGGCGCTGCCCCGGCCGCGTGGAGAACACTGAAGGCCGAAGCACGAACAGTTCGTCCATCTCCGCGCCTCTGGTAACGAAACATTAACCATAAACGGCGCACTGAGCCGGCTATGTACTCACAGCTCCGCCAGTACGGCTGGCGCCCGCTCGAAGCAGCGGGCCACATCGCGCTCTGGATTGCTCTGCTGACGGGCGGCCTCGCCTGCGCGGGGGCGGACCTTCTCGGCGGCTGGGAACAGGCGGGCCGGCTCGTGATGGGCCAGGGCTGAGTCTCCGGGCGAGAGGTCGGGCTGTCCTCCATCAGAGGGGGGAAAGCTTGTCCCGTCGCCGGCTATCGGTGATCGCCGACAGTGAATCGACCCAGCTCCGGCAAGGATGCAAGCACACCGTACGATGACGCTCCCGACGCGGACTGTCGCCATCTTGTCGTAACGGAAGATGCCGGGCGTCGTGCGGATCGCATGCTGTCGCCTCACCCGTGAACGTCGCGAATCCGGCGGCTGGATACGATCTCGAAACCATTCGGGTTGCATCGGAGGGCTCAGCTGCTAAGCTTGGCCTTGCCGGCCTAAGCGCAAGCGGGCTCCATGGCCGCATCACCGCCCGAGCAATGGGCGGCGCCACACGTCTCCCGCACCGCCGGAGGGCGGCGCCGGCATGGGCCGCGCGCCGTCCATGAACCCGACCGCGGGCGATTCTCGTCAATCCGGACGCGGCTCCCGCGTCCCGCCGGCCGTTGCCGCCCGTCGTGTCCGCGCCGGGTCCCGTGCGCATGGCCGCATCGACCTAAAAAGGATCCGACGCGATGATCGATCACCGCCGCCGCCTCCTCAGCCGCGCCGCCCTCAGCCAGGAGGGCTGCATCACGCTCCGGCGCGAGCCCGACCGGGCCTGGCCCGGCGACCACAGCCGGCTCTGCGCCCTCGAGAATGACGGCCACCTGCTGTTCCTGGGCGAGCGGCCGGGCCTGAATCCCGGCAGCACCTCGGCCGCCTGGCGCATCACCGCGCAGGGCCGGGAGATGCTGCAGGAGGGGTGAGGACGGGCCGGCCGCACGGGCCCGGGGGCCGCACCGGTTCTTCAAAACCGGCCTGTTCGCGCCTACATGGGAGGAGGTAGGGCCACGGCCCGGACAGCCGCCGAGGTGAGCGATGGACTATGTCTGCGACGTCCCCGGCGGAAAGACCTGGTTCCAGATCGAGACCGAGTCGGAGGCGATCCAGGAATCGGCCCTGATGGGTCACGCCGTCGAGAAGCACTTCCGGCAGGCGCAGGCCCGGGCCGAGGCCTCCTACGTGCCGCCCTCCGGCCCGTTCATCGAGCAGCAGATCGGCCTCAAGGCGCACTTGCGCCGGACCATGCCGCGCTTCTTCACCCTGCGCGACCCGGAAGGCAACGGGCTCGCCACCGCCATGGTGCCGTGGGGGGCGGGCTGCCCGATCGTCGTCGGCATCGGCAACCGCGACCCTTACGTCGAGCATGCCGAGGCGATCCGGGTGCTGGCGACGCATCTCCGCATCCCCCTCGACCGCGGACGCTGCTACCCCTACGGCCGATGAGGCTTCAGGCCGCCTCGGTCCGGGTCGCGAGCGGCACCGCGATCCGGCAGGTGAGGCCGGCTTCCGCGTAGTCGAGGCTGACCTCGCCGGCGAGCTCCCGCTCCAGGCTGGTGCGGATCAGCCGCGTGCCGAAGCCGGTCCGGGCCGGCGGCGTCACCGGAGGACCGCCGCTCTCGCGCCAGCGCAAGGACAGCGTCTCCGCTCCGGCCCGCGGGTCGGCTCGCCCCTCCGCTTGGCGATCCGCTCGCCCGTCCACCTGCCACTCCACCGCCACCTGCCCGGCCTCGACCGAGAGCGCGCCGTACTTCGCCGCGTTGGTGGCGAGCTCGTGGATCGCCATCCCGAGGGGCAGGGCCACCGCGGGGGTGAGGGAGACGGGCGGTCCCTCGAGGCGGATGCGGTCGGCCCGGCCGCCGGCATAGGGCTCCAGCTCCGCCGACAGGATGCCGCGCAGGCCCGCCCCCTCCCAGTGGTTGGCGGTGAGGACGTTGTGGGTCTGGGACATCGCCAGGAGCCGGGACTCGAAGCTGCCGGTGAAGTCGTCGAGGGAGGCGGCGCTGCGGGCGGTCTGGCGCGCCATCGACTGCACGGTGGCGAGCGTGTTCTTCACCCGGTGATTGAGCTCGTGGATCAGCAGCTCCTGGCGCGCATCGGCCGCCCGGCGGTCCTCGTCCTGCTGCCGCAGGGTGCGGGACGCGGCGGTGAAGGCGTGGCTGATCGCCTGCGCCTCGCGCACGGCGGAAGCCGGCACCGCGACCGGTTCGCCCCGGCCGAGCGCCGCGGCGGCGACCGCGAGGCGGCGCAGGGGCCGGGCGAGCAGGCCGGCGGCGAACCAGCCGATGCCCGCCGCCACCGTGGCGACGACGAGGCCCCAGAGCAGGATCTGCCGGCGCAGCTCCGCCACCGACGCGAAGGCGGTGCCGGCGTCCTGGCGCACCAGCACGGTCCAGCCGAGGCCCGGGAAGCCGCGATAGCCCCGGGTCGGCCGGTAGCCGGTGAGGTAGCGCCGCCCGTCCGGCCAGGTCTCGGCCTCGGTGCCGGCGCGGCCCGCCCGCGCCGCCGCGACGCTCGGCAGGTCCGGCGGCAGGCTCGCCCGGCGCAAGCCGTCCGGGCCGAGCAGCACCGTGCCGTCGCGGGAGAGCACCAGGGCGGTGACGTCGCGCGTCCCGGCCGAGGTCTCGCGCAGGGACGCCTCGACCCCCCGGGCCCAGGCCCAGTCGAGGTGGGCCGAGACGACCCCGACGAGGCGGCCGTCGTCGCCCCGGACCGGGGCGGCGATGTCGAGCACCCGCGGCGGGTCGGCCGGGTCGTGGCCGGGCGTCAGCCGCGCCAGCAGCTGGGTGTCGTGCAGGTCGCCGACGAAGGGCCCGTGCCGCCCTTTCGTGAAGTAGTCCCGGTGCGCGACATCGACGCCCTCGAGCGCGCCCGTGCTCGTCGCCTCGATCCGTCCGGCGGCGTCGATCAGCACGATGATCGCGTAGTCCGGATAGGTCTCCTGCGCCCGCCGCAGCACCCGGCGCTTGCGCTCCACCGGGGCGTCGGGATCGCGGATGGTGTCGTTCTCGGCCAGGATCACCATGTCGCGCCAGCGCTCGAACAGGCCGCGGTCGAGCCGGCCGGCCATGGAGGTGGCGACGTCGGCGAGCTCGGATTCGATGCGCGCCTCGAGCCGCTGGCTCGCCACCCGGGAGGCGACCAGGGCGAGAACCAGGGTCGCCACCAGGCCCGAGGCCCCGAGACCGAGGGCCAGGAAGACGCGGAGCGGCGGCTGGGGCAAGGGGAATCCGGGTCTTCGTCTCGGCCGGGGACGGCCCCGTTCGGGGTGGGCCGAATCCTACCCTACAGCAAGCGGCACCGGAAAGCCTCGCCGTTTCCGGTCCGTCCTCAGTCCCGTGCCGGCTCGATCATCGCCCGGACCTTGGTGGCGAAGGCCTCGATCGAGAAGGGCTTCGTGATCATCCGCATCCCCGGCGCGAGGTGGCCGTTGCCGAAGGCGGCGTTCTCGGCGTAGCCGGTGATGAACAGCACGCGCAGGCCGGGGCGCGCCGCGAGCGCCTCGTCGATCATCCGGCGGCCGTTGAGGCCCGGCAGGCCGACATCGGTGACGACGAGGTCGATCCGCCCGGGCGCCTCGAGCAGGCGCAGGCCGGTCCGCCCGTCGGGCGCCTCGATCACCCGGTAGCCGAGCTCGGTCAGGGTCTCGCCGATCAGCGCCCGGACGGTGGAATCGTCCTCCACCACCAGCACCGTCTCGCCGTGCTCGGCCCGCGGCACCGGCAGGCCCTTGGCCGGCGCCGGCTCGTCCACGGCCCGGCCGAGATGGCGCGGCAGGTAGAGCTTGACCGTCGTACCCTGGCCGACCTCCGAGTAGATCCGGACGTGCCCGTCGGATTGCTTGGCGAAGCCGTAGATCATCGAGAGGCCGAGGCCCGTGCCCTGGCCGAGGGGCTTGGTGGTGAAGAACGGGTCGAAGGCCCGCGCGATCACGTCGGGCGGCATGCCGGCCCCGGTATCGCTGACGCCGACGCAGACATACTGTCCCGCCCGCACCCCGATCTCGCTCGCCACGTAGGAATCGTCGAGATGGGCGTTGGCGGTCTCGATGGTGAGGCGCCCGCCCTCCGGCATCGCGTCGCGGGCGTTGATCGCGAGGTTGAGGATCGCGTTCTCGAGCTGGTTGGGGTCGCAGAGCGTCGGCCACAGGCCGCCCGCCACCACCACCTCCAGCTGCACCCGCTCGCCGAGCGTCCGGCGCAGCAGCTCGTCCATCGCGCGCACCAGCCGGTTGGCGTCGACCGACCGGGCTTCCAGCGGCTGGCGGCGGGCGAAGGCGAGGAGCCGGTGGGTCAGCGCGGCGGCGCGATGGGCCGAGGCCATGGCGAGGCCGGTGTAGCGGGCGAGGTTCTGCGTACGACCCTCGTCGATGCGGGTCTGCATCAGGTCGAGGGCGCCGACGATGCCGGTGAGCAGGTTGTTGAAGTCGTGGGCGATGCCCCCCGTGAGCTGGCCCACCGCCTCCATCTTCTGCGCCTGGCGCAACGCCTCCTCGATCCGGGCGCGCTCCTCGATCTCGGCGGTGAGCCGCGCATTGGCCTCGGCGAGCGCCGCCGTGCGCTCCGCGACCTGCGCCTCCAGCGCCTCGCGCCGCTCGGCCAGGGTCTCGCGGGCCCGGACCTGGTCGTCGATGTCGGTGCAGGTGCCGAACCAGCGCTCGATCGCCCCGCTGCGGGGATCGCGGATCGGCACCGCCCGTCCCAGCACCCAGCGATAGACCCCGTCGTGCCGGCGCAGGCGGTACTCGATCTCGTAGGGCTCGCCGGTAGCGAGCGAGTGGCGCCAGCGCCGCCAGGCCTCCGGCTGCTCGGCGGGATGGAAGATCGCGTTCCAGCCCTCGCCGTCGGTCGAGCCCTCCAGCATGCCGGTGAACTCGTACCAGCGCGGATTGTAATAGTCGTGGTAGCCGTCCGGCAGGGTCGACCACACCATCTGGGGCATCGATTCGGCGATGGCCCGGAATTTCAGGGCGGTGTCGGCGAGCGCCGCCCGCGCGTCGGTCTCGGCGGTGATGTCGACGCCGAGCAGGTGCAGGTCCGCCACCGCGCCGTCGGGCCCGCGATGGGGCACGTAGCGCACGAGCGCGTGGCGCCCGTCCGCGTCGGGATGGGGCGTCTCGAACGTGACCGTCTCGCCCGAGAAGGCCCGGGCCAGCAGCGGCCGGCGCACGGCGTAGAACGCCTCGCCGACGATTTCCCGCAAGGGGCGCCCGACGGCCTCGTCCGGATCCAGGCCGTACCAGCGCGCGAAATTGCCGTTGGCGAAGCGGCAGACCTCGTCGCGGTCGAGGGCGGCGATCAGGGCCGGGGCGGCCTCGGTGATGCTGCGCAGGTCGTCGCGCTCCGCCCGCGCCTCGGCGAGCGCCTGCGTGAGGGAGGCGGTCTCGGCGAGACGGGCGGTCTCGGCGAGGTGCGGCGCGCCGGCCGCGAGCGCGACGGCGTCCCCTCCGGCCGATGGCATCTGTCCGCTCGCGTCCTGGCTGCTCATGACTGTTCGTTGCGGTCTGCCGCCGCCAAACCCTGCGGAACGGCTGCCGATAGACGGGACGACACCCTCCAGGCAACCACCGAAGCGGCGCAGGGTTTCCTGGCGCACACAGCCGGCCCGCGGGCGCGGGCCCTGCGGCGCAATGACCGCGCCGGCCGGGTTGCGACCCCCGCGCCGAATCGGTAACTTGTTGATTATGTTGTAGTTTTCAAAAGTTCTAATCTGAGAGCGGTCAGCGGGAGCGATTCCCCCGACCCTCCGCGGATCGGGTGCTCCAGTCACGACATGATCGTCTGTTCCTGCAACGTGCTCTCCGACGGCCAGGTGCGCGCATGCCTCAATCCCGGCCCGGGCTGCCCGCGCACGCCCGCCCAGGTCTATGCCTGCCTCGGCTGCAGCCCGAAATGCGGCCGCTGCGCCCGCACGATCCGGGGAATCCTCGACCGGGCGCTGGCCGACGCGCACGCCGCCTGTACCACCACCTGCGGGGCCGCCTGCACCCTGAAGGAACTGAAGGAGGAGGCCGCCTGACGGCGGCCCCCCGACTCAGTAAAGCTTCACTCGACCTCGGGCTCGATCTTCTCCAGGCCGCCGATGTGGCGCTGGGCGTAGAGCGGCAGGCCGACCTGACGGATCAGCTCCTGCTGGGTCTCGAGGAAGTCGATATGGCCCTCCTCGTCGGCGGCCAGATCCTCGAACAGCTGCTTCGACACGCGGTCGTTGATCGAGTCGCAGTACTTCGCGGCTTCGAGGTAGAGGCTGCGAGCCTCGACCTCGGCAGCGAGATCGCATGCGATGATCTCTTCCACGTTCTGCCCGATCCGCAGCGGGTCGAGCTCCTGCAGGTTCGGGAAGCCCTCGAGGAACAGGATCCGATCGACGAAGCGATCGGCGTGGTTCATCTCCTCGATCGATTCCTTGCGCCAGAACTTGGCGAGATCGATGTAACCCCAGTCGTTCAGCATCCGGAAGTGGAGCCAGTACTGGCTCACCGCGGTCAGCTCGCTGCGCAGGCCGCGGTTGAGGTACTCGACGACCTTGGCATCACCCTTCATCGCTCGATCTCCCGTATCGATCGTCCATCGGGGCCGGGTGGTGCCGGCCCAACCGGGGCCCTAGCTAGCAGCGAACGTGCCGCAGGGCCACCATGAGCGTGGCCTGACCCAACGCAAATGGCGAGCGGAGATCACACGTCAGCGGTCACACGTCGATGCACGCGAAGGCGTCGAGGTCGAGGGCGTGGCCGGCCCGGTCGCGCTTGGCCGTGAGGTAGCGGATGTTCTCCGGCGTGATCCGGCCGAGCGCCCGCTGGGTCTCCACCACCGTGAGGCCGGCGGCCTCCAGGCTCGCGGCCTTCTCGGGGTTGTTGCTCACGAGCCGCACGGCGGTGACGCCGAGGGCCTTCAGCATCGCCGCCGCGAAGTCGAACCGGCGCTGGTCGAGGCCGAAGCCGAGAGCCTCGTCGGCCTCGTAGGTGTCGAGCCCGCGGGCCTGGAGGTCGTAGGCGCGGATCTTGTTGGCGAGCCCGTTTCCGCGCCCCTCCTGGTCGAGGTAGAGCACGATGCCGCCGCCGTGTTGCGCCATCCAGCCGGCGGTGCCGCGCAGCTGGTCGCCGCAATCGCATTTGAGCGAGCCGAACAGGTCTCCGGTGAGGCAGGCCGAGTGCAGCCGCACCGCCACCGGGCCCGACAGGTCCGGCCGGCCGATCACCACCGCCACCTGGTCGCGCAGCCCCTCGCCGCCGCGGAAGACCACGAACTCGCTGTCCGGCGCGCCGGCGAGCGGCACCGGCGCCCGGCTCACGGGCCGCAAGGCGGCGGCCTGCCGGGCCGGATAGCGGGCGACCGCCTCGGCCGCGACGCTCAGGGTGCCGGGAGGGGCGGCCTCGCCCGGCACCACCAGGACCGCCGGCAGCACCTGGGCCAAAGCCATCAGGGCGAGCGCCGCGGCATCGCCGGCGGAGGCCGGCGCCACGGGAGCGTCGATCCGTCCGTCGAGGCGCAGGGCCAGGGCCTCGATCCGGTCTGGGTCGATCACCGGCAGGGCGACCGCGCCGGCCTCGGCCCGGTCGGCAAGGCCGAGGCGGCGCAGGCGCGGCGCCGGCAGGACGAGGCGGGCACCGTTGCCCGCGAGCGCCGCGAAGGCGGCGGCCGTCTCCCCGTCGACGGCCTCGGCCGACAGGGCGAGCACGGGATCTTCACCGCGCAGGACCACCGGCCGGCCGGCACGGATTTCCGCGAGGGCCCGCTCGACATCGATCTGGTCCCGGCCCGCGGCCGGGTCTACATTGCTGCTGCTCTGCATCGTGACCGACATCATCGACCCTGAGAGAGATGGCCCGGCCCCGTCGCGGCAGACCATGAGTGAGAACCGGTGGGGGAGGGCGCTGCGATTCGACGGACGGCGAACGGCATGTGGTGCGTGCAGCCCCGCTTCGCCGCGGATCCCTCCATCAACCTTTCGCGATTGTCCAGTTCGACCATACACCCCGGGAGTGAAGCTGCATGACGCCGCGCATCTACGCTCCGTCCCAGAAGGTGCTGCACTGGGCGGTCACCATCCTGATCTTCGCGCTGGTACCGATCGCGCTCGCCATGGCCAAACTGCCCGACGGCCCGCTGAAGAACGCCCTCTACGAGTGGCACAAGTCGTTCGGGCTCACGGTGCTGGCCCTGGCCCTCGCGCGGCTCCTGGTGCGCGCCGCGCGCGGCGCTCCGCCGCTGGTGGAGGGCCTGCCGGCCTGGCAGCGCCGGGCGGCCCACGCCTCGCATCTCGCGCTCTACGTCCTGATCGTGCTGGTGCCGCTGCTCGGCTGGGCCGGCACCTCGGCCTGCTGCGCGCCCGTCATGCTGTATTTCACCCTGCCCCTCACCCTGCCGGTCTCCGGCGGCATGCCGGTGGGGGAGGCGATCCTCAAGGTGCACCAGGTCGCGGCGTTCACGCTGGTGGCGCTGGTGGCGCTTCACGTCGCGGCGGCCTTGCACCACCACGTGGTGCGACGGGACGGAACGCTGCGGCGGATGCTGCCGGGAGGGACGAAAGCCTGAAACGCCCCACCGGCCGCAGATGCTGCCCGGACACGCGTCGGCGGACAGCGAACGTCGTCCGACCGCGCCCGCGACGATGGCGGTGCACGGACACGGCGGAAGCGCGGCGAACTCCCATGCTGCGAGGCGGATGCTCGATCACGTGCCCTTCCCGTTCTACTCGGATCCCTATCGCGATGTCTCCTCCGAGATTGATACAGCTTCAGATTGGATATATGGCAAGCGATCAACCAAAGCGAGCGACGGCCGATCTTTGTCTTTGCACGACTGAAGTGTTGTAATAAGGAGGGCAAATCGCGTGCCATGCAGTAAGGCCGGCTACCCGCATCGTCTGTCGCGGATTGCCATAAGCCCAAAAGAAGAAAGTAAAATGGCAACAGAGGCGGTGCCGCGGGTCAAGACGTAACGCTAAGATGGGTCTAAGTAATTCTAACGTACTGGTAATATCCTAGGCAGGCTCGATATTTGTTTGGCGAACACCCGCTATATGGAAGGATTGGGCGTGCAGGATAAGAAGGTTGCGCTCGTTACGGGCATTACCGGCCAGGATGGCGCGTATCTCGCGCACCTCTTGTTGTCGAAGGGCTACGAGGTGCATGGCGTCAAGCGGAGATCGTCTTCGTTCAACACCGCGCGCATCGAAGATATTTACGAAGATGCCCATGTCGATAATGCGAGATTTTTTCTGCATTACGGCGATCTGACGGATGCGACGAATCTCATCCGTCTCGTGCAGCAGACCCAGCCGTGCGAGATCTACAATCTTGCGGCTCAGAGCCACGTGCAGGTCAGCTTCGAGACGCCCGAATATACAGCCAACGCGGACGGCATCGGCACATTGAGGCTCCTCGAGGCCATGCGCATCCTCGGCCTCGAGAAAACTTGCCGCTTCTATCAGGCCTCGACGTCTGAGTTGTACGGCCTCGTTCAGGAAGTGCCGCAGCGCGAGACGACGCCCTTCTATCCGCGCTCGCCCTACGCCGCCGCGAAGCTCTACGCCTACTGGATCGTGGTCAATTACCGCGAAGCCTATGGCATGCACGCGTCAAACGGAATTCTCTTCAATCACGAGAGCCCGCTGCGTGGCGAAACATTCGTGACGCGGAAGATAACCCGCGCCGCGGCCGCGATAAAATTGAACCGGCAAAATAAACTGTGGCTTGGAAACCTTGACGCGAAGCGCGACTGGGGACATGCCCGCGAATACGTCCGTGGGATGTGGCTCATGTTGCAGCAGGATCAGCCGGACGACTACGTACTCGCCACGGGCGAGACGACGGCCGTGCGCAACTTCGTCGAGTGGGCTTTCGCCGCGGTCGACATCGACCTGCGGTGGGAAGGCAGCGGCGTCGACGAGAAGGGCTATTGCCGGTCGTCCGGACGCTGCCTGATCGAGATCGATCGCCGGTACTTCCGGCCGACGGAAGTCGACCTTCTCATCGGCGACCCGAGCAAGGCCCGGGAGAAGCTGAACTGGAGGCATGAGACGTCGGCTCGCCAGCTCGCGCAGGAGATGGTCGAGGCGGATCTGGTGGTCATGAAGGACGCTCCGATCGCGAAGGGAGTGTAGGGTGGCCAAGGACTTTGCGCTGTCTGGAAAGAAGGTCTTCGTGGCCGGCCATCGCGGGATGGTCGGCTCTGCGATCGTGCGGAGGCTGGCCTCCGAGGGATGCGAGATCCTCGTCGCGGATCGCCGCGAGCTCGATCTCCGGGAGCAAGGATCGGTCCGGGACTGGTTCTCGCGCACGCGTCCCGACGCCGTCTTCCTGGCCGCCGCAAAGGTCGGCGGAATCCTCGCCAACTCGCAATTCCCGGCGGATTTCCTGTACGACAACCTGGCGATCGAGACCAACGTCATCGAAGCGTCGCACCGGTACGACGTCGGGAAGCTTCTCTTTCTCGGGTCGAGCTGCATCTACCCCAAATTCGCCCCCCAGCCGATCGAGGAGGGCGCCCTTTTGTCCGGCGCCCTCGAACCGACCAACGAATGGTACGCGGTGGCGAAGATCGCCGGCCTCAAGTTGTGCCAGGCGTATCGGCAGCAGCATGGTCGGGACTACGTCTCGGCGATGCCCACCAACCTGTTCGGTCCGGGCGACAATTTCGATCTGTCGTCAAGCCACGTGCTTCCCGCGCTGATGCGAAAGGCCCATCTCGCCAAGGTGAACGGCGATCCGCAGTTCGTGGTATGGGGTACCGGTACGCCGCGTCGCGAATTCCTTCACGTCGACGATCTCGCGGATGCCTGCGTCTTCCTGATGAAGAGCTATTCGGACGATCAGCACGTCAACGTCGGCAGTGGCGAGGATCTTCCGATCAGCGAGCTGGTCGACCTGGTATGCGATGTCGTGGGATACAGGGGGGGCATCCATTACGATCGCTCGAAGCCCGACGGAACGCCCCGCAAGCTGATGTCGGGCGAGAAGCTCGGCGGACTGGGATGGCGGCCACAGATCACGCTGCGCCAGGGCATCGAGAGCACCTACCGGTGGTTCCTTGACAATCATGTGAGCTGACGACGAGAGACGCGGGGCAGCTGCATGATTCGTGCTCGGGGTGATCGCCCAGCGTGGGAATCGAACGTGCAGCCGGCGTGGCCTCCGGCCGGGTGGTCGATCGTTTCAAGGTCTGGAGAATATCCGTTGAGTGACCAGTTTCCCGTGCATCCGGTCAAGCTGCCCATCATCCGGCGTGATGCGGCCATGTTTGCGCGCACCCTCCCTGATTTGGCGAGATCTGCCGATCGGTGACCTGCGATCAGGGCTGTGCCATACGATTTTCATCCGTGGTTGCTGCGCGGGTGCAAGCCGTGAACGAGAAGTGGAATTATGCCGCACGATATCGATAGCTTGATCCACCCGGTCATCCTCTGCGGCGGGTCGGGGACGCGGTTGTGGCCGGCCTCCCGCGAGAGCTTCCCCAAGCAGTTCCTGCCGCTGGAGGAGCCCGGCCGCTCGTCGTTCCAGGCCACCGCCGCGCGGCTGACCGACGCCGGCACCTTCGCCCAGCCGTCGGTCATCACCGCCAACGACGCGCGCTTCCTCGTCGCCGAGCAGCTTGCCCAACACGGGATCCGCGCCGACATCCTGCTCGAACCCTGCCGGCGCGATTCCGCCCCGGCGGTCGCCGTCGCGGCGCTCCATGCCGCCGCCCGCGACCCGCAAGCCCTGGTGCTGATCCTGCCCGCCGACCATGCCGTCGGGGACGATGCCGCCTTCGTGCAGGCCGCGCGCGCCGCCCGGGCCGGGGCGATGGCCGGGCACATCATGACGCTGGGCATCACGCCGACGAGCCCGTCCACCGCCTACGGCTACATCCAGCCCGGCGCTCCCCTGCCCGGCGAGACCGGAGCGCATGCCGTCGCGCGCTTCTTGGAGAAGCCAGACGCGACCCGCGCCGCCGGCCTGATCGCCGATGGTGCCCTCTGGAACGGCGGCTACTTCCTGTTCCGCGCCGACGTGATGCTGGACGAGCTCGAAGCGCATGCACCGGCAGTGCTGGAGGCGGCCCGCGAGGCGCTCGAGACGGCCACTCGCGACCTCGACTTCGTGCGCCTGGGCGAGGCGGCGTTCGAGCGCGCGCCGCAGATCTCGATCGACTATGCCGTCATGGAACGGACCCGCCGCGCCGGCGTGCTGCCGGTGGTCTTCCCGTGGTCGGATATCGGCACCTGGGGCGCCCTATGGGAGATCGCACCCCGCGACGGCGACGGCAACGCGCTGCGCGGCCGCGTCGCGGTGCGGGGCACCCGCAACAGCCTGGTGCATTCCTCCGGCGATATCCTGACGACGGTCGTCGGCCTCGACGACGTGGTCGTGGTGGCGACCGACGATGCCGTGCTGGTGACCAGCCGCAGCGCGGGAGCGGAGGTGAAGGGCCTGGTCGAGACCCTGCGGCGGCGGGGCGAGCCGGAGGCGGATGCCCATCGGCTCATGTACCGGCCCTGGGGCTCCTACCAGCGCATCGATATCGGCGGCCGCTTCCAGGTGAAGCGGATCACCGTGAAGCCGGGCGGGCGGCTGTCGCTGCAGAAGCACCATCACCGGGCCGAGCACTGGGTGGTGGTGCGTGGGACCGCCGAGGTGACGGTGGATGGGGCGGTGCGCCTCGTACACGAGAACGAGGCGGCCTACCTGCCGATCGGCTGCGTGCATCGGCTGGCCAACCCCGGTAAGATTCCGCTCGAGCTGATTGAGGTGCAGGTTGGCAGCTATACTGGTGAGGATGACATCATCCGCATCGAGGATGTCTACGGTCGTTGAGCCCGAATAAAATTAAGGGATTGAGGAAAATATCTTATGTCGAAATTTGACAGCTCGTTGTTCGAAATGCTTACTGTTTACGAGGGAAAAATCAATTTCATCTCGAAAAGAGAAAAATTTTCTGAAGACTATATCTTGAAATTTGCTGAAGATTTAAAGGAGCTGTCCAAGGTCGGCCAGGGCTTCGAGTCGTTCATTGGGTCCGATGATATCTTGGTGGGCCAAGCCGCGTCCGACGTGCAATTGAGCTGGATTGCGAAGTCGCCGCTCCCGCCTTCCGTGCATATCGGATCAAATTTTTCGGAAAGCACTAACTTTTCCAACGGGCAGACCGCCTACATGACCGGGTCGGGGGCGTCCGCGTCGGCCTGTCTATACTATTCCGACAAAGATTTCGGCACGGATATTCCCGCGGTCGCCGGCGCGACCTATCAGCTGCGCGGCCTCTTCGCGACCCATCGCGCGCTGGGCCGCCTCAAGCTGACCTTCCTCGACGAGGAAAGGAAGCCGATCGGCGGCTGCGAGGAGCTTCTCACGGAGCATAAGGCGGGGGGACAGATCGAAGATTGGAAGCAGGTCGATACCCATTGCACGGCGCCTCAGGGTACAAAGTATCTTCAAATCAACATTTGCTTCGTCCGGTCGTACAATGCGATTCGGGATATGAATTTTTTCATATTCTTCAATTCGGTCAGCCTGAAAATCGTTTGGACCAAGAAGGGTGAGTCTAACAAGACGACTGCCGACGGGTGGACGCGACTCATTCTGTCAATCCTTTCCGGATCTTCGACCTACGTGCTGTACAGCGCCGAAGTCGACGTGGAGAAAATTAACGCCGGGCGACCGAATATCTATCTTGTCAATAGAGAAAATGATTCTGATCAAACTCTCGTCTATGATCCGAATTCTATTTTCGATTTTTCCGAATCTGAGATCAAATTTGAGAACGGAAGATTTTTATCAATAAAGATCAATATGCCGATACACTACATTGTGTATTGTGATAATCGGCCGATTGCTTCCGGCTATCATCAAGGCCATCATCATACGCACGTCAAGCTCCCCGACAATCTGCTGGATGGGAACGCTCACCTCTTCGACGTCAGAGATGCAACGGGCATCACAATCCTTGCCCGTGACGTCTTCATCGTCCCATACATGTCGACACCCTGGTACATCCTGCAGGAGCACGCTGCTCCGTTCCCGCCGAGCGCTCTCGCCCCGGCGGCGGTCGATCGCTATCGCGCCCTCCAGGCACATCTCGCGAACGGCGTCGGCGGCGACCTGCAGGCACAATTGTTCCACGCGCATCAGGTCCTGGTTCTCGGCTTCAATTTCAACAAAGACTTCCGCCCGTTGAGATTTCCGCAGGATAGAACACCCAAAGTATCCATTATTATCCCAGTTCATAACAAATTTGAGGTAACATATTTCTGCTTATGTGCGTTGCTGGTCGCCCATAACAAATCGCCATACGAGATTATCGTCGTCGACGACGGATCTACCGACAAGACGAAACAGCTCGCGTCCTACGTCGACGGGATCAAAATCATCAGGAACGAAGTCAGCCTGGGCTTCATCGGAGCCTGCAACAAGGGGGCCGAGTCCGCCGAGGGCGAATACGTCGTCTTCCTCAACAACGATACGGAGCCGACGATCGGCTGGCTTGACGAGTTGCTGGACAGCTTCGCAATCTTCGACAAAGTTGGTCTTGCAGGATCGAAGCTCGTTTACCCGGACGGGACGCTCCAGGAAGCCGGCGGCATCGTGTGGGGCTCCGGCAACCCGTGGAACTATGGACGGAGCCAGAACCCGCACGAGCCACGCTTCGCCTACAGCCGCGAAGCGGACTACCTGTCCGGTGCCGCCATCATGCTTCCCAAGTCAGTCTGGGACGAGGTCGGCGGCTTCAGCACGGAGTTCATGCCGGCCTATTTCGAGGACACCGACTTGGCGTTCAAGATCCGGGCACACGGCTACAAGACTTACTACGTCGCTTCATCCGTCGTGTATCATTTCGAGGGCGTAACGAGCGGAGTCGACGTGTCGGGTGGCGGTGCCAAGCGACATCAGGAGATCAATAGGCCTAAATTCAAAAGAAAGTGGGTCGAGGATTATCGCCTGCATGGGCGCGAGGGCGTGAATCCGGATCTTGAAAAAGACCGGGGTATTCACGGCCGTGCACTGTTCGTCGATTATCAGACACCGAAAGTCGATACTGATGCCGGCAGCTACGCCGCCGTCCAGGAAATTCGCCTGGTCCAGGCATTGGGCTATAAAGTCTCCTTCCTGTCGCAGAATCTTGCTTATCTTGGGAAGCATACGGAATATCTTCAGCGCATCGGCGTCGAGGTCTACCATGCGCCCTTCTATCAATCTATAGAGGATGTCTTCGAGAAGCATGGCAAGGATTTTGATGTTGTCTACATGACGCGTTACTATGTGGCCCGCAGTTGCGTTGCGGCGGCGCGGCGATACGCACCGCAGGCCAAGCTGGTCATGAACAACGCGGATCTGCATTTCCTGCGCGAGATGCGCACTGCGATTGCCAGCAACGACAGGGCGTTGATGGGCAAGGCTCTGACCGTCAGGAATGATGAGCTCTCAGTGATGCAGGACGTCGATCTGGTCCTGAGCTACAATTCTGTAGAGCATGCCGTCATTATGAGCCATAACCCTGACTCGACGCGCGTGATGCATGCTCCTTGGGTGGAGAAGATTTCGAATAATATACCGCCCTTCGAGGCAAGATCCGACGTCGCGTTCCTTGGTGGCTTCAATCACCATCCTAACAGAGAGGCCGTAGAATTCTTTGTGCTAGCCGTGATGCCACTCCTACGTCAGAAGTCAGATATGCATCTAAAGGTCTACGGGAGTAACCCGAGCAAGGAGGTCTATCAGCTGGCATCTGACGACGTAATCGTGCATGGCTATGTCGAAAATGTTAACGTCGTTTTCGATAACTGCCGTGTTTTTGTAGCCCCGCTCGTCAGTGGGGCCGGGATCAAAGGAAAGGTCCTCGCTGCTCTCGCGCATGGCACACCTTGCGTCTTGTCGCCGATCGCCGCCGAAGGCATTGGCCTGCGACACGGCTACGACTGTTTCATTGCAGAAACGCCGGCGGATTGGGTTGAATATATTATGCGCTTGTACACCAATGCCGATCTTTGGTTGGAATTATCTAACCGGGGACGGAACTTAATCAACGAAGTTTACTCTTTTGAGGCTGGTCGAGCAAAGATGAGGAGCGCTTTCGAATCGCTTTCGCTCTATACGCCGAGTTGAGACAATTGCATCGACATTGTGGAAGGGGGTGATTTATTTATTTAACCCTCAAGGGTGGGATGCTGAAATGGGTCGGAATTAGAGGAGACGATATATTTAGACCGTCAACAGTTGGTGGGCATCTCTGATGGTGGGTCGGCGTCTGACGCCAACCGGTTAGCCACTGTAGATGCCCACATCTCGGATTGACCCTATTTCACCAAACTCGGGCTGAGACTCGAGCAGCATCAGAACGCAATGACGGCAGCAAGCGCGAGAGCCGAAGCGAAGTTGCGGGCGAGCTTGTCGTAGCGGGTGGCGATGCGACGGAAATCCTTGAGACGGCAGAACACAGCCTCGACCCGTCAGCGGTCGCGATAGCGCCGCTTGTCGAGGCGGATTGGGATTGGGATTGCCCCGGATCGGTGGACACCGAGAACGCTTTCGCGTGAGGTGTTTTTGCCATGCCGAGAACCCGTCCCCCGTACCCGGCGGAGTTCCGCCGCCAGATGGTCGAGTTGGTCCGCGCCGGACGCGATCCGACCGACCTCGCCGTGAGTTCGGACCGTCGGCCCAAGCCATCCGCAACTGGGTGGCCGAGGCCGACCAACTGGAAGGCCGCCGGGAGGTGAAGCCTCCTACCGTGGAGGCTGCCCTGTCGGCGAGCGAGCGCGATGAACTCCTTCGGCTGCGGCGCGAGAACCGTCAGTTGAAGCTGGAGCGCGACAGCCTGGTTTGCGCGCGAGACCGGAGTTCTGCCGTCGGGATCTTCCGGTTCATGAGCGCGAACCAGGCGCATTTCCCGAGCGCCGTCATGGCGCGCGTGCTGGGCGTTTCGAAGGCCGGGTACTACGCTTGGTCCGGCCGTCCCCTCTCGGCGCGGGCTCAGGCGGACGAGGTGCTGCTCCGGCGCATCCGCACGATCCACCTGGGCTCGCGCCAGACCTACGGCTCGCCACGGGTCCAGGCAGAGTTGCGTGAGCAGGGCGACGCCCACAGCCGCAAGTGCATCGCCCGGCTGATGCGACAGGCGGGTCTGGTCGGGGCGTGCCATCGCCGCGGCGGGTCGGTGACGACGCAGCGCGACCAGGAGGCTTGGCCGGCCCCGGACCTGGTCGACCGCAGCTTTGCGGCTGACGAGCCCAACCGGCTGTGGGTCGCAGACTGGGATTGCCCCGGATTGGATACTGGTGGTGAATCCTTTTGTCTGGTTAGCTCGTTCACGTGACAGCGTAATCCGACGCTTGCGGGGACTCCTCATGTCACCGCATCCAAGCTTTCCTGCCAAGGTTCCCAGCCAGACCGCCGCTGTGGCGCGAGCCGCGTTCCCGCGGGGCAATGCCTACCTGCGACTGAGGGATGAACTCGGCACCGAGTTCACCAACACGCGGTTCTTGGCGTCGTTTTCCTCCCGCGGCCGCCCGGCCGAGGTACCCTGGCGGCTGGTCGCCAAGAACCTCTCAGATCGCCGCGTGGCCGAGGCGACTCGTGGCCGCATTAATCGGATGTACGTTCTTGGCCTCAACCTTAGCGACCTAGGTGCGCAGTCCCGGAGTGTGATGGAGCATTATCGGCGCCGGGCCGCCAGTCGGAGGATGCACTATGGCAGGAGTTCTTCACGGTAGCGCCCGCACGACGCTGCGTATTCGAGTCGAGCTCCAAGCGTCGAAAGAAAGTAGCCGCTCCCTTGCCGCCCAGTATGGTCTGAACCCGAAGACCGTCGCGAATTGGCGCAAACTTACACAGCTTGAAGGCGCATGTGTCGGCCTTCGTGACGGCCTACAACTTCGCCAAGCACCTCAACGCACTGCGCTGGAAGACACCGTTCCAAACCATCTGTCAGGCCTGGACCAAAAGACCCAGACCGATTCAAGATCGATCCGCACCACCCCATTCCGGGACCATAAAGTAAGCGGCTTTCAGAATGTGGTGGAACACCTCGCATACACAATACGCTCTGATCGCTCCGACGAGCGGCCGCGGCATAAATCGCGCGAACAAAAGAGTCCTACGGCAGAAATCCTGCCGCAATGCTCCGCATAAGGGCGGGGGCGTCCCGCAGTGGGACACTCTGCGAGCGAGACGTGAGGTGGTGAGCATGTGCGGGATCGTGGGAATCGTCGGCCGGAATGCCGTGGCGGGACAGGTGGTCGACGCGCTGCGCCGGCTCGAATACCGCGGCTACGATTCTGCCGGCATCGCCACCCTGGAAGCCGGCCGGCTGGAGCGCCGCCGCGCCGAGGGCAAGCTGTCGAACCTCCAGCTCAAGCTGCTGCAGAACCCGCTCGCCGGGGCGATCGGCATCGGCCACACCCGCTGGGCCACCCACGGCCGGCCGAACGAGACCAACGCCCACCCGCACGCCACCGAGCGTCTGGCGGTGGTGCATAACGGCATCATCGAGAATTTTCGCGAACTGAAGGCCGAGCTCGCCGCCGAGGGCTGCGTCTTCGAGACCGAGACCGACACCGAGGTGGTGGCCCAGCTCGTCAGCCACCTGATGCGCCAGGGCCTTAAGCCCCTCTCCGCCGTCGAGGCGGCCCTGCCGCGCCTGCGCGGCGCCTTCGCCCTCGCCTTCCTGTTCGCCGGCGAGGAGGACTTTTTGATCGGCGCCCGCCACGGCGCGCCGCTCGCGGTCGGCTTCGGCGACGG